>CAZUJM010000393.1:0-3676 GCA_964620405.1 uncultured Pirellulaceae bacterium | reverse complement strand
AGTCGCGTCACGAGTCGCGTCACGAGTCGCGTCACGAGTCGCGTCACGAGTCGCGCAGCAGATCGCTCCCAGGATTCCTGCCCTCTGCAGGGTTGCATTCCGGCGTGGACTCGGGAGTGGGTTGCACGCAGGTTTGTTTTTTTTTCGCGGTTGGCGTGAAATGCCCTGCGTGCGGCGATGAGCGGCCGGCGGGCAGGTCGCGGGCGATGGCCAGCGTCTTGGTTCGTCAGGTGGTTGCAGGCGAGTCGCTACTGGCCGGGAAGGGCCGCGTGTCGCCTTTCCGTTCGTGGCGTGGTCTCCGCCCCGCCGCTCACGCCGCACCGTGACTTGTCGCTGGAGCGACAGGCTGGGGTGAAGACCTGACAGCGAGGGAGGGTTGAGCATGAGCGTGTCATGGAATGGATGGCAGGGAGGCAATGGATGGCAGGGAGGCAGGGCCATGGGGACGGTCGGGACCGTCGGGCCGGCTTGGAGTGCTAACGCGTGCGGTGAAATGCAGCACGGTGAAATGCAGCACAGCGCACAGCAGCACAGCGCACAGCAGCACAGCGCACAGCAGCACGGCGCACAGCAGCGCGGCGCACAGCAGCGCAAGACCCAGGTTCTGGGAGCCGCCATATCCCGCGCCGTCTCGCGGTTGCTCGCGCGGGGACTGGCGATCGTGGGCACGGCGATGGCGCTGGGGCAGGGGGGCTCCTCCTCGGCGCGGGCGGCGACGATCGTGGGGTATGACGCCGCCAATTCGACGACGTCGAGCGTAGCGACGGAGTGGATCAGTGGAGTGACGCCGCTGGCGCTCTCGCGCGGCAGTGGGCTCGTCGCGGGCTCCGGCGCTACCTTCAACTCCTTGGGTTGGACCGGTGAGGCGACGGACTATCTGGAGTGGGGATGGTCGGCGTCGCCTGCCATGGACCTGCAGGATCTGAGCGTGCGGTATGACCGATCGACATCCGGGCCGGCCATCGTGACGCTCTGGTTGGCCGTCAACGGCGGGCCGTTCCAGTCGGTCTACCAGGATGCGGACGTCGATGTGAATGGCGAGGAACTGGTGGGCCTGAGCCTGGCCAGTTTCACGAACGTGACGAGCGCTACGTTTCGCCTGACGGGTGCCAATGCGTCTGGCAGCACGGGGACGTTGGACATCGAGCCGCTGGCGGGAGTGACTCCGGCCCGGGGCATTGTCGTCCGCGGCGCGGCCGTCGTTCCGGAACCCACGGGACTGGCATGGTCGGCCTCCTCCGGATTGGCGGCGATTGCTTGGAACCGCCGGCGCGCCCGGAAGAGTCAAGCAGCGAAGAGTCAGGCCGTGGTGCGCTGATCGCCGACGGACGCGGCGAAGTTTGGAACTCAAGCCGTTCCGCCCTCGGATGGAGATGAGGGCGGGGCCGCTCGCCTGCCGGAAACGTTGGGGACGCGTTTCCGGCGGGCTTCTTTTCGCGGCGCAGCGGCTGCGCAGCGGTAACCCAGTTACGGTGCAGTTACGGTGCAGAGCACTGTGAGTAGATGTCGGCGCGGGGCCGCGACCGCGCCGAAAACAACCGCCCGCCCGTCAACGCAGGGGTGGCTTCAGCTCTCGTGGCCGCTCTTGTCCGGTTGTCGAGCGGCGCCGGAGACGGCGACGAAGAGGCCCGGTCCCTTGGGCTTGTCGGCACCGTTCTTGCCGGAACTCTTTCCGGAGTTTTTCGCGGAGCTTCCAGAACGGCTGGGGGCAGCGGAAACGTTGAGGCCCAGGTCGATCGGGCCGGCATTGAGCGACACCATTTCCGCGAGGCCCGCTTCGGCGAACTCACGTCCCGACACGTAACGGCCTGGGTTGATCCATTGGTCCAGCATCGCATGGTCGACCTGTAGCAGTTCGGCCAGCAGTCGGTCCATCTCCTTTTCCAGCGATCCGAAATGACGAGCCCACTCGGCCGCTTCCTGCAGGCCCACATGCTCCTCGCTCTGCCACTTCATGGGGTGGAACAGCAGCACGCTGTAGGGAGTCACGATGCGGCGCTGGCAGGCGGCGAAGGGCCACAGGGTGGCCGACGAGCATTCGCCGGTGACGACGCCGGTGGCGCGGATGCCCCGCAGCCGGATCAGCGTGGTCAGGGCGATCGCGCAGTACGGACTGCCGCCCGGCGAATCAATGAACAGCGTGCACTCGCCGTTGACCGGCACGTTCAACAGCCGCTCGGTGAGTTCCGACTCGTGGTCGGTCAGGTCGCCGACCAGCGCAATTTCGATGGGGCCTTCATCCAAGCCCTCCTCGGGCTCGCGATCTCGGGATGGCGTACGGTCCATGTTCTCTTCCTGACATTCCGCAAGGAACGCGAGGGCCTTACCAGGATGGTTCCTCAACTGTTCCTGTAGCCTGTCTCGCATCCGGCGAGGTTGCAAGTGGATTTGTGCATTGAGACCCCGACGCAGGGCAGCCCGCTGGCTGCGAGGGACTCGGTCATCATGACTCGGCAAAAAGACTTCGAGGGGGCGTCCATGCCTCAGCAAACCCTTCCGTTCCAAACTGCCGGCACCGGCAGGGCGAACGTGCGGGAAGGCCTCGGACCTGACAAGCGGTCGATTCTTTCGTGGGACCTCCTGGTCCCGCGAAGGCGGGGGTACGCATCTCGGCGACTTCTCCACCCACGAGCCGCTTTTATACTATAAAAACTCGAGGCCGGGCATGTGGCCCCGTTTCATTTTGAGCCGTCCGGCTGGGCCAGTTGGGGGTGGGCACGATAGGCGACCTGTCGTGCGGCTTGCCGGTGAGGACTGGCCTCCGGTTCGCTCGCGGGTGCTTGGGCTACCCGCCTTGGCCCTTGTTGCAAGTCCGTTCGGGTGAGGAGGCTGATTTCGCTGCCATGGGGATTCGCTTTGCCTGTCCGAATGGCCACAAGCTCCATGTGAAGGCGTTTCTCGCGGGCAAACGCGGGATCTGCCCGCACTGTGGAGTGCACTTTCGCGTACCGTCGGCGGAGGGACCGGAATCGGAATCGAGCTCGGAAGTGCTTTCCATGACCGATGTCCAGCCGCCGCCCACGAGTCCAGTGGGGGCGGCCATCCCCAGTCCCCAGACTCCGCCCCGGGCGTCCGCCGCCGCTGACGTTTTTCCGCAGGACCCCGCGTCGGTCTGGTACGTCCGCCCAACGCAGGGCGGCCAGTATGGTCCCGCTTCGGCGACCGTGATGCGGAACTGGGTTCTGGAAGGCCGGGTGCCGCCGGATGCGTTCGTATGGAGCCAGGGCTCGCCGGATTGGCAACGGGCGTCCGAAGCGATACCGAGGGGCTTATTGGAAGTGGCGGGACGTTCGCTGCAAGCGAAGCCCGCCGTGGCCGCGGCACTTCCTTCGGCATCGGGCCCCTCCACCATCGGCGCCTCCGCAGTCGGCTCATCCAAAAGTGGCAAGGAAAAAATGGAGGCTGTCGAGAGCTACCGTCAGAGGCTGGCTCACCGCCGCTCCATCAGCGTGGTGACCTGGCTGGGAATCACCAGCCTGGTGCTGCTGGTCGCCCTGGTCTATGTCGTGGTTTTTCGCCGCTGACGACCTGATGAACTCCGAGGCGGCAAGCCACCCGGGGTGGGGCGGCATCATGGGCGAGAGGCAACGAAACCCGCGGCCCTGGGTGGCGTGGGGGCGTTCTCGCCTTTTAAGCCTTTCAGTGCTACGGTGTACTGTCTGCGGGCCGCAGTCGG
>CAZUJM010000392.1:262-3683 GCA_964620405.1 uncultured Pirellulaceae bacterium | reverse complement strand
CGGTCCGTGTCGTCACCAATCCGCAGGACTACGTGACGATGTACCTGAACGGGGACATGGTCTACCAGTTCGAGTATCGCGGCCCGAACGGTTCACTGTTTACCGACAAGCGAATGTTGATCGGCTCCGGGCAAGGTGCCCAGCAACCGGTGGAGGTGGACTATGTCCGCGCCTTCTACGGAGTGCTCGGCCCGAACGATCCGCTGGACGCATCGAGCCCCTCGGTGCGCGGCGACTTCGATGGCGATTCGCTGCTGACCGCCAACGACATCAACCTGCTCTCCGGAGCCGTGCTGGGCGGCCAGAATCCCACGGCCTTCGATCTCACCGCCGACGCGAAGGTCGATGAGAACGATCGGGTCGAGTGGGTCGAGAAGGTCCGCAAGACCTACTTCGGCGATGCCAACCTCGACAGCGTCTTCGACTCGGGCGACTTCGTGACCGTCTTCCAGGCGGGCGAGTATGAGGACGCGAAGGTCGGCAACAGTCTTTGGCAGACCGGCGATTGGAATGGCGACCGCGAGTTCGACAGCGGCGACTTCGTGACGGCCTTCTCGGCCGGCGGTTACGAAGCGGGTCCGCGTGCCGCCGTCGCGGCCGTGCCGGAACCCAGCGCCGCCGTCCTCGCCCTGATGGGTCTCCTCGGCCTCGGTGCCCGCTCGCGTCGCGGCCGCTAAGCCGCCGTCGACGGCTCCAAGTCAGGCATCTGCCCCACCCACGGGGAAGCCATTCGGGCTGCCCCGTGGACCCAATGCGGCGTTGCGGGGACTCTGCGCGCCTCGCCGGCTCGCTGTTTCAATTCCCGGACAAGCCACCACTGCCCGGTTCCCGAAGCCCGCTGGGGTGCCGGAGGCGCCAGGGCTTATGCCGTCCTTCGCAATCCTCGATCCCTCGGCCCCGAATGGAATGGGCCATCTACCCTTCCAAGCCGTCGCGAAACCTGACAGCGCACCCCCACATCTACGCAGGTCCTACCCGGGCTCCGGCTATTTTCTGACGCTAGACCGTTCCACTCTTTTGGGGGCGGTTTATACTGGTTGTTCGGGTTACATCGCACTTGAGGGGCATGACAGAGTTCCTGCCAATGGCATCCCGGGTCTGCCCCGGATGCGGCAGGATCTCGCTGCCAATTTCTTTTTTCTCTGGAGAGGAAGCAATGATCCGCAACGTGGCCATTGTATGGCTTCTGTTCGTCTCGACGGCACCCGCGTGGGCGGCCGTCGCGGACTGGAGCGAGGAGATGAAGGGGCAACCGAGCGCCGACCGCTGGACCTACGGCGGCATCGACTTCAGCAGCAATCCGGGGTTGTGGGTGTTCCGAGCGCTGGTATCAGTTCCGAAGGCCTCGCCCAGCCGCTGCTCGATCAACCCAAGCATACGCTCGACGTCCGGTTCCGCTTTCCCGGCACGGCTCCGACTCCCGAGGACACACCGGGCTTCAACCACCCGCTGCTGTTCGAACAGGAGTCCAACGGCACGCAGACTTATGGTGTCGAGATGGGATGGCGTGACGGCGACGGCACCTGGGGCACGGCCGTGCACATGTACACCAAGTCACTTGGTCCGCCGGAAACGGATGTCAGTGAACATTTCTCGGCGAACGAATACAACACCAATCAGGCCTTGTGGAAGCAACCGTTCGAGGCCGACCAGTGGTACACGGCCCGCGTCGTGAGCAATCCCCAGGACTACGTCACGCTGTACATCAACGGCGAACTCGTCTACCAGTTTGAGTATCGCGGCCCGAACGGTTCGCTCTTCACCGACAAACGCTTCGTCATGAGTGCCGGAACCGGCTCCCGCCAGAAGGTGGAAGTGGACTACATCCGCGCCTTCTACGGAGTGCTCGGCCCGAACGATCCGCTGGACGCATCGAGTCCCTCGGTGCGCGGCGACTTCGATGGCGATTCTTTGCTGACCGCCAGCGACATCAACTTGCTCACCGGCGCCGTGCTGGGCGGCCAGAATCCCGCGGCCTTCGATCTTACCGCCGATGCCAAGGTCGACGAGAACGACCGGGTCGAGTGGGTCGAGAAGGTCCGCAAGACCTACTTCGGCGATGCCAACCTCGACAGCGTCTTCGACTCGGGCGACTTCGTGACCGTCTTCCAGGCGGGCGAGTATGAGGACGCGAAGGTCGGCAACAGTCTTTGGCAGACCGGCGATTGGAATGGCGACCGCGAGTTTGACAGCGGCGACTTCGTGACGGCCTTCTCGGCCGGCGGTTATGAAGCGGGGCCGCGTGCCGCCGTCGCGGCCGTGCCGGAACCCAGCGCCGCCGTCTTGGCCCTCCTCGGTCTCCTTGGCCTAGGAGCCCGCTCGCGTCGCGGCCACTAGGCCGCCGCCGCAACCGCGTCCCGCCGCACGGCGTTGCCCCTCGGCAGGTCAACGCCGTCACGCCGGACCGCTTGGAGTTCCCAGCAACTTCCCCGATAAGCAGGCAGCCGCAGCGTGGTTCGACGCCGCAGGGACACGCCGGCCCGCGCCGATCATACTCCGCCGACTCGCACACGGATGTGCCTCTCTCACCTCCGAGTCGGCACGGTTGCATGTAAGCACCGACTCTCCAACCTTGCACGGGGTCCCCCATGCTTCATCGACGGGCACTTCTACGCGGGGCCACCGCCGCGTCCGCATCGCTGGCCTGTACGTTGCTCCCACGCCGCAGCCACGCCATGGAAGCGTCGGACGAGTCGCTGCGGAAGGACCTGCTGGTGCACCTGCCACTCGCGGGCGACCCGCGCGATGCGTCCGGCAACAATCGACACGCGACGATCCGCGGCGTAGCGCACTGGACCGACGGTCACGACAACTCAACCGACGGTTCCGCAGGTACGCCCGCTGTCGCGCTGCGGTTGGGCGAGGACCCGGCGGGTCGACAGGGTCGCGACGGCTGGCTGGAACTTTCGGCCGATCACGCGCCGGTCTGGGGTACCTCTGATTTCACGCTCAGCCTTCGTATTCGGCCCCAGCTCAATACCAACACGCCGCTGGACCTGATCAGCCAATACGATCCCGCCACGCACCAGGGCATCCAACTGGGCCTGCAGACGCGCGCGGTCACCACCAGTGTCGCCAATGTCGGGCAGCTGCATTTCGGCATCGACCGCGACTTGGCACCCGAGTGGTTCGACTGCGGCCGGCCCGGCCATGCCTTGCTCGCGTTCGCCATGGCGGAGCATGCGAACACGCTGTACGTCGGTACCTGCGAACCGGCGGCGGGGCAGTCGGGCCGAGTCTACCGATGGGCCGAGGAGTCCGGCTGGATCGACTGCGGGTCTCCCGACCGCTCGAATACCGTCACCTGCCTGGCACCGTTCGACGGCTCGCTCTATGCGGCCACCGGACACTACCGCGTCGCCGGATCGGCGTTGCCGGAGTCCCCCAACACGGAGCGAGGAGGGCGTGTGTTCCGATGGTC
>CAZUJM010000392.1:0-240 GCA_964620405.1 uncultured Pirellulaceae bacterium | reverse complement strand
TGCCGGACACGGAAGCCGTCGGAGGGCTCGTCGACTACCGTGGGCAGTTGTATGCTTCGTCACTCTACAAGCCGGCGGGCTTCTTTCGCCATGATGGCGACTCGAAATGGACGGCACTGCCGGTGCCCGATGGACAACGCGTGGAAGCAATGGCCGTCTACGACGACTACCTCTGGGCGTGCAGCTACGATCGTGGCCATGTGTACCGATACGACGGCCGGTCCTGGACCGACTGCGGAG
>CAZUJM010000391.1:0-3708 GCA_964620405.1 uncultured Pirellulaceae bacterium | reverse complement strand
ATGCCTTGGCGGCTTCCGGGGACTTGTGGGCCACGATGTAAAGGAGCATGTTCTCGGCTCCCGGCTGATCGGCCATCGGAGACCAGTAGGCCACGTTGGTGATGCCATGCTTCTTGAACAGCTCCACCGTGTGGTTGCGGAAGCGATCGTGGAGCGCTCCGAGATTCCCGGGCGTCGTCGTGTAGGTCCGCAGTTCGAACACCCGCTCTCCCGGCGTGTCCGCCTGGATTTCCGGCGAGTAGTCCGTCGCTTGGAAAAAGACCGACTCGACGCGCTCGACCAGCTTTCCATTGACCTCGCTTGCCTTGTACGCCTTCTGCCATTCCGGGTCGGCCATGAACGCCTTCCACGACGCTTCACGCGCCTCGCGGTTGGGATAGGCCAGGAAGTAGACCAGTTTCCGCTGCGGGTTCTCGCCCAGCGGTTCCCAGTATCCGACGTTCGTCATGCCGTGCTTTTCGAACAGCTTCAGCGTGTGGTTGCGGAACCGCGCATTCAGCTCGTCGAGCTTTCCTTCCGGCGCGTAGTAGACCCGCATTTCGTAGACGCGTTTGTCGGGGTTGCCTGCGAGAGCCGTGCCGGCCATCGCGACCAGAAAGCCCAGCATGGCGGGAAGGGCCGAGCGAAACATCATGAGATGACTCCTGACTGTAGGCGAGAAAAGCATGAAGGTCCTCTGCGTCACGCGTGCCCGGGACGAGGACCGGTTGCCGGGCGATGACGGGGGTACCTTACCACAGGGGAATTCGTGCAGGTAGCTGCCCGGCGGCGTTTCCGATCACCGACCGGAGGACCGGCGGGTTCGCAGTCGCTCCAGCAGCGGTCCCGAAGTTTCTCGCCGTTCCTGCGAGCGTTGACGCATCTGCTGCAGGGCTTGGAGGACGTCTTCGGTAGACAGGTTTTGCAGCGACGGTGATTCCATGAGTTTGCCCAGCAACTGTTCTGCCAGTTGCCCCTCGCCGGCTCCCACCTTCCATGCGTCCAGCGTGCCCGTGATGGGGAGTGACAGGGGCTTGTCACCCAGTACCTGAGCCAGGGGACGGTCGCCCAGGAGTTTGGTGGGCAGCGGGATCTCCGCCAGCAGATCGATCTGCTTGTCGAAGCCGACCGTACCCTGGGTGCGCACCACCAGGTCCGGGGAGAGCTCCGGGAATCCAAAGGCCAGTCCGGAGTGCTGCACCTTCTGGTCCTGCACGAGGAATTCGATGACCGACTGGTCGGCCAGCCGGACTGCCTCGGGTGGCTGCTTCTTCACGACGTTGGCGATCATCTGGACCAACTGCTGGGAGAGGGGATTCTTCAGCCCCGTCTCCACCGCATGCAGGGTCACGCGTCCCTGCACGGCCGCCGCCGCGGGAGCATCGAGGGGAATCTGGCACTGGTCCAGTTCCAGCGAGACCTCTCCCCGCGTCCAGGCAACATCCGAGACGATGGGGGCCACGAACTTCAGGCCGACATCGCAGAGGGCCGGGGTAAGATTCACTCGCTGCAAGGGTGTACCGGGCAGGATCGTCAACGTGCTCCGGCCTTCGTGGTTGGCCAGTTCGACCTGCACGTTGCACTGGTCCACCAAGGTCTCGGGTTCGGCCGCCCCCGGGGATCGAACGAGGATCGTTCCGTTGCGGAGTTCGAAACGCAGGTCGGGCGGCGGCGCCTTGCCGCCCTCCGTCGGCTTGGGTGACGGCGCAGACGCAGCGACCCGCTCGGGGAGTTTCTCCAGGTCAATGGTCAGGGTGGGGGAGTCCAGGACGAAGGTCCCCAGCTGGGAGCGATCCCAAAGCCACTGCCCCAGCGTGCGGTTCCCCTGCAGTTGTTTGGCCTTCAGCTGGAAGAACTGTCGCTCGTCGCTGACTTCGATCTCGTCCAGTTGCAGTTTTCGAAACCATCCGATGCGCGGGCTGCCGATCTTCAAGGCCAGATGCTGCTTGGACAGTTCGCGGTTGACAGCCGTCTCCAAGATTCCCGTGGAGCATACGACGCGAGGCAGGAAGAGAGCGATCAGGGCCAGCAGTCCGACGAGCATCGCGACGACGCGGATCGTGATTCTTCCGGATCGAGTCCCTGGTTGGTGTGGAGGCATGGTGGTCGTTCCTTAGGGGCGTGTATCCAAGAGCCGTATTTTAATGGAACGCCGGTCGGTCATATACCGCCTGCCGGCTGCGCCGCCTTCCGGTAGTCCGCCCAAGCGACCACGACCAGCACCAGCAGGGCAGCCCAGGTGACACGCTGGCCGGCTTCAAACCCGGTGGGATGATACTCCCATTCGACGCGCGTTTCGCCCGCGGGGACTTCCACGGCCATCATGACGTCATTGGCGCGACGGACGGGGCTATCCCACGATTCCGTTCCTTGGATCATCCTCGCTCGCCAGTCGGCGTCGTGGCTGTCGTTGAGTACCAGCCAGCCCGGACGTTGCGTGTTCACCTGCAGCGTCAGGGACCGCGCGGACTGTCGCAGCAATCGGCAGGTCGCGGAATCGCCCGCAGGCGATTCGAAGGCGGGCTCATCTTCCCGCGGCGGCGATGCGGAGTCCAGATTCGCGTCTCCGACTTGCTCTAGGAATACCGTGGTGCGGAACTGCGACATGCGTTGCTGGAGAATCCAGGTCTGATGCAGCCTGTGTTGCCATGCTGCGATGGAGTCGCGGGAGGCGTCTGCGGGGAGGGCGTTTGCTGCCGGGTGCGAGGGGCAACTGCGGTGTACGACCCACGCACGTGGATACGGATCCGGGATCGATGCGATGCGGGCGTCCCGTGTTGTTCCCAAGCGGCATCGCGTTGGCAGGTCGGGCCAATCCTGTCCAGTCGGTATCACCACGAACTCGCAGCCGAGGACTCGCAGGAGTTCGACCCAGGCGGGATCGTGCTGCGTGAAGAGCTGGTCGAGCAGGGCCAGTTGTCCGAGCTGCGGTTTCGAGGAAAAGGAAGTGGAACTGCGAAGGCTGCAGAGACGCTCGTCGAGATGATGCTTCGGCCGCAGCGTGGCGGCGTCCCAGAGAACGCAGGCTTGCAGCCGCTCGGGGGACGAACTACGCGACCATGCGGCTGGATACCAGGTGCCCGCAGGCACCCGCAGATAACGCGGTGGGCTGGGCGAGTCTGCCGCGGCTCGCTCGGCGTGGAACACGGAGAGAGCCGGGAGAGTATCTGCCGGCACTGTGGGAAGGAGTCCGCGGTGCGCGACGGCCAAGTCCACGGCCGTGATCGCGACCATGGCCCAGCCGGACCATGCGTGATGTTGCAGCCACCTTCTTTGCCAGACATGCCACGCGAGGCAGATCAGCAGGGAATGGAGGACGGATTCGAGCACCAGTGACCGCAGGGCAGGGGCATCGAGCGCGCCGAAGAGGGCATCGGGCGGGGTCGCTTGAACGAGGTATCCCCCGGGAGCGGCCAGGGACCAGAGAACGCAGCCGCAGGCAAGACTCGCCACCGCGAGTACGCCGCGAAGGCGCGTGGCTGCGACTTGGGCTGGCGATCGATCGATGGAATCAGCGGTAGCGAGATCGAGCCAACGCTGCAGTTCGCCCGCAGCCAGAAGGCTGGCGCCGAAGGAGGTCCAAGTCCAGAGTTTGGCCGGATAACGGAACACGTGGAACCCCGGCAGGAACTCAAGGAGTGCCCAGTAGAGGCCTCCTTGCGCATCGAAGAGCGGCTGTCCAGTTCCGCCTCGATGCAGCAGCCAGAGCAGTCCATAACGGCCCAGGCT
>CAZUJM010000390.1:0-3710 GCA_964620405.1 uncultured Pirellulaceae bacterium | reverse complement strand
CCCGCTCCTCGAACCCGAGCGCCACACGGCGTGTGCCGCCTACGAGAGATCCGTACAGGCGACTTCTCCACTGCAGCAAAAAAGGCCAAGACAGTCGCTTGAGGCGATGCTGTCCTGGCCCGAGCACGGGGCTTCCGGTTTTCCATTCATCCGCCCAATTCAGTCGCTCGCCACCGTCACCGCCGGCAAGCGACTGTCAGGAGCGGTGTCCGACTCAGCTGCAGCGACGACGGACGGCCAGACCGAGCAGACCGCTCAGGGCCCACACGGTCATCGACGTCGGTTCGGGGACGGGCGACAACTGCATCGAGCCGTTCAGCTGGATCTTGTGGACGACGGCACCCGATCCGGTGAGGGCAGTCGAGAAGTCGGCCATGACAAGCAAGTTCATCGCCACCGGAGAACCGCCATAACTCTGGACGGAATTCCCGGAGGCAACCCAACCGCTGTTCGGATTCGCGATGGGCGAATCGATCGAGCCCGAACCGCTGTCCACCAGCGTGCCGCCCGGTACGGCCGTCACCACACCACCGACATGGGTCACCGTGCTCAGAACATTCGTGGTATCCACATAGGACGAGTACGAGACGGCGGCCGTGCTGCGATTGCTGCCCGAAGCGTACGACACGTCCGCGTTCGACTGGATCAACGTAGGATAGACAGCGCTCGTCGGAGCGCCGCTGGTGCTGGCGAGGATACCAACCTTGCCGGAGGTGGCACCGGTGATCGTCAGCACCGACGAGTTCTGAATCGTCAGCAGCCCCGTCGTGCTCGATTGGGTGGCGTTCACGGCGAACGTGTAGGCACCAACCGTCTTCGAAATGACCACGATGCTGCCCGTGGCCGGGTCCGCATCATCCACGCCATTGTCAGCAATTAGAGCGGTGGCGTCGGTCGGAGCAAACAACGTCAACTGGATCGCAGCGTAGCTGTTCGAGGCGACCAAAGATCCAACGAGCAGGGAGAGGGCGAAAAAGATCTTACGCATGATTCATTCCTTCCAAGAAACTATCTTTCAAGTCAGTTCTACCGAAGCATTCAGCGAGCTATTCGCAGACCGAAGCTCCGGCGGTCTCAGAAGGTCCGAGGGATCGGCATCATCCCAACGAAGGCACGGTTCCTCGGGGACCCGTTGCCCGCCTGTCTTGGGTACGACCACCAACGTGCCCGCATCCTGCACCATGATGGAGTTCGGCGCGCCCGACCGACTCTGGCCGGAGGGATCCATCGAACTGCCCGCCTGCGCGGCGCGACATTCGGCCAGCAACGACTGCAGGTCATGCACCGCATCTTCACGCGCTGCCGTGGGAAAAGCCACGCGAGCGACCCTGCGAGCGCCACTGCCCAGCCTGCGGAGACCCGCGACAGACAGTTCTGCATCCAGGCAGCGAAGCTCCCCGGCGGAAACGCCGCGAGGAGTGGACATGACGATGCTCGCCTGCAGTTCGTCGCTGCGCAACAGGCACGACGCCAGGATCACCAGGGTCACCATCGTCGTTCGTTGAATCGCCACGCCGTGCATCGATCATCCCTCACGCAACCGGCCGCCACTTCGACGGCTCGCGTGAATAGTCGCTCGACTCGCGAACACGGAAACCCAGTTCGAAGCACCACTCGCCCCTTTTGCGGTGAGATACTCGCGAGGCTTCCCAGGCCCGCAACCGATCCACGCCAAGCACGCGTGAATAAGGAAAACGCGGACGTGAATGCCTGGGCGACGACAGCCAATCGATGCTGCATGGAGACCACCCGAACGACGACAGATTTCGTCGATCGCGATCCGCGGTGCGCCAGGCGCAGGGCGAAGCGAGACATAGCCCAAGCGGACACCTGGGAGAACTGCTGGCCGCTGACGAGTCGCAGTCGACACACGGGGCAGTCGGCCACGTTGTAGTCGGCACACGCCGTGTGCCGAACCGAACTGCCCACCGCGCCGATTTTCCGCGCTCGCTTCAATGAACTACGGCGTTCACCTTCTGAGACACGCCCATCATGGCTGCCATGGCGAAGACCACCACACTTCCGCAGCAAGCAACTCAACTCAGTAGACTCTGCCGCATCTACCCAAACCACGACGCGAGCAAAGACAACCCAGCCCACCAAAACCAGTAACCACCCTCCGTCATCGCCGAAAATGGAACGACAGGGTTCGTAAACCAGCAGTTAACGCCGTGTTTCAGGTCGCGAACCAGAAGAGAAGTCCTGAATGTCGAGCACCCTGTCACGAGATCGCTACACCAGTTTCTCCAAAACAAAAAGTCACCTGAACTCCGTCAGATGAAGTGTTCATTCCCACGAGCGCGCACCGCGCAATCCGTTGACACGTCGGATGGCACGTTTAGAATTTTCCTTGGCACGCCGGCCGCTGGCGATCTGCTTTCGTTACGACGAGAGCGCATCACCAGCGGGGCGTTCGCGGAGACCAGGAGGGGCGCCGCCCAGGCATTTCAGGATGCGACTGATCCTCTCCTTGAACTTCGAAGAAGCCCCGAGGCCATCACGATGAGGCGGAACCTTCTTGAACTCGGATCGCTCGCCGCATGCTTTCTCTCCCTCGTCGCGGTCCCCGCGACTCAGGCGGAGGTCCTCGACGCGGCGCAGGCAGCCACGTCGGCAGACACTCCCGCTGTAGAGCGACCTGCGTCTACGGAACACGCGGAGGGCACCGCTTCGTCGGCAGCCGATGTTTCGCTGAACCCTTCGAAGTCCACCGCATCGGAACCGTTGGCGATCGCCCCGTCCGATGCAACCGCCGTGGAAGCGGCTCGGTTGAAGCGGGCGCAGGAGATCGTGAAGGAGGTCGATGAAATCCTGGCGCGCATGAAGGCGGCGGCCGACACGGCCCTGCCGCATGAGATCGCCGTCGGGCGGCGGCAACTGACGGCCCTGCAGGAAGAAGCCAAGACGCTTGAGCGATCCGAGAAGCTCCAGGGCATCTCGCGCATGCCGCTCGTCGGGCTGATCATCGCCTATGCGTACGAGTGCAGCAACTTCGCGGCCGTCACCGAGATGACGACCGCTTACGAGCGTGAGCGAGAGGCGCTGCTGGTCGGGTGGGGCGGGCCGGATCCCGAGGCGCCGCGGAAGTGGCGCAGCATCAACGGTTCGGTGGCCGAAGGCGTCCTGGTCTCCTACGATCGCGACTACGTCCTTGTCCGACGCACGAATGGCAAGCTGGCCAAGGCTCCGCGTGCCACGCTATCCAAGGAGGACAACGACTTCTTGGACACCCTGCCCGCAACCACGCCTGCCGAAGCATCCGCCGCGGACCATGCGAACCCCGTCGAGTCTCCGGATATCCAGCAGACCAATCCCGTGGCCATTCGCGTGCAGGAACTGGAGCGGCCGCGGATCGACTGACGATTCGCGCGTTATCCGCACCCGCTGTAGTCGGCACACGCCGTGTGCCGATCCGAACCGCCCATCGCGCCGCATTCTGAAACGCGCGTCACCCAGTCGCAGATCCAGCTCACTCGGCGATCCTGTGCGGCACACGGCGTGTGCCGCCTACGAGATCCGCACCCGCTGTAGTCGGCACACGACGTGTGCCGATCCGAACCGCCCATCGCGCCGCATTCTGAAACGCGCGTCACCCCGTCGCAGATCCAGCTCACTCGGCGATCCTGTGCGGCACACGGCGTGTGCCGCCTACGAGATCCGCACCCGCTGTAGTCGGCACACGCCGTGTGCCGATCCGAACCGCCCATCGC
>CAZUJM010000389.1:0-3747 GCA_964620405.1 uncultured Pirellulaceae bacterium | reverse complement strand
TGCACGGTTATTTCAGCTGAGGCACGGGGCGCGCGTCACGAGTCGCGCGCCCCCGCGAGCGAACACACCGCCACGACCGCCGGGGCCTGCCATGCGTTACGCCGAACTGCACTGCAAGACGAACTTCTCGTTCCTGCTCGGAGCGTCCCATGCGGACGAACTGGTCGACCGCGCGATCGAGCTGGGATATGAGGCGTTGGCGATCACCGACCAGAACAGCCTGGCGGGTGTGGTTCGCGCGCATGCGGCCGCGCGGGACAAGCAGCTGAAGCTGCTGATCGGCACCGAGCTGCACCTGGAAGGATTCTGGCCGCTGGTGGTCTGGGTCACCGACCGCAGGGCCTACGCGCGGCTGTGCCGATTGCTGACCGTCGGCCGTCGCCGCGCGCCCAAGGGCCAGTGCTGGCTGCGGTGGGAAGATCTGGCCGCGCACGCCGACGGCCTGCTGGCCGGACTGGCTCCACCCCATCCGTCCACCGCCAGCCACCTGGCCAGCAGCAGGGCAGCGGACGCATCGGACACGACCAGCACGGTTCCCTCGCTCTGGACTCCGCGTGAAGCTGCGCGGCAGCTGGCCGTCGGTCGCGAACTGTTCGGCGACCGACTGTGGCTGCTGGCCGAATGTTACCAGGGGCCCGACGATCGGGGATGGCTGCGACAGCTCCAGTCGCTGGCGGCTGCGCAGCGGGTGCCGCTGGCGGCGGCCGGTGATGTACACTACCACCATCCCCGCCGGATGCCTCTCTGGGATGTCTTGGCTGCCATTCGACTCGGCACCACCGTGGATCAGTTGGGCGCGCGGCAGTTCGCCAACGCCCGCCGCCACCTCAAGTCGTTCGACGAACTGACAACCCAGTTCGCCGACCTGCCGGACGCCCTTGCGCAGACGGCGGCCATCGCCGACCGCTGTTCGTTCTCGCTTGCCGAACTGCGTTACGAGTATCCCGAGGAGCTGGCGCCGCATGGCATGGAGCCGATGCAGTACCTGCGGCAGCTGACGTGGCAGGGAGCGGCGGGCCGTTATCCGCAGGGCATTCCGGAGAAGGTCCGCGGCCTGCTGGAACATGAACTGCAGTTGATCGCCGAACTGCACTACGAAGCCTACTTCCTCACCGTCTGGGACCTGGTCCGCTTCGCGCGCCGCCGAGGCATCCTCTGCCAGGGCCGCGGTTCGGCCGCCAATTCGGCCGTCTGTTACTGCTTGGAAGTCACCGCCGTCGATCCCGCGCAGACCGACCTGCTGTTCGAACGGTTCGTCAGCCGCGAGCGGGATGAAGCGCCCGATATCGACGTCGACTTCGAACATGAACGCCGCGAGGAGGTGCTCCAGTATCTCTACGACAAATACGGTCGCGAGCGCGCGGGACTGGCCGCCGAGGTGGTGAGCTACCGCTGCCGCTCGGCCATTCGCGATGTGGGCAAGGCCCTGGGACTCTCGCTGGATCGCGTCGACGCCCTGGCCAAGCAGGTCGAAGGCTATTCGCAGGAAGAACACCTGGCCGATCGCTGCCGGCAGGTAGGCCTCGATCCCGACTCGGAATGCGGCCGCCGCCTGCTGCACTTGGTGCCGGAGCTGATCGGATTTCCGCGCCATCTGTCGCAGC
Organism: uncultured Pirellulaceae bacterium; assembly: GCA_964620405.1. Classification (GTDB taxonomy): domain Bacteria; phylum Planctomycetota; class Planctomycetia; order Pirellulales; family Pirellulaceae; genus CAZUJM01. Next base: position 2,143 of record CAZUJM010000389.1, on the reverse strand, counting down.
ATGTGGGCGGCATGGTGATGACCCGCGGTCCCCTCTGCGAACTGGTGCCCATCGAAAACGCCGCGATGGCCGACCGCACCGTGCTCTGCTGGGACAAGAACGACCTCGATACGCTCGGCATCCTCAAAGTCGACTGCCTCTCGCTCGGAATGCTCACCGCCATCCGCAAGGCGTTCGCGCTGGTGCACGAGCAGACGGGGCAGCGATGGACGCTGGCCAGCATTCCGGCCGACGACGCTTCGGTCTACGGCATGATCAGCCGCGCCGACACGATGGGCGTGTTCCAGATCGAGAGCCGGGCGCAGATGAGCATGCTGCCGCGTTTGCGGCCTCAATGTTATTACGATCTTGTGGTGGAAGTGGCCATCGTGCGGCCGGGGCCGATCCAGGGGCAGATGGTGCATCCGTACCTGCGAAGGCGGATGGGGCTGGAGTCGGTCGAGTATCCGAACGAGGCGATTCGCGAGGTGCTGCACAAGACGCTGGGCGTGCCGATCTTCCAGGAGCAGGCGATGCGGCTGGCGGTCGTGGCCGCGGGGTTCACGCCCGGCCAGGCCGACCAGTTGCGCCGCGCCATGGGTGCGTGGCGCAGTTCCGGCGTGATCGAAACGTTCCGCCAGAAGCTGGTCGAAGGCATGCGGGCGCGCGGGCTGCCGCAGGAGTTCGCTGAACAGGTGTTTCGGCAGATCCGCGGCTTTGGCGAGTACGGTTTTCCCGAATCGCACGCCGCCAGCTTCGCGCTGCTCGTCTATATCTCCGCGTGGCTCAAGCACCACCATCCGGCCGCCTTCACCGCGGCACTGATCAACAGCCAGCCGATGGGATTCTACGCGCCGTCACAGCTGATCCGCGACGCCAGGCAGCATGGCGTGGTGGTGCTGCCGATCGACATCAATGCCAGCCACTGGGACTGCACGCTGGAATCGCCACCCGATTCCGGCGATGCTTCCGCCGCAGCCGCTGCGACCGCCATCCGGTTGGGCTTCCGGTTGATCCGCGGACTGTCGGAAGGAGACGCGCGGAAGGTGGTCGAGGCGCGCGGCCAGCAGCCGTACCGTTCCCTGCAGGAACTCGCCCGACGCACCGGCCTGGGCCGCGCGGTCCTGATGCGGCTCAGTGAAGCCGATGCGATGGGCTCGCTGGGTCGCAGCCGCCGCGACCTGCTGTGGGAATCGCTGGCGCAGGAACGATCGGCCCGCGAGCTTCCCTTGCTGGATCGCCTCGCCCCCCGCGATGACGACCCGGTCGAACTGCCGCCGATGGACTCCCTGGAACAGGTGTTCGCCGACTACGATGCCACCGGCCTGTCGCTGAAGGCCCATCCCATGGCGTTCTACCGCGAAGCTCTGGGCCAGTTGGGCGTGGTGCCGGCGGAGCAGTTGTCGTTGCGAGGGCATGAGGCGCGGGTTCGAGTGGCGGGACTGGTGCTCATGCGGCAGCGGCCCAGCACGGCCAAGGGGATCACGTTCGTGACGCTGGAGGATGAGACGGGCACGATCAACCTGGTCGTGCGGCAAGCTGTCTGGGAACAGTTCTACACGATCGCGCGCCGCAGCTCGGCATGGATCGCCCACGGGCAGCTCGAAAGCCGTTACTCGGTGCTGCACGTCGTGGTCTACCGCATCGAAGACCTGGCCAGCCAGTTGCGGGGCCTCCGCACCACCTCCCGGGACTTCCGCTGAACCACCAACGCGACAGGGCAGGGGGTGCGGGGCGTGGTGCCACGCCGGGCAAAGGGGTCACCGGGTGATCGCAGACGGGCAAGGGAGCGGACTCGTCTCGGCACACTCCTTCGCGTATACTGCCCGCTCGGAACAGGGAGCCTTCCCGGAGGCGATTCGGCCCTACGCTGTTCCGGGTATCCCGCCTGCCGAAGGAGTCTTCGTCCATGAGCCAACCTGTTCTTGTTGCGTTGCGATTCCTGGCGCGTGCGACGCGCGCACGGCTGTCGGTCGCGGTCCTGCTCGCGATGACGGCCGCCTGCGTCCCACCGGCCGCGGCAGCCATGAGCTTGGCCGAAAGCCTGGCGGCTCTGCAAAAGATTGGCGCGGAAGGTGATGGCCACGCGGCGGCGATCGAGGCCTGGCCCATCGTGGCCCAGGCTTCGCCCGAGCAGCTGCCGGAGATCCTTGCCAGCATGCGC
>CAZUJM010000388.1:0-3752 GCA_964620405.1 uncultured Pirellulaceae bacterium | reverse complement strand
CGTTCGATTTTGACACCTACTATGAGTATCTGCGCGATGCCGAGTCCCGCGAGAACCAACTGGTGATGACCGAGGAGCAGTGTGCGGAGGCGGATCGAGAGTTCGTCCAGTTCTATCACCGCCGCATCTGCTGGCTGGCCCTGCGTGAATTCGGCAACGCCATCCGCGATGCCGACCACACGCTGGGGCTGATGAACTTCTGCCGGGAGCATTCACCGGATGAAGCCTGGACCTTGACACACGAACAGTACCGCCCGTTCGTCATGTTCCACCGCACCCAGGCCGCCACGCTGCAAGCGTTGGAAGACCAGAACGCGGAGGCGGCCGTCGAACGCGTCAACGAAGGACTGGATCGACTGCGGGATCTCTTTGACCAGTTGGAGTCCGATGACGAGTTCGAGGACCATGAACTGGTCGAACGTCTCGTCGAACTCCGTGAGTCCGTGCGGGAGAAGTTCAGCGTGGGTCGAACGCTGCGAGAACAGCTCGGGGACGCGATCGCCTCCGAGCAGTACGAACTGGCCGCGGAACTGCGGGACCAACTGGCGGGACGCAAGCGTCAGAGTCGCTGAGTGTCGGGCGATCCAGGTCGCTCCTCGCACTTGCCCCAACGCACTTGCTCCGACGCTCGGAGATTGGCGAATCGCCAATCAGGCAGCGGACCGCTTGCATGCAGGCTGCATGCATGGCACCTCGGTGGACTTGAGGACTCTTCGCGAATTCTTGCGAAAAATTATCGCTCCGAGCCATCCGAGACGCGACGGCCTTCGTAAAGAATCCTGCCGCGACGAGGTCGAGAAGCGACGGGACACGATCCAAGCCCGCTCTTCTTCCCCGGCGCGAGTCGCCCTCCCATCATCTCGTCTTGCCAGCATTCGATCTGGCGGCAAAGGAGTAGCCATGCTTGTTCTCACACGGAAGCCCATGCAGCAGGTCCACATCGGGGACAACATCACGATCACGGTCGTGAAGGTGGATCGGAATTCGGTGCGGGTGTCCATCGAGGCCCCGCGTGATGTCCGCATCCTGCGCGGTGAACTTCCGCGCTTCGACGAGGCCCCGGAGAAGGGCGAGCCGACGGACGAGACGCGCAGCGTGCCTCTCGCGAGCGGGAACGCGTCCGGCACCGAAGCCGTGGCTGGAACGGGCAACGATCGGCGTTCGCGGGCCGTACGTCGATCGATTCCGCTGGTCGACCGCCAGGACCCTTCGATTCCGCGTGCTCCATCGCACCCGCTGCGTTGGACGATGGCGTCCATGCGTCAGCGAGCGGCCGCGACGCAGGCCGAGGCAACGCAGGGGATTGCGACGGGCGACGCGACGAGCCAGGCGGCCGACTGCCGTTGATCCGGGGTCGCCGGCGACGCGTGGCGATCCTTACCGGCCGCCCGCCGGCACCACTTGGCTGGATCGCTCCCGGAGGTGCTGCAGGAGGATCCGCTGCACCTCGAGGATGGTACGGGGATGACGGTGGATGTTCACATGGTCACACTCCACCACGAGTTCACTTTCGGCTGCATCGAGATGGGCGCTGGCCAGTGACACCACTCCGTCACTGTCCTTGGCGACCTTGGAGAGAATCCCCTGCTCCGCGATGCGTCCCACGATGTTGTGGTAGCGCACCCACTCGGCCGCGGGCGCTTCCTGCATCGCTTCGAGAATCGGCGAGGCGGGAGACAGTGCATCGAGGCTGGTCTGCATGGCCCAGGAATCCCGGGACGGATGCTCCAGTCCGTCCTTCGCCTGCAGCAGCGCGTCGCGGGGAATCAGCAGTACGTCCGGCAGCCGGATGAGCCGGCGCGCGAGCCACTGGGTAGCGCCGTTGGCGAACGCGCTGCCATGGTGGGGCGAGGCGATCGTGACCACGCGCTGCACCGACGGGTTGGGGTGGAACCGGAACAGCTGCCGCAGCGACTGCTCCGTTCCCTCATGCTGCGCAAGCAGCAGGCCGCCTGGAATGTCCGCAGCCAACGGCTCAAAACGATCTTCGCTCTCCAGGGTCTGCAGGCGGGCGATCAGGCCGCCCATGCTGTGCCCGACAAACACCATTTCATCCAGGGGTGAAGGCTCCCCGCTCGGCCCCAGGGCCGAACGAGCGTCCTTCAACTCGCGACGGAGCTGGGCCGCTGTCAACAGGAACGGCTGGCCGGTGGGATACTGGTAGAACCAGAACTGGTAATGGTCACGGATCTCCGGCGTGCCTCGCAGGTCGTTGAACATCTCCATCCATGTATTCAGGCTGGAATACAGCCCGTGGATCATGAGGACCGGGATCTTGTCCGGATCGTAGGGCTCCAGCAGATAAAGCCCCTGGTTCTTCTGGGACTCCTCAAGGTTTAGCAGCCCCTTGATGGCGTTGTTGGCCCGCTTGAAACTGGGGTCGTTCAGCGTGTAGGCCAACGGCGTGCTCAGGTCGGTCTCCAGCGGGACCAACCGATCCTGGATCGTGATGTCGGTGGATCGCAAGGGGTCGTAGATCTCCAGCCGACCGACGTAGCGTCCCCGTCCACCTTCGGCGGATCCCGCCACGGGTTGTACCCGCAGGAACGCCGTGGCCGGGAAACTGACACCAGGCGAATAGTATCGCTGCGCCGGACCGCTGGCCGCCTCGCGATTCAACACGGCCACCAGTGGCACTCCCAGGCCGTAGGTCCGGTAGTGGTTCTTGAGTCCCTGCAGTTCGTAGTCGGACACGAACTTCAATTCGGCGATGTCCTCCGCCGTCCAAGGCCCGTGGCAGTCGAGGTGGATCTCCAGGTCGAGCGTCTCCGATCCGAGCTGGATCACCGTTCCTGGTTTGAGCTGCTGCCGCTTCTTGACGATGCGGAGGGCGTTTTCCAGCGCGCCGTTGTACAGGTCGGAGGCCTGTCGGAACCGGGGGTCGTAAGGGTTGCGAGCATCCGCCAGGTCGTCCGCGAGAAGGTACTCATACGCCTTGGCCACCGACAACCCATAGTATTCCAGCGCCTCGTTCGAACTTCCTTTGGCTTCCAGGTCGTACGCCGCGAGGAAGGCGAGTTCGGAGAGCACATAGGCCTGGTCGGCTCCGGTTTCCTGCCCTGGGTTTGCGAGAAGCGTGCGGATCGGAGAGCGGGGATCTCGTTGTTGCGCGGTCACCAGATCGTGCCGGCGAAGGAACTGCTGCGTGCGCGGCGTGGGCTGGGGCGACTTCCAGAAGAAAGAACGCACCTGGGGAATCACGGGGACTTCCACCGATCGCCGCAAGCGTCCGGGCTGCGTGTGCGCACATCCAGATGCAAGGCAAGCTGCGCCGAGACAGACGAGCAGCAGGCACCAGACCAGCCCGCGGCACGACACGCGGGAGTATCCGATGGCGGGCTGCGCGCCATGCGATCGGCCGGCGTTCTGCGGCCGACACACGATGGCCAACACGGTTCCCCGCTGGGAATGGCGCGGCAGCGCGGTTGGCGTGCGGTGGTAAGCAGGTGACGTCATGCTGTCAGTTCGCACCGGGACGAATCGGGCCGCGGACCCAGACCGGATCCGCGGGGCGGGCGACGATACGAAGGACCATCGCTGGCGTCAACGGCGATCCGAAAGACGGCAGCCGTTTCCTGGATGACGGATTTTCGTTACATTGCCCAGGCCGCCCCTTCACCGACAGCAGCTCCCACGCGGGTGGCAACTTCTCCATTCGATGCGCCGTTCTGCTCCACCACCTCCGATCGTCAGGTTCAAGGCCGACGGGACGCCCGAGGGGACTGCAAAGAAGGTGATTGCCACCGCGTCGT
>CAZUJM010000387.1:2900-3778 GCA_964620405.1 uncultured Pirellulaceae bacterium | reverse complement strand
AAGGTCGTCGCCGAGACGACCAATGTGCTGCTTTCGATCGCAAGCCTGCCAACGCACGGCGGCGACGCGAGCCTTGCCGTCGATAACGTCAGCTTCCGCACCGGCAACGCAGGGGACTTCGACGAAAACGGAATTCTCGACGCGGCCGACATCGATTCGCTGAACGCGGAAGTCCGTCGAGGCACGAACGAGGCCACTTACGATGTCAATTCCGACGGCAAGGTCAACGCCCTCGACAGCATCTTCTGGGTCGAGGGCCTAAAGAAGACCTACTTCGGTGACGCGAACTTTGACGGCGTGTTCAACACAACTGACTTCGTAAGTGTGTTCCAGGCGGGCCAATACGAGGACCAGACGGCCACCAATTCCACGTGGTCTACGGGCGATTGGAATGGCGACGCCGAATTCAACAGCGGCGACTTCGTCGTCGCGTTCCAGGGTGGCGGCTTCGAGTCCGGCCCACGGGCAACCGCTCTCGCCATCCCGGAACCTTCAGCCGTCCTGCTCACACTATCCGGCCTGGTCTTGTTCGCCGTCCGGCGGCACCGCGTACCGCGGTTCGGGAGCTTGTGCGGAGTTTCGACGATCATCTCCGCACCCCTCCGTGCCTCCTCCGCGTCCTCCGTGGTTCAATCCCCTCGGCATTCTTCAGAACCGCGGAAGAAGCCTTAGTTTTACAGCAGGGTCCTTTGTTTGCGACGGAGCCCCGATCTGGCGGCACTTCCCCGCAAGGCAACCGCCCGTTGCCAAAACGCCACCGAGTTCCTTGCCGCGTTTCCAAAACGCGACATACGAGGGCGGCGGCCCCACGAACCGACCGCCCCTTCTCTCTTCGCCAAGCCCACGTCGTCGTACCGACGTAGGATCTACGGTCCGTT
>CAZUJM010000387.1:0-2876 GCA_964620405.1 uncultured Pirellulaceae bacterium | reverse complement strand
ACCCATGCAGATCATCGTTTTTGAAGACTCGCTTGTTGAACAGCTGGAACCCCTTTCGCTGGCTCGCCCGGCTTATAGCCTCGTCTGCGGCAGCCTGAGCCTGGCCGACTGGCTGAACCAGCAGGACCGTCCCATCCGGGGGCTGGTCCGTCCGCATCTGGAGGCGTGGCAAGCGGCCGAACAGCCGGGATTCCACCGCGAGACCCGCGACGGCTGGCGATTGCTGGTCAATGCGCGGCTGGTCCCCTGCCCGACGACGTTCGAGACGCTGAAGCGGATCGAACGGACGGGTGAACCGGGACTGGTTTTCCAGGGCGAGACGCTGGCCGCCGGCCTGCTGCCGCCCAGCGCGCCGGACCTGGACGACCCCTGGCGGGCCGAGGCATTCGAGGAGTTCTTGCGGGATCCCCGCATTGAGAGCCTCCCCGTGCTGGAGGCTCCGCTGCCCCTGGTCAACTATGCCCACGACCTGATTCGCAGCCACCTCGATGTCCTGGGCGACAACCTGCAGTGGCGACTGGAATCGGGACGCTACCGGGAGGTGCGGGACGGCGTATTCGTGGCGCAGAACGTGGAACTCGCCGAGTGGGTGCATGTGGACTCCAGCCAAGGCCCGATCGTGGTGGACGCGGGAGCGGTGGTGCGGCCGTTCGCCTGCCTTCGCGGCCCGTTGTACCTGGGCCCGATGAGCCGCGTGAATGAGCATGCGTTGCTGAAATCGGGGGTCAGTGTCGGTCCGCAGGCGAAGGTGGGCGGGGAGGTCGAGGCCAGCGTCATCGAGGCCTGTTCGAGCAAGCAGCACCTGGGCTACCTGGGGCACTCCTACGTCGGCCAGTGGGTCAACCTGGGCGCCGGCACCTCCAACAGCAACCTGAAGAACACCTATGGTTCGATCCGCATCGAAGTCGGCGACCGTCGCGTCGATACGGGCCTGCAGTTCCTGGGCTGCATCGTGGGCGACATGACCCGCACAGCCATCAATACGTCGGTCTTCACCGGCAAGCTGATCGGGACCTGCAGCGCCCTGTACGGCTTCATCACCACCAACGTCCCCAGCTTCGTGAACTACGCCCGCTCGTTCGGCGAAATCACCGAACTGTCGCCCGCGGTGATGGTGGAGCTGCAGAAACGCGTCTTCCTCCGCCGGGGGATCCAGCAGCAGGACTGGCACCGCCAACTGCTGCACGACGTCTACAACCGCGTTGCCCTGGGACGCCAACTAGCTGACCGCCCCGTTTCGCTATAGAGTATCGGGGTTGGGCGATCCCCCTTCATTCCCTGTGCTGCTGGACGTCACACGACCATGTGCATTTCCTCCGCTTACGAACCCGGCCAGTTCGGGCTCTCGTTTGAACTCTTCCCGCCGAAAACCGACGCCGGACTGGATTCGCTCTATGCGCACGTCGAGGCGCTCATGGCCCACCAGCCTCGCTTCGTGACCTGCACCTATGGAGCGGGCGGTTCGACCCAGCAAAAGACCCTCGAAATCATCTCGGCGGTCAAGACGCGGTTCGGCGTCCCCGTGGCTTCCCACCTCACCTGCGTGGGCTCCACCGTCGACGAACTGCGAGCGTACCTGGGCCGGGCGAGCGAGTTGGAGGTGGACGCGATCGTGGCCCTGCGGGGTGACCCGCCCCAGGGCCAGACCGAATTCCAGGCCAAGGAAGGCGGGCTGCGGCATGCCAGCGAACTGGTCTCGCTGATCCACCGCGAGTTCCCCCAACTGCAGGTCGCCGTGGCCGGTTACCCCGAGAAGCACCAGGAAGCCCCCAGCCTGGAGGTCGACCTGCAGCATCTCCGCCACAAGGTGTCCTGCGGCGCTCATGCGGTCATCACCCAGCTGTTTTACGACAACGATGATTTTTTCCGGTTCCGCGATCGCTGCCAGGAGTTGGGAATCGACATCCCCCTGATTCCCGGCCTGCTGCCCGTCACCAACCTCGCGCAGATCAAACGCATCACTTCGCTGTGCGGAGCCAAGCTGCCGACGTCGTTTGTCGAACGTCTGGCGGAGCAGGACGGCGAGGAGTGGCAGTTCGAGGTGGGCGTCGATTTCGCCACGCGGCAGTCCCAGGCCCTTATCGATGCGGGAGTGCCCGGGATCCACTACTACGTGCTGAACAAATCCCAGGCCACCTGCCGGGTGCTGGAGTCGCTCTCGATCTCCTGAGTCGGCGCCGCGTCCTGCGGTTCCGATCCCTCACGAAGCGTCCGCGGCCAGGAAGTACGGCCGGCGGACTGGCCGTGCAATCACCTCGCCCCACACTTGCCCTGCCACAGCAGGCTTCTCGAAGAGCTCTTGGCGGCGCTGGCGTTGAGTCCCACGAGCAAGTCGGTGGCTCGGCAGCCTCGCCCAGCGTCAGTGCGTGGCGCACTCCGCCAGTTCGCCTGCATTGCTGAACAGCCTGCGGCTCGGGCATCCGTGTCCACGATCGCCCGCGGCGAATCGGCCCGATCGCGTCACAGACGTTGACGCGTCACAGACACCCTCATGTCACGTCGAACTTCGTGCGTTTGCTCCTCGGCGACCGGTAGCGATACCTGTCCGAGCGGCGGGGCTTACGATGCGTCGTCGGGCCACAGTGGTTTCCCCCGCCGTTGCCGGGCCGCGTGGGCCCTGCTACGGGACAACGGCGGGGTGCGGGTTGGCCGGGGGCGATGGGGACCGGATGAAGATGCCGGGAGGGCGACCTGTGCCCACGGGGGAGACTCGGCTGGCGGAGCCCCGGTTGGTGAATCGGCCGCGTGGAGGAGAGTCGTCGTCGCGGGAGCGGGCCGCCGCGAGAGAGTGCGGGCGGCCTGAAGAAGGAGCTGCGACCGGCGGGGTCGCGGGGATATGGAAGAACGCAGGCCGCCTCAAGAATGGGGGGAGGTGA
>CAZUJM010000386.1:0-3782 GCA_964620405.1 uncultured Pirellulaceae bacterium | reverse complement strand
TGGGCGAAGTGGCGGTGGAAGATGTGGCGGTGGGCGTTTCCGCCGCAGGAGTTTCCGCGAGCGAAGGGGAAGCGATCGGTGCGCGGGGCGTTACGGTGGCAGCCTCCTCCATCCGCGACCTGGCTCGCTGCCATCCCATCCAGAGACCTCCGGACAGACAGAGAGCGGCGACCGCGACCGACGTCAGTTGCGTGCGATACCGTCGCGCGGTCTTCGACGTGCGATAGGTCAACGACGCCGGGCAGGCCTCGACTCGCTCCCCACGCAGGTAACGCTCGATGTCCAGCGCCAGGTCGGCGGCGGACGCGTAACGCCGCGCGCGATCCTTCTCGATGGCCTGGAGCACGATCCAGTCGAGTTCCCGCTGGAGCAGCCCCGGCCAGGCTTCGGGGTCCACGCCGCGCGCCGCAGCTCGCTCCAAACGCGTCACGGGAGCGAACGAAGCCACGCGCCGGCTGGGACGCGGCGGATCCTCCTCGCGGACCACGCGCAGCAGTTCCGCCTGGGGAAGATCGCGAAGCAGGGCCGGATCGAACGGCGTGATGCCGGTGAGCAGTTCGTAGAGCATGCTGCCCAGCGAGTAGACATCGCAGCGGTGGTCGATGGCGGGTTCCACGGAGCCATCGGCCGCGGTGACGACACGCGAGCCCAGTCCGGCCATGCGAGCAGCCTGCTCGGGACTCATGTAGACCGGCGTGCCCGGACATGGCACGCCTTCCGCCGTCCAGGAGGTGACGGCCGGGTCCATGAAGCCCAGTTCGCCGCGCGCCTTGGCGATGCCGAAGTCGATGACCTTCGCCACCGGCTGCCCATCGCGTTCCGTGACCAGGATATTGGACGGCTTCAGGTCGCGATGCACAATGCCGCGCTGGTGCGCATGATGGATCGCGCGGCAGACATCCATGAGCAGCGCCAGGCGTTCGCGCAGGCCGAATCGCCGCCGATCGCAGTACGCCGTCAGCGACTCGCCCCGCACCAGCTCCATCACGAAATAAGGACGGCCCGAGGGAGTCGCTCCGGCATCCAACACATGGGCGATGTTCGGATGCTCCAGCGAAGCCAGCATCTGGCGTTCCGCTTCGAAACGCGCGACCACCTGGCGTGTATCGAGGCCTGGCTTGAGGATCTTGAGCGCCACCATGCGGCGGATCGGCGTCCGCTGCTCGGCGCGATACACGACGCCGAAGCCGCCTTCGCCCAGCTCCTCCAGCAGCGTGTAGGGCCCAATCTCCGCGCCCAGGTACTCCAGTCCCGCCACCACCGCGAACGGCCGCGCCAACACTCCCTCGTCCAGCAACGGATGGGGAGAACGATGGGCCTGCAACAGCGCCCGCACTCGCGTCTTCAACGGCTCGTCATCGCCACAGACGCGATCGAGATAGGCGTCCCACTCGTCGGGCGAGTAGTTCTCAACTGCTTCAAAGAAGATCTGTCGCGGTTCCATGCGTTCCCCAGGATCATCCCCTGCAAGACTTGGTGGATTCCCAAGGTCCACGGGGAACCGTTGGAAGCGATCGACATCCGCTGCCTACTCGCTCAACTCCTGCCGCAGGAACGCGCGGGCGTATCCCCAGGAACGGTGCGCGGCCGTGGTCGAGATCCCCAGGGATTCCGCGATATCCTGGAGCGTCAGGCCGGCGAACAGGCGAAGTCGCGCGACGTCGGCCAGTTGCGGATCGTCGGCCGCAAGACGCTCCAGGGCGTCATCCAGTGTCAGCAACTGGTCAAGGTCGGCCTGCTGGACGGCCAACCCTTCGGTCAGCGGAACGCGCGTGAAGTTGCCGCCGCCCTTCAGTGATCGACGGCGACGCGCCTCCTCGATCAGAATCCGCCGCATGGCCTCAGCGGCCGCCGCAAAGAAATGCCCCGGGTTGTCCCAGAGCGGCCCGGAGCCATCGCCGACCAGCCGCAGATACGCTTCATGCACCAGCGACGTGGCCTGCAGGTTGGCCGCCATGCCTTCGCGGGCCAAGCGAGCCGCCGCGAGACGTCGCAACTGTTCATAGACCAGCGGCAAAAGTTCGGCGGACCGCGTGGCAATCAAGGCCGTCAGCGGTTTCTCCATCGAATTACTCCTCGCACCCATCAGGGCTTGGACCGGCCTCCGCCCTACTCCTGCGGCTCAAGACACATTCTTCTGGGTTGGCGGTCCGGATCGCCCTGCGTTTAGCAATTCGTATCGTAGACAGCCGCAATCTTTTCGATACCCGGAAAAAAAATCAACGCGGATTTCGCATAGCCATCCAGGGAGATCGCAACTCGCAAGCCCAACCAGCAGTTCCACCGGCGTCGCTCGCATCCCATCAGGAGTTTTCACGCCAGCCGATCAGACTAGGCGGAAACCCCATGCCCCAGATGCGGGTCAAACGTAACCGCACCGAAAGAAACATTCAACTAAAAATCCTTTGCGTTTAGAAAACTTGCCGAGTGGACCCAAGCGGGGTGGAGCAGCGGCAGGCGAGAGGCTTGGCTGAGGGAAAGAAGAGCACCCCGGTCGGCAGCCAATCGTTCGAACCGCGATCAGACACGGAAGCAGCCCACCGAACGTGCCCTGTCCGGGACCTCGGTCCGCGCCCGCCTGATACATTCGCAGCGCCCTCCAAGTCCCCTACTTCACGGAAGTTGACCCATGGTGGATCCCCAGACCCCGCCTCTCGAAGGCGATGCAGCGATTCCGACCGATCTTTCCCAGTCCCCGGACGCGACGTCGCTCACCAGCGGACGCCGCTTGCGGCGATCAGAGATCCCGCTCACGCCTGGATACTCGCGGAAGGGCACGCGTTATTTCGTCCAAGGCCCCGTGTCACTGGAATGGCTGCTGCTGGCCTCCACCTGCGGCCGCAAGGGCATCAACGTCGGACTGGCCCTGCAGTGGCTGAGCGGCGTGAAGAAGCATTCCACCGTGACGCTGACGCGCGAGGCGCTGGAGCACTTTCGCGTCACCCCCTCGGCCGCCGTGCGCATCCTGCACAAGATGAAGGCGCTCAATCTCTGCCTCGTCGAGACAAAACGCGGTCGCGGACCGCGGGTGACGATTGCCCAGAAGGCCCTGCGTCACTCTCACGAAAGCCTCCCGTGCGAGACCGGGGCCACCGATCCGTGAAGGCGTGATGCGTTCCGCGGTCGCCTGTAACTCCGAATCCTAGAAGCAACTCGCCACTGGCACCCGCTCGACAGATCGCCGGGTCCGATCCAGCAAGATCACCTTCGATCCGCCCAGGCGGCGGCCGATTCGTGCCGCTCTTCAGGGGCGCCGGGCAAGTCGACCTCCATTGCCCCCCCCGACTCGGGGTGGCCTCTCCGTGGGCTCGCGCGGCAGGTATTGTCCTGGCGTTTCCCGTTCGGTCGGAATCAACGCTCCGAAGTGCCGCAACCCTCACAGGTTAACGCGACACCTCGAAGATGATTTCACATTTGCTACACAACCGCTTGATCGTTTTCCATGAATAAAGAACCATTATTTCTTGGACTTCCGCGTGTCGATCTTTTAGATTCTGGAGCTTGGATCTCAATTCTTTGCGAGCTTGGTCGGCGCACTTATCCTGTCTTTTTGATTCGACGCGGATAGATCCGCCACGCCTGAAAGCAGCCCGGGTGAAGGCCGCTGCGGGGCTTCTGAATGGAGCGGCCTGAAGGCAATACGTCGAGGCAACCCTTCGAGGATAATTCGAGGATACGGAGTCTCTGTTCATGATTCGGAAGCAAGATCGAGTACTGACCGAGAGTCTGAGGGAAGTGTCTGCTGTTTTCGAGGGCAGCGTTCCTTTCCCGAAGCCAACTGG
>CAZUJM010000385.1:0-3810 GCA_964620405.1 uncultured Pirellulaceae bacterium | reverse complement strand
ATCCGATGCTCCGTGAGGCAAGGCGGGGCCGTGCTTCGCCGGGGGGCGGAAGTCTATCTTCGGGAGCCGTATGTCGAACCGGTGCAGCAGGAATGGTTTGGCTGGCGTCCCATGACCTGGGACAGTCTTCCCTACGTCGGGGTCTCCCCGAAATGGTCGAACGTCTGGGTCGCTGCCGGTCACAACATGCTCGGACTGTCCATGGCGCCCGCCACGGGACGGCTCGTCAGGGAACTCGTCGATGGGATCGCTCCCCACATCGACCCGGCCCCGCTGAGGCTGCAGCGTTCAATCGCTTAGAAGGAGCGATCCCGCGTTCGGAAGCATCATGCGCGGGACTGCGACAGGCGATCCCCCAGCGTGGCCAATCGACTCTTGAGATCTCGCAGGAGAGTTTCTGGAGGAACGGACGGCACGCCGTAGCCAGATTCCCCGCCCATCTCTCGCACTGGTCGCTTGCGATGCCACGGAGATGGTTTCTCGGAAACCGGGCGCCTCGGGGCGGTGGATGCACGCTCATGCTTCCAGGGAAGTTCGAGCTGGAGAAGCAGGCCGAAAAGAAAGAAGCACTGGCCTCCGATCGCCAGGGGAACGCCCCAGTTCCAGAGATGCGGATTGGAGTCGAGAAAGGAAACTCCCACGAGAGTCGCACCCGAGGTAAACAGGCTAGTTCCAATCAGGAGCATCAGGCCATGGAACCGCGGTTGGCTGTTTCCGCAGGGATTTGCTGGAGCAGCTTGGGCAACGCTGCGGGTGCTCTCCTGACCGGATAAAGCGCCTTCGGAGCCCTGGCTTGGCGAGGATCCGGCATGGGCCGCATGTCGAAGCCTGCTCGGGCGGACCAGCGCCGGGAGTTTCGAGTCTTGCTGCAATGTGGGCATGCTTGAGAACTACGATCGGTGCCGTGAAGGGATAGGCTTCGTTGCGACAGTCGGCTCACTTCCTCGGAATCCCGGGGCGGGCTGTCGATGCGAAGGGCAACGCTCTCGAAAGGGGGCTCCACCAACGGTAAGCCACAGCGGACGGCAGCTGAGCAGTTGCGTCCTGCCAATGGGCCCATGGATGCGATGAAGGCCTGTTGGCCTTATCTGCTAAGGTGGATCGGCGGTTGTCCGTTTTCTGCTGTAGCGTTTTTAGGCGACGTGCCCACCTGGGGCGAAAAGCCCGAGAGCGTAGGTTCGCAAAATGCACTGGCAATGTGCGTGCGAACCAAACTGGCGCCTAGCGGCCGGGCAGACCGCGCCGCAGCGCATCGGTGTGCTGTCGTTGCTACTTGCCTGCGCCGGGAGCAGTCACTGCCGCCTCGCCTTCCGTTGAAGGCTCGTCCGGCTGCTTCGGAATCGAGAGGGCCGGGTAGGCTGCCACGTGGTTGGGCGGGAAGTCTCCCGCCAGATATCGCGCAAGCAGGTCCAGGTCGTGCGCGGACATGCTGGCCGCGAACCCAGGCATCTTGTTCTTTTCACCATAGAACTGTTCGTGTCCCGGATTGACAATGAAGGCCTTGAGCCACGCCGTGGAACCGTAGCCGCTTAGTTCGGGGATGCCACCATTGCTGGCGTCTGGGGTGAAGGTGCTGGCGACGCTGGTGTGGCAGTCGGTGCATTTTGTGATGGAACCTGCCGTTAGGTTGCCTGAGTCCAGGATCTCCCTGCCGCGTTCAACCTTGGTCTGGTCCAGCGATGGGTCCTTCTTTCCGGCGAGAGATACGAGAAACTCCACCATCGCGTCGATGTCGGCCGAGTTCTTCGGGTCATTCATGACCTCGCGGCTCTCTCTGGCCCAGAAGACCATTCCGTCGGAGGCGGATGCCTCGAGGTCGTAACCGGAGCGAGCAACGGGCGAGAAGTGGTTTTCGAAGTCGGTCAGCACGGCCCGCCACCAGGATCGCTGGGCGAACTGTCCGAGGTCGGACGCTGTCGGCTGCGCCGGCACATGCAGATCGGACTCGGGGTGTTTCTCGAGCACCGCGCGTCCTCGTCCGTTATGGCCATCGAAACGGTGGCAGGCTCCGCAGTGCTTGGCGAAAAGACGGGGGCCCACGGTGAACGGGTCGGACTCCAGCATCACCGCCGCGCCGGTCGCGGGGATCCGGCTGGGCAACTGGGCGAGCTCCACGGTGCGGTGCCCGTCTCGTTCGGCTTCGGCGATGGCTGCCTGATGGTCTTCATCCAGCCCGTCTTCGACCATGGCGAGGCCGGTCAGTCCGACGACAGCTACCGCCAGCAGCGTCATGAAGGCCACATTGAAGCGGTGTCCGCCGCGGAGGTGAGCGATGAGCGGCATTGCCGCGATCACGGCCAAGATGGCGCCTGGCACGTAGATCGCTCCAAATGCCAACCCGAAGTGCTCCACCGCTTGGAACCGCAGGAAGCGGAACAGGAACAGGAAGTACCATTCGGGGCGGGCGGCAGAAAAGGCTTCAGCGGGGTCCGCCGGCGCACTCAGCTCGGCACCCTTGAAGAGGGCCAGGAGCATGACGATCGCCAGCACGCCGAGGCAGGCCACTGCATCCCGAAGCACTTGGTCCGGCCAGAACGAGGCCACGGGCTGACGAGCTTCCCCGGGAACGGTGATTCCGTGTCTTCTGAACACATAGAGATGGATCGCCAGGAAGAGAATGAGCAGCCCCGGCAGCACGCCCGCGTGCATCGCGAAGAAGCGGGTCAGCGTATGGTGCCCATACTCAGGACCGCCCTGGGCTAACGTCTGGATGTGTGGTCCGACGTAAGGAGTGGCCCCCATGATTTTGGTGGTCACCTGCGTCGCGTAGTAGCCCTTCTGGTCCCAGGGCAAGAGATAGCCGGTCAGGGACAACGCGAGGACGATCTGCGCGAGGATGAGGCCAAGCCAGAAGTTGATTTCGCGCGGCGCCCGATAAGCTCCATCCACGATCACCTGCATCAGGTGAATGGCGAGCAGGACGACCATTGCTTGAGCGGTAAAGTGGTGGATGCCCCTCACGAGCCAGCCCCAGGCCATCTCATGCTGGATGAAGTAGACGCTTTCCCAGGCGGTCAGGGTGCTGGGGCTGTAAGCGGTCCACAGGAGCACTC
This sequence comes from uncultured Pirellulaceae bacterium, assembly GCA_964620405.1. GTDB lineage: Bacteria > Planctomycetota > Planctomycetia > Pirellulales > Pirellulaceae > CAZUJM01. The sequence goes on along the minus strand of CAZUJM010000385.1, from coordinate 757 downwards.
CGGTGATTATCTGCAGCACAAACGTAAATGTCAGCGTGCTGCCCCAGACATATCGCCATCGCGCGCCGCCCGGAATGGGTTCCTCGAGCGTTTCCTTCAGCAAGTGTCGATAGCCCGTGCGGTCATCAAGCCAGTCAAGGAGCTTGGTCATGATACTGGAATCTTATCCTTCGTGCCGGCGCGGAAATTCTCGTACTTCAGCCAGATCTGCTTGCCCTCCAGGCGTGTCTGCAGGACATCCAACCCGCGTGGGGGAATCTCGTTCGTCTTCTGGCCGTCTAGATTGAATGAGCTCGTGTGGCAGGGGCAGAAAAAGTCGCCTCGGGAGTCTCGATAGTCGACCGCACAGCCGAGGTGCGGGCAAACCGAGCTGAAGGCGATCACCTGGTCCTCGGCAAGCTTGCGGAGCCAGATGGTTCCCACCTGGACATCGAGCAAGCGATTCCAGGCGTTGTCTTTGTCGTCATGGACCGTCACGGAGACGGGTTGGCCATCGGCTGGCAAGGCATCCAGGCTGATGTCGAGCAGCAAGAATCCATCGGCGCTCTCGTCGGATTCGTCCGGGGAGCCTCCGTTGGCGGTCGCCTTGGCGCGCGGGAAGATCGGGTCGAGGAAAAACCTTGCTCCGATCAATCCGGGAATGGCGACCACTGCCGCGCCCAGGGCTCCGGTTACCAGGGACACGAACGTCCGTCGCGGCGGGACCGCTTCCTTGCCTTCGGACGAACGAGGAGAGCTACCCTTGCTGGATGCTGAT
>CAZUJM010000384.1:0-3821 GCA_964620405.1 uncultured Pirellulaceae bacterium | reverse complement strand
GATCTGGTAGCTGCCCAAAGGAATCTTGCCGGTCGCGGCGATGTCCACCACGAAGGACGCTGTGTCGAGCAACTGCTTCGTCGACTCGAGGAACTTTTTCGTCTGCCCGAGTTCGCCGCCGTACAGTTCCGCCACGTCCAGCAGCGTGAAGGGGCGACCGAGCAGGTTCGATACCAACGGCAGTGGCGCCTGGATTGTGTCGAGGATTGGCTTCACCGGCGCCAGCAATGCGTTGATCTTGCCCAGGATCGGAGCAGCTACGCCGCTGATCACCTGGCCCGGATCGATCTGCACGTTCTGGAACCAGATAGTTGGCACGGCACCCACGTTCGATCCACTGGCGGTAGCGTCCGTGGAGGCGAAGACCCAGTCGAGCGTGAAGTCGGTCTCGATGCGCGGGAAGTCGGGATTGCCGGCGACACTGGCAACCAGATGAAGGTTCACATCGGCGCGATTCGCGTTGGGATCGCTGCCAAACGACGCGGTGATGATGTCGGAAACGCTCGCGCCGGCGATCTCGCCCATCGTCAGCTTGCCATCGTTGTTGGGATCCTTGAGGTCGACCTGCAGCGCCGCGTTCAGCGTCGTCTTCTCGATCGCTCCCCCAGGCCCGGTCGGCGTGCCATCGGTCGCGTCCAGCTGCAGCGGGCCCAGCTTGCCTGTTGCCGAAAGGCCGGGCGTGGTGGCGCGGATGAAGACCTCGATCTCCTTGCCGCTGGAAGTGCCAACGTAAAATCCTTCGTTGCGATTGATGCCAATCGCGAAGTCCTTCCACATAAAGCCGACTTCCAGCCGGACGTTGCCCTCAATGTCCAGGCCGAGGGCGGGCAGTCCGAGGTCGAAGTCGACCGGCACGTCGATCGACGCCAGGGTCTTCACGAGGTCCCCCTCGAAACGCACATCGGAGGTTCCCGTCTTGATCACCGCCAAGTCGTCGCGATTCGCGCTCAGGTTCGTGCGGCCCCAGGTGGAGGCGTCGGACTGCTGGTCGACCAGCACTTGCAGGCCGCCGGGACCGAGTGCTTCGAACAAGCGTTGACGCACCGCATCGGCCGTCTTCGCGCCCGGCGCCTGCAAGTTGTCGTAGACTTTGTCCCGCACCTGGGTCACGAAATCCACGGCGTCGACCAGGGCGTTGCCGACCAGCGGCAGCTTGGCGACGAGCGCCCGGTTCTGCACCACCGTGTCGAGGATCGTGAAGAATCCATCGATGCCGTCGCTGAAGACATCCAGCGAAGTCGTCAGGTCCAGGTCGTCCATGAGGACGCTGAGGTCGGGAATGTGGGCGGCCGGTGGATTGTCCAGCTGCGTGAGCGGGAAACTCCAGGTGAGGTTGTCGATAAACTTGAGTTCGTTGCCCTTGGCCGAGTAGAGCGGCAGTTTCAGGTCGAAGTTTCCCGTCAACGGGCTGGCCTCGAAATTCCGCAGTCCCAGCGAGTTCAGGTAGATGCGGCCATCGGGCGTGTCGGTGTCCTTCAGCCCGAGCGCGAACTCGACATAGTCCTTGGTGGCCGCATTGCCGTCTCCATCGAGGGCGACCTTGCCGGGGTTGCCTTCGACGCCAACCTTCAGGCCCAGCGACAGGACCGCCGCGCTGAATCGCACGTCGTCGCCCACCAACCGTGCCATGACGGCGGCTTCGCTCGTATCGTAGAGGAAAGCCCGCGGCGCTTTAGGATTCGTCAGGTCCACGCCCAGCTCGAAGTTGAAACTGGCCTTCGTCTCCATGGAGAGCTTGCCCTGGCCGCGGAGGTCGACCAGCGCGTCCAGGTTGGGGATGCCCAGGCTCTTCAGGTCGAGTTTCATCGAGACGGCTTCGGTCACGCCGACATCGAAGAGCAGCCCGAACTTGAGCGCCTCCCCGTCGGCCGTGACCGTGACCGTCGCCGCGTCCTCGTCCACGCCTGCATCTTTCATCGCCGAACGCAAGGCCGTCTGCAGTTTCGGCGCGATATCCGCCAGCGATTCGGCCGGGGAGCTCTTGTAATTGTCCACGAACGAGCGGAAGCGATTGCCGAGGCTGAAAATCTCCAGCAGGCTCTTGTTGACGACCGGCAACTTCTCGCGCAAAAACGCGAACTGCTCCAGCTGCGAAAGGTAGTTGGCCAGTTCCTCCAGCGACTGAGCCATCACGTCCTCGTTCAGCTCGCCGAAATGGAACAGCTGCTCGAGGCTCTCGGGGTAGTCGACGCGGAGCGTGGCGGGATCGGTGAAGTCGGTCCAGGAGACGACCACGGTCCCGGACGGCGAGGTCGCGAGCCACGGAACCTGCGCGGATACGGGCAGGGAAGCGTTCAAACCGGCATCCCACTGGACGCCTCCCGCGAGGATGGAAGACGGATTGGTGAAGCCGTCGTAGAGTTCCTTGAGCGTGATGCGGTTGTCGGCGGCGGCGGTACCGCCGAGCTGCAGGCTGACGGTTGCGCGAGCCGCGGCGGTGCCGTCCACGATCTGCGCATTGGCCATCAGGATGCGCACCTGCGCGTCGATGTCCGCGGCGCTGACGGAAAGTTCCCCTGAGAGCGTCGGTCGGTTGTCCGCCTTGCTGACGAAGAACACTCGCTTCATCAGGCTGTCGTCGTGCAGCGGAGCGCCGTAAAGGGTGCGCTGGCCATTGGCGTCGGGCTTCTCGACGATGCCGAGGATGCCGAGCCCCACGCCGGCGAGGCCGAGGTTGGAGTCGCCGAGTGCTTCGATCTGGAAGTCCGTCTCGACGCCCTTCGTGCGATCAAGGAGCCTCAGGGAACTGCCGCGCGGTTTCTGCTGGCCGGTGGCCTCGTCCAGGTAGGTGCCATCGTACAGGATGTCGGCGAACTCACTGTCCGCGTACAGCAGCTCATAGGTTTCCGGCCCCAAGGCGACCTTGGCTTGGTAGTTCAGCTCATCGAGGATCTGTCCTACGGTCGTCTTGTTGTCGAGTACGACGTCGAAGGCGACGCCATTGGACAGGGTCACTCGCACGCCGTCGGTCTTTCCGGCGCGATCGGCTTTCGTCTCCCAACGCGTCTTCGCGATGGTGCCGGCCGGCGAGTTGGCGGGCAAGGGCTGGAGGACCTGGGTCAGCCCGTCCGGGCCGTTGAGAGTGCGGACATCGGTGCCGCGCGTGAGAATGAAGTCCTGGCCGATCGGCTTGGAAAGGTCGAAGCCGATCGTGAATTTCGCGCGGGCCGCGCCTTCCAAGGCCACGGTGCTGGCCGAGGAGATGCTGGCGAGTGCGCCGAGTTCCGTGCCGAGGTCGATCGTCCCGGTCTGCGAGGCGATTGTCTGGTTGACATCGAGGTCGAACGAGAGGATGCCGTCGGTGCCGCCGAACGAATTGGCCGAGTCGGCGACGCCGACCTGCTTGAGGAGCGACTGCAGGTCCTGCACGCCCGCTTCACCCGCGAACAATGCGGAAACCTTCTCGCTCCAGATCTTCTTGATGCCCAGGACGTCGCCCGCTTTCAGGTCATCGACGAGCGGCAGCGCCTGCTCGAGCAGCGAGGTGTTGCGCAGCGCGTCGATTGCCGCGCCGATCTGGTTCATCGTCTGCTCGAAGTCGGACGTGCCCAGCTTGAGCAGTTGCTCCCACGCGCCGAAACCGCCTTCGCCGCTGAAGGTGTGCGAGACCGTGGGCAGTTCCTCGTCAAAGAGGTCCTGGTCGCTGATGGTGATGGTGCCGCTGCGTGAGATGGGGCCGATGGAGGCATCGACCTTGAGCTGCCCTTCGAGTACGCCTTCGCTGGGACCGATGACGCTCAGCAGGTCGGTCGACGGCGTGGCCATCCACTCGGCGAGCGTCATTTCCTCGCTGGCCAGTCGGGTGGACATTTGCAGGTTCA
>CAZUJM010000383.1:3350-3840 GCA_964620405.1 uncultured Pirellulaceae bacterium | reverse complement strand
ATTTCGTGCAGCTGCATGTTGGCCTGGGCCAGCTGGTCGAGTTTCGCGTCCAGGTCGACGTTGGCCTTGCGCAGGTCTTCCTGCGCATCCACCAGGTGTCGAAGCATCCGGTTGAACGACGCGGCCAGGTCCTCGAACTCGTCGTTGGTCTGGATATCCGCCCGCAGGCTCGTGTTGCCGCGGCTAATCTCGTCGCTCACATCCCGCAGGTGGTTCAGGGGCTTCACGATCACATAACGCACGATCAGGTACAGCGCCGTGACGGAGAGGAACACCGTCAGGATGGCGGTCGTCAGCAGGATCGCGCGACTCTTGGAGGTCGCGGCGTGAATCTCGTCGCTCGGCAGCGAGATCTTCAACACGCGAAGGGGCCCGCGAAGTTCCGGGTGGGGCTCCTGCTCGGGCGGAGCGAACTGCGGTCGCTCGGGAGGCGAATACGCGTTGTGGCAGGCAATGCAGGCCTCCCGCCAATACACCGGCTCGTAGTAAA
>CAZUJM010000383.1:0-3335 GCA_964620405.1 uncultured Pirellulaceae bacterium | reverse complement strand
CCTTCACATCCACGGTCGCTTCCGACTCCGCAGCCTCCGTCTTCTCCGTCGCTGCCGGCAACGCCTCTCCCGCGGGGATCGGCTTCAGGGGCACGCGGGCCGGCTGTTCGGTCGGCAGGGGCAACTGGCTCACCTGGGCCACCAGTTCCGCCTGCAGCTCGTCCACAATGGCCTGTTCGCGAGAGTTCGGCGGGCGGGTCTTCTGCTGCATCGTCTCGATGGTGGGGCTGCCCTCGGGAACGAGGATCTCCCACTCGTAGTCCGCCATCGCCAGTTCTTTGTCCATCTCGCGGAGCGCGTCGGCTCCCGCTCGATCGGAACGCAGCGTGTGCTGGTAGAGATGATATTGAAGCAGGGCCAGGCGAGCGTATCCGTCACCCGTCTGCTTCGTCTTCTCCCGCACCAACTCCTCGGCGTTTCGTTCCGCGTACCAGAAGGCTCCCGTGATCAGCAGGAAGAGACAGGCCGCGAACAGAATGAGGCATTTCCGTTCGAGATTGGTCTCGCCGAGCACGCGTTTGAAGGAACGGTATGACATGATCGTCCAGGACCTGCGAAGCGGCAACCAGCAATCATCCGGCGATCGAGCGAGCCGAGGAGGCCCGCCCGGCCTGCCAGGGAGCATCCGCTCCCTCTGGACCCGGCCGTCATCTTACGACCCATCCGCCCCCGAAGCCAGACGTCTCGGGAGCCCTCTGGCAGCCGGAAGGCGTTTTCAAGCTGGCCTGAGGTGGGCCTGCACGCAGCTCGCGAACCGACCCGAAATGCGGACACCAAGCCCTCGGTGGCCCGTGCCTTCGAGGACACAGGTCACAGCATGTCCATCGGGTCCACATCCGCGACCCACTGCACGTCGTCGGGGAAGCCTTTTTCTTTTTGCAGCAGGCGAATCCGATCGCGCACAGTCCCCAATTCGTCGGCGCGAAGGATGAGATGAAAACGATAGTTGCCCCGCAGTTTCTCGATCGGCGCCGGCGCCGGTCCCAGCAACCGAAACCCCGGGCAGGCGTTTTCCAGCTCCGCGAGCCCGTCGGCCAGCCGTTGAGCGGCGTCTTCGGTCCGGGACAGGTCCGGACCGCGGACGATGATCCGGACCATGCGGCCGAAAGGCGGATAGCCAAACTGCTCCCGCGCCTCCAACTCCTGACAGGCGAAGCGTACATAATCGTGCCGTTCAGCCGCCTCAATCGCGGGATGGTCCGGCTGCAGCGTCTGCACGTAGACGCGACCGCCCTTCTCTCCCCGGCCCGTGCGTCCGGCCACCTGCGTCACCAGTTGGAACGTGCGTTCGGCCGCTCGAAAATCGGGCAGGTGCAGGGCCGAATCGGCATTGATGACGCCCACCACAGTCACGTTGGGGAAGTCCAAGCCCTTGGCGATCATCTGGGTTCCCAGCAGGATCTGCACCTCGCCCCGACGGAAACGCGCCAGCGCTTCCTCATGACTGCCGGGACGCCGCATCGTGTCCGAATCCATGCGCAGGCACCGAGCGTGCGGAAATCGACGCACCACCTCCGCTTCCAATCGCTGCGTGCCAAGCCCCGCGTAACGAATTCCATCGAATCGGCATTTGGGGCAGACAGGCGGCGCCGCGATCGTGAAATCACAGTAGTGACACACGGCCTTGTCGCCTTCACGGTGGTGCGTGAGCGCCAGCTCGCAATCGGGACAGCGGATGACTTCACCGCAGGCCGGACACTGGATGTGCGTGGAGAACCCCCGGCGGTTCAGCAGCAGAATCACCTGCTCGTTCGCTTCCAGGGCCTGCTTCATCGCCTGCTGCAAACGCCGTCCGATCGGGCTGCGGGAAGCCCTCTGCTGGAACTCCTGGCGCATGTCCACCAGTACCACGTCAGGCAGGGGTCGGTCCTGCACGCGGCGGGGCATCGACAGCAGGGTCGCGTGCCCATCTCGCGCCCGCTGCCACGTTTCCAGGGAGGGCGTGGCGGAACCCAGCACCAGGGGGATGGATTCCGTCCTCGCCCGCTGTTCCGCGACGTCTCGGGCGTGGTACCGAGGCAGCGAATCCTGCTTGAAGGAACCATCATGCTCCTCGTCCAGGATCACCAGTCCAAGATGGGGCGTCGGCGCGAAGACGGCGCTGCGAGCTCCCACGATCACCTGGACCTCCCCGCGCGCAATGCGCTGCCAGTGCCAATGGCGTTCCGCGTCGGTCAGGTGGCTGTGCAACACGGCCACGTGGCGGAAGCGGGCGCGGAATCGGCGCTGGGTCTGCGGCGTCAGCGAAATCTCCGGGACAAGCACGATCGCCTGGCGACCATACGTGATGGTCTCCTCGATGGCCCGAATGTAGACCTCCGTCTTTCCGCTGCCTGTCACGCCATGCAGGAGGAACGTTTCGTGCCGCGACTCCCTCAGGGCGCGGACAATCGCCTCCACGGACTGCTGCTGGTCCGTGTGCAGGTGCAACGGAATGGCGGTTTCCACCTCGCCGTTCCAGGCCACTTCCTTCTGGAAGGCCTGCTGTTCCGCCACCAGTGCGCCCTTCTTGCACAACCCCTGGACCGGCGCGCCGGTGCAGCCGATCCGGTCCATGATCTGCTGCATAGTCAGCGGCCCGGGGGCTGCCCGGACCAGGTCAAGCACCGCTTGCTGCTTCGGCGGCCATTTCCCGCCGGCCGTTGCGTCTACGGCGCGATACACCGTCTGCATCCGCACGCCGGCCTGCTCTCGCACCGCGGCGGGCAGGACCGTCTCCAGCACCTTTCCCCAGGGAGTAAGATACTGGTCGGCCATCCAGCGGGTGAGACGCAGCATGGCCGCCGAGAGCAACGGCTTCTCGTCCAAAACCCGGAGAATCTCCTTCAGCGGACGTCCCGACGGCTCCTGGGGCAGGATCTCCACGCAGAACGCGGGAGTCGCGCGGTTCGAGCGGCCCAAGGGGACGAGAACTCGCTTGCCAGCGGCGGCCGCTGTCAGCAACGAGTCCGGAACGCGGTAGTCAAGCGGCTCGGTCATCCCCTCGCTAAAGACGACCCGCGCCACGCAGACCCGGGCCTGCTCGTCCACCTCCCACGGCGTGGGCTCCACTTCAAACAGGAAACGATCCCGGGAATTGTCCGCCATGCACTGTATCCCCTCAGAATCGCCGAGCCCTTAGAATCGCTCCTGGGGCCCGCAATTTGGTCCCTCCCCGGATGGCGTCCGCGTCCGACGCACCGCCCCAGGAACCTCCCCCGGCAACTCGCGACTTCCGCACCCCGGCCCCTGGCTTATCGAATCCGCCCTCAGTCAGGTACTATGGTGGCCGAAGGCAGGATGGCCCGGGCCCGAGCCGCCGACCTCCGGGACATCAACCGGCTTGCATTCGCTCC
>CAZUJM010000382.1:0-3903 GCA_964620405.1 uncultured Pirellulaceae bacterium | reverse complement strand
GAGGCCACTTGGAACAGCACGACGAAAGTGTTCCAACTGCTGAGTGCTGCCTACGAGACCAGCTACAACACGGCGATCACTGCGGGTAACACGGGCGGCGGCGGCGGTGCGGTACCGGAACCGAGCAGCGGTGTCGCGGTCGCCATGCTGATGGGCGGTACGGCCCTGCGTCAGTGGCGGAAGAATCGCCGTGAGGCCGCAACGAACGCCCACGACGGCTTGGCTTCTTAAGCCGCCAGGCCAACCCACGACTCAGACGCCCGCTGACGGTGGTGGCGTCTGAGTCGCTCTCGGCGTCTAGGTTGATCGGCTGCCACGTTCTCTGGATGCGTGGCTGGCCTGGGGGGCTGGCTCTTCACCTTCTTACTTATTCAGCTCGACTTGCTGTGTCGGGTGGCTGGGACGCGGTTTCTGCTTTGGCGCGGGCGGGGTTTTCTTTGGGGGTGGTGCGGCCGGGACGCGGTGTTGGATCTAGTTCGGCCGGGACGCGGCGTTGGTTTTAGTGCGGCCGGGACGGCCGCGCTCCATGGGCACTTCGCAGAAGGTCAGGGCTGCCAGGCCGTTTTGGCCGTAGAGCAGGTTGTCCGGGCTCCAGTTGGCGCTGTCAACATACGTCACGGTGCGGGACTTCGTCGGAGCCCTCAGCTTCAGCGTGATACGGTTGCCGTTCGCTGAACCCGCCACGACCTGCTGGGCCTCGCCCTCCAGATGAAACTGACTGACCAGCGCATCGGACCATGTCATATTCTGGTTGAACTCCAGAACCAAGGCGTCGCATTCCGGTGACGTGAAGTACGCGTGCTGCAGATTCGGGGGGGCGAACGATTCGACGTGACGATGGTACAGATGGTGCCTCATCATCGGATGCAGGTAACGGGCAAACTCGGCGTAGCCCGCGGCGGGGTAGTGGCAGCCGCCCGGCGGTTGGATGCCGAGGGTCGACAGGACGCTCAGGTTCGAGAACAGCCGGGGCAACGTCCGCTGCACTTCGCGCAGCCGGTTGTCTGAACCGTCCACTCCCATCGCGCAAGCCTTCGGCCAGATTTGGAACGCATAGTAGTGCTCCACGTTCGGATAGTCTTCCTTCCAGCTCGCGGCGAGATCCACGAAGTACTGTCGGTAGGTCTCATAGCCATAGCCTCCCGTCGGACCGTCGGCTCCCTGGTCGTTCTCGCCTTGATGCCAGATGACCGCTCGGATCCCATGCGTCAGCTTCGCCTGCTGGACTCGCCACAGCAGTCGGCCGTAGATCGAACGGACGTCGGTCGGATCGGCGTTGTTCCGCTGGTGCTGGTCGATCCGCGTGCCGCCGACCGCGCCGTTGAGGATGCAGATCGGGACCTGCTCGCTCTCGACCAGCCGCCGCCCCAGTTCCAGGCCCCAGTAGCCGATCTCGGCCCGACCCTCGGGACCGCGCGCTGTCGCGTTGGCCCATCGCTCGCGTCGCGCACCATCCGGATCGCCTGCCGTCGCGCCGAACGTGCGCACCCATTCGCTGGGTTCCGGCGGCGGGTCGGGTCCGAAGTCGGTCGCCACCGCGTTTGACTGGCCCTGGATCAGGTACGCGTCACCGCAGACGATGTTCTTCGCCGTATGCAGCACCGTCTCCCGATCGCCTCGCTTCGTGCCGAACTCGGTGCGGTATCGGACGAGTCCCGCGTTCAGCTTCACCGACAACGCATACTTCCGATCGTCGGCCAGCGAGGCGGTTTCGGTCGCGTACGGTTGATCGTCGGCGAAGACACGCAGGAACACCTCGTCGGGCTTGTCGGCCTCGTCGGCCAGCGTGCCCGCATAGACCAGCGATCCGTGTTCCCCGCCCTGCCCCGCTGGTTCGCCTTGATCCGCTCGGTCGCGGGCAATGAACTGGTTGTCCTCGGGTTGTTCGTGGGCGTCGAGCGGTCGCGCGATCCAGGCGTCTTGGGACGGGGGCGGCTGTTCGACGTCGATGGTCACGGTCTGCACGGTCGGCTCGCCGCCGTTGTCGATCGAAGCCGTGATCTGCAGCCGGCCGTTCCCCTGGGCTCTCTTCAGCACCAGCCTGTCCGCTTCGATTCGCTTCACGACGGCGATGTCTGCCACGGTCCATGCTATCCGGATGTCTCCCGCCCCCTGGGCCTGCAACGCGGCGAGGTTCGAGATCCTCGGCACGACTTCGATCGTCTCTCGCCCGTCCCACCGCGGAGGCACGTCCAGCGTGAACTGGGGTTCCGGCACGACGTCCCGAATCGTAATGTCGATCGACCGCGTGCGCACTTCGAGCGGATAGATGGCTTGGACGATGAGCCGCGCTGCCTGCGATCCGCCAGCCACGCGTCCGGCCCGGAACGTATGCGAGAAACGATCGGTGGCCACCACTGTCTGCTGGCCGTCACGCTCCAGCGTCCACACCAGCTTCTGCGCGCCGCCGGCTTTCGCCGTGATCGTCGCCTCCTGGCCTTCGTCCACTTCGAGGCGTTCCGCGGACAACGAGAAGTCGTCTCCCGGCTGGACGATCACTCCCGCCAGCAACTGGTGCGGCTGCTGGTTCGCATGCTGCAGCCGGATCCACTCCGCCGACCGCGCGACCTTCGAGACCCGCACCTCATCGAGGTCGCCGACGAAGTCGTAGTTGCCATACCAGCCGCCGAGGAACAGACGCGCGGGACGTTTGATCTGGAGCGGCCCGCCCTGGCCGAGGTTCGCCGCGTCCAGCGTGCCGTTCACATACAGGTTCGCTTCGCCTTCCCGGTACGTGTGCACAACCTGCGTCCACTCGCCCTGCCCTGCCCGGCGAGTGCCCGTCACGTTACCGCCCGAAAAATAACAGTCCATCGCGAGGTGCGGCGGACTTCGGTACTGCATCACCACCTTGCCCTGCGCTTCTTCGTTCCCCCAGCCGATGAGCGTTGCGTTGGTCTTCGCAGGGCGAAACCACAATTCGGTGCTGTGCGAACTCGCGCCGGTGGGCAGGTTCGAGATCTCCTCGCCCGCGAAGATGCCCTGGCCGAGGTCGAAGTGCCGAGCGGGTCCGATCACGCCGTCGGTGGCTGTCGATCCCGTATCGGTGCAGATCAACGAGCGGGTCTCGTCGCGGACTGGATCGTTCATGTGCCAGACGGCCAGGTAGCCGTTCGATTCGTTGAACACCTCCTCGCCCTTCGATTCGCTCGCCGCGCCGGCGTTGCCCCAGAAGAGCTTCAGTTCCTGGCGCGCGTTGCCCAGGATCCGTGGCACGCGCACCCACACGCTCGCCTCGCCCTGCTCGGCGTCCCACGATTCCACCTGGTAAGCCAGCCGCTCGCCCGCACTCGACGCAAATCGCAGGTCTTCGCCGTGGGGCTTGGCTTCAGCAAAGTTGAAGAAGTCCCGATGCAGCCGGATGAGCACGGGAAACTGCTCGACGGTCGCATCGCCCGGCAGATCCGCGCCGTCCGCCGTCGTGATCAACCAGATCGACCCGGAGTGCCGCCAGTCCTGGTAGTTGGCCGGGGCCTCGGCCGCCCCGGCGAAAGTTCCCAGGGCCAGGATCGCCAACCAGATCGCTACATACAATCGCATGCCGAAAGCCCTCCGCGTCGAAGCTTCATGGCCGACGCGCAGCGCGCCGGAGGCGTCAGTGTAGCGGAGTAGGCGCGAGGTCGCATCGCATGCAAGTCGTAGCCGGCACACGCCGTGTGCCGGACTGGGAGTGCTGTGGGCGCTGGGCCGAGCGAGATTGGCTGGGGCGCGTCTTGGGAAGCGTGCGTAGGCGTGGGCGACGGCGACGGTCGAGGGTCGTTGAGCGGCTTGTTTGTTCGGCACACGGCGTGTGCCGACTACAGGTTGCGTCGTAGCCGGCACACTCCGTGTGCCGGACTGGGAGTGCCGTGGGCGCTGGGCCGAGCGAGATTGGCTGGGGCGCGTCTTGGGAAGCGTGCGTAG
>CAZUJM010000381.1:2764-3964 GCA_964620405.1 uncultured Pirellulaceae bacterium | reverse complement strand
ATCACCAGTTCGGTCTTTACGACGTCGCCCCAAAGGGTGTTATCGGGTCGACGCCAGAGCACCAGGCCGCTATACACATGGTGCCTTCGGCCTCGCAGCAGTTCGAGCATGGAGCGTGCGTGGGCGCGATCGACGGGTTTCCCCAGGATCTGCCCGCAGCATTCGGCGACGGTGTCGCATCCCACCACGAGACCGGCCTTCGTGCGCTCGGCCACGTCTCGAGCTTTCTGGGTGGCCAGGCGAAAGACGAGTTCCGGCGGTGTCTCGCGGCTGCAGATGCCGCATTCGGCCCCTTCGGACGGCGACACGACGCGAAAGGAGTACCCGGCGGCGGCGAGCAACTCGCGACGCCGCGGTGAACTGCTTGCCAAGATGATCATCGGACGATTCATGCCGCCCCCCGGGACCAAAACTTTCCAGCGATGAACGCCAAGCCACTCTCCATTCTTTACGAGGACAACCACCTGCTGGCGGTGAACAAGCCGGCGGGCCTGGTCACGCAAGGCGTGTCGCCGGGCGAGGAGTCGCTCGGCACGCTCGTCAAGGACTACCTGAAGCGGCAGTATAACAAACCGGGCAACGTCTACTTGGGCGTGGTGAGCCGACTGGACGCGAGCGTCACGGGCGTCGCCCTGTTCGCCCGCACCTCGAAGGCGGCGGCGCGGCTGTCGGAGCAGTTCCGGGAACGCACGGTCGACAAGCGGTACTGGGCGTTGGTCGAGCCGGGGCCCATGGCGGCGACCGGCCAGTGCGTGGACTGGGTTTGGAAGGACGAAGGCCAGCACCGGATGGTGGTGGTGGAGGCGACGCATCCCGGGGCGCAGCGGGCCGAGTTGTCGTACGAGACCCGCGGCGAAGCGGATCGCGGCTGGCCGTGGCTGGAGGTCCAGCTGGTGACGGGCCGCAAGCACCAGATCCGGGTGCAGTTGGCTGCCGCCGGTCATCCGATCGTCGGCGACCGCAAGTACGGCAGCGACCGCTTCTTTCCCGTCGGCCTCGCGCTCCATGCGCGATCGCTGGTGTTGCAGCACCCCGTGCAGAAGCGGCCTCTGGAGATTATCGCTCCCGTTCCCTCCTACTGGCCGCCCCTGGTGTCCCAGCGTCCCGACAGCCCTCGCGGCAGGTTTCGCTGAAACCGGCGGCGTGACACGGTCACGCGACACGGTCACGCGACACGTTACGCGACTCAGTGGCGCGCCC
>CAZUJM010000381.1:0-2664 GCA_964620405.1 uncultured Pirellulaceae bacterium | reverse complement strand
GACACGGTCACGCGACACGGTCACGCGACACGTTACGCGACTCAGTGGCGCGCCCCGATTCATTCGCTCATCGGTCGCTCGTACAATCGACGCTGTCAGGAATCGGAGACATCGACACGGGCCGCCGCGGCCCGCCGAGTGAGCTTCGGTCTTCCGCGGGCTCCGACCCGGGCGCGATAAGGATGGCATGGCTTGGACCCGACGCTTCCCCGACACTCCGTGTTCGTGCGCACCGCGATCGCCAGCGGACTGGTGACGCAGGATCAGATCCAGCAGGTCACCGAAGCCATCCGCCGCGGCGGTGGCCTCGATGGCCTGCCGACCGTGACTCCGGGCGACGAACGGCTGGCAGAAAGCCTCGTGGAGCAGGGGTGTTTGACCCGCTACCAGGCCGATCAGTTGCGTCAGGGCCACAGCAAGCTCAGCCTTGGCCCGTACCTGATCACCGACTGGCTGGGACAGGGCGGCATGGGACAGGTATTTGCCGCGCGCCATCGCATGATGGACCGCGTGGTGGCCATCAAAGTGCTGCCCCGCAGCAAGTCGACGCCCGAAGCGATCGCGAGTTTCACGCGCGAGATCCAGACGCAGGCGAAGCTGCACCACCGCCATCTGGTGCACGCCTACGACGCGGGCCACGACGGCAACGTCTACTTCTTGGTCACCGAGTACGTTCCGGGTACCGACCTGCGGCGACTGGTACGGGCCCAGGGACCGCTGCCGATGGCCCAGGCGGCCTCGCTGATCCAGCAAGCGGCCATCGGCCTCGGCTATGCGCACCAGCAGGGCTTGGTGCACCGCGACGTCAAACCAGGCAACCTGCTGGTCACTCCCGAGGGCCTGGTCAAGGTCTCGGACCTGGGTCTGGCCGGGTTCCTGCATGAAGGCGACGACGATCCGCGCGCCGGCAAGATCGTGGGCACCGCCGACTATCTGGCTCCGGAGCGGATCACGCACCCGGCCTGGTCCTCGCCCGTAAGCGACCTCTATGCGCTCGGCTGCACGCTGTACTACGCCGTCACCGGCAAGGTGCCTTTTCCCGGGGGATCGACCCGCGAGAAGGCACGCCGGCACTGCGAGGAGACGCCTTGGCATCCACGGCAGTTCAGTCCGGAACTGTCGGACGAGTTTGCCGACCTGATCGCCGACATGATGGAGAAGGATCCCAAGCGTCGCGTGCAGACGGCCGAAGAGGTTGCCCGTCGGTTGGCTTCCTGGGCAAGACAGGCGCCGGTGGTGCCGTATCCCGTCGAGATGTCCGAGTCGGGTGTCGCTCCGCCGGTGCCGTCCAGCGGCCAGGAGATGACGATGGAGGAGATACCGGCGGCCGCATCCGCGGCCGCGACGCCATCAAACTTGCCACCGGTGCCGCCCGCTGCGGAACCAGCATCTCGATTGAACGCCGGGCCCAATCGACCAGCTTCCCCGCCAGCCCTACATCCGGCCGACGAACAGCGCCGCCAGGTTCGTCGGGCCGTAGCCCAGGCACTCGCCATCGCCGTCCCCGCGTCGCTGATCGCCGGCGGACTGTTGACCTGGCTGCTGATCGCATTCCTGCAGCGATGACCCTTGCCTGCGAACCACTCGACGCACGGACGATTCGACCTGCGAGGGAATCCTGCGCCGAAGGGCTTGTGCCGGAGCGTCCCGCGGTCAACCACCGCTCGCATTGCCGGACTTTGCCCGCAACGGAATCTGCACCTCGGTGTACTTGCGATTGTCGGGCACGAACGGGCTGTTGTAGCCCATCACGCGGAGCGGTCCGGACGGTTCGTACTCCGCCGCGTGATCCGCCAACCAGCGATCGAGAAACGCCTGGGCTTCCTGGACGCGTTCGCGGTTCGGTTCGCCTCGCAGGCCCATGCTGAGCGCCGGGTGCGCGTCGACATCCACGACATCGACAGAGCCGGTTTTGCCGGTCTGGCCCTGTGAGGTGCTGCGATAGAGGAACGACATGGCGGTGGCCTTGGCTCCGCGATCCTCGCTCTGCGTGTAGGTCATCTCCACCGGCGCGGTCATGGCGATATCCCGCTCCTTGATGTGGTTGAAGAGCGTCCAGAAGGCTCGTCCCTCAAGAAACCCCATGGACGTCCGCGCGAGGCGATAAGCGGGAATCTGCTGCAGTCGCACTTCGCCAACAGGCACCGGTTCCGGGAAGCCCTCGGGCAGGGGAGCCTCCATGAGCGGTTCGAAGACCAGCGTCTCGCGGGCCTCGGCGAGCGACTTCCGCCAAGCGGCGACCGCTCGGCCGGGATCGGCTCCTCCGTTGCCGGCCACAAGGTTCTCCCGCGTTCGCGACAGCACCTGCGCGACCACGACGTTGGCGGGAACGGCCTCCACCACCTGACGGGCCGCCGCTTCCAGTTGAGCGACGCGCTGCGTTGGATCGGCCGAGGTGCTATCGTCGCGCAGCACGCATTCGATGAGAGCCGCCGCCGATTCACGCGGCGATGGCACCTCAGCAGCTGCCAGAGGTCGACTCATCACCAGCAAACCTCCCATTAGCACCAAGACGCCCAACCCCCAGTTTCGAAGCATGCTCATCTTCCGTCCTTTCGTATGACCGACTTAAACCGTAGGATTCGCGGCGCATGTAACCCAGAGCGCGGGCGTCCCCCCCCCCCCCCCCCCCCCCCCCCCCCCCCCCCCCCCCCCCCCCCCCCC
>CAZUJM010000380.1:0-3966 GCA_964620405.1 uncultured Pirellulaceae bacterium | reverse complement strand
AGAAAGAGTGGACTCATCTGAATGGATGCTGGAGTGCGAGGCACGGGACTGGATCGCCAGAACCAAGGTTCACGGGATGGCCTGGTGGAAACAAACCATAAAACGCATCGAGCAAAAGCGTGGCAAAGAAGCAGCGGACAGACTAAGAAGGAAGATGAATGACATTCGTAGTGAGCTTTCCAGTCAACTGCCTGCCAGTGCCAAAGGGCAGACCAAGGTTTAGGAAGACCAAGAACTTTGTCCAGACCTACACGCCCAAGAAAACCCTGGATTTCGAGGATCTGGTCAGAACCCGAGCGAAAGAGGCAATGGGAAGCTCTGAACCACTAGACGGCCCAATAGAGGCGTTCTTCTTCATCAGGCTACCCGTGCCACAGTCATACCCCAAAAGTCGCTCTAAAGCCTGTTTAGAGGGCCTAGAGAGCCCAATTAAGAGGCCAGACCTGGACAACTACGCCAAATCCATCCTGGACGCCATGAATGAGGTGGTCTATAAGGATGATTCCCAGGTCATCAGCTTACATATCAAAAAGACATACGCAGCCGATCCTGGGGTAGATATTTTGGTCAGGGAGTACCTGAGATGAACATCCACAAAACGGTAGAATTCATCATCGAAAATGCTCCCACCTTTGGGAAGGCCAAGGCCCAGCGGGTGTACCTGGAGGAGTTCAGGAAGAGCAAAAAAGCTCTTCTGATGCGGCAAGCGATGATGAACGGCATCGAGGCCGCAAACGCCCAAGAGCGTGAGGCTTACGCAAACGAAGAGTACAGGCAGCTACTTGCTGGGCTGTCTGAGGCAATTGAAACCGAGGAAACATTGAGATGGAAGCTGGAAGCAGCAAGGATAGCAGTCGAGGTCTGGAGGAGCGAGCAGGCCACGGCAAGGTTACAAAATCGAGCAACCGAATAAGGTGCCCACAGTGCAACATCTGGGCAGCGGTTCTGGAGACTAGGAGAGGTGATGACAACTCCGTCAGACGCCGATACGAGTGCAGACAAGGGCACAGATTCACCACCCATGAGCGAATCCAGACACAAGACGTACCCCAAGAGCACCTACAAGCGATCAAGAAAATTCTTGCAGGAGGTGGCTAGTCTGGAGTGCCAGAACTGCGGGGCTTATCCCTCCCAGGCCGCGCACTCAAACTGGCACGGCAAGGGTATGGCCCTAAAAGCCTCCGACGAGATGGTTGCCGCGCTGTGTCTTAGATGCCACTGGGAGGTGGATCAGGGCAATAAGTTGACCAAGGAAGAGAGAAAAGCCTTGTGGGAAAACGCCTATAAGCGGACAATGGAGAGATTGGGCTTTGCAGTTGCCCATTTGGGGGACTAGGTTCCCCCTTTTTTTATGCAGCCCTTTGCCTCAGAAATACCTGCCGAGCTGACACAAGCGGACGAGGCCCTGACCAGATACGGGAAATGGGCACAGGACAGGTATCGGATCAAGACCTGCGGGAGTGCTGAAGGAAAGTACCGAAGTCCCAAGGATGACCTGGAGAGGGCACCTAGACAGTCATATCCCGAGGACGAGATATGGGCAGCACAGAAGGCCCTGCAAAGCGTCACCCCTAACGAAAGGACGGTACTTGCGATTTTGTACATTCAAACCCGTATCCCCCAGCTTGCCCAGCTCAGGATTCACAAAATACCCCACAGGGTTGCAGCGGAGAGACATTTAAGGGGACTAAGACAATTCGACTTGCTCTTTAGAGCAGAGATGAGTAAACTTAAGTCTCCTGACACGGAGTCAGCGTTGCGGATGCCTTTTGGCAGGCCGCCGCATTTCTTGGAGAAACCATGATTTCATCCAAAACAGCTAAAGCGTTTGAGAAGTTCGTCAAGAAGCCCAAGAAGGACAAGCCAATGTCCAAGAAGGACTACAAGAAGATGGACGAGATGGGCCGTGGCTACGAGGCGGTGATTCTTGCGAAAAAGAACGGCAAATGATCTGCCCCATAAGCACCCAGGACATTGAGGAGAACCTCAAGAAACGCAACTGGGCTTTCAAGAACGTCAATTACGGCCCTGCCAACCCCGACGAAGAAAACGAGGAGTTCTGGCAAGCCCGGTCTGATGAGTGGCAGACGCCTGTAGAGGATGCCAAAGAGATGCGGTGCGGTAACTGCGCTGCGTTTATCCAGACGCCAGAGATGATTGAGTGCATCATTGGTGGCATCCAGCAAGAGGAGTCGGACGAGGAAACCTACGCCAACGAGGTGCAGGAAGCCGCAAATCTGGGCTACTGTGAGCTTTTTGAGTTCAAGTGTGCTGGAAGCCGCACCTGTTCTGCATGGTTGGCTGGTGGGCCTGTAACCCGTAAGCTGACCAACCAACAAAAGCAGATGCTGCGTATGGCCAAGTACGAAGCCATGAAGGAGTACGAGGATGAAGACGAAGGCCGAGAAGAAGATCAGCAAGGTGATGACTGAGTTTGGCAAGGGCAAGCTAAAGAGCAGCTCTGGTCAGAAGGTCAAGAATCCTAAGCAAGCGATTGCAATCGCCTTATCAGAGGCTGGAAAGTCTAAAAAGAAGTAATGGATGAGCTTGAGCGGTTCTTACACTGGTTCTTGACGAAGGGGTCTAGTCTCGGCGCGGTTCCTCTGTTAAACGCTGTTCACAAGATTGAGGATGTTTACTCGGTCACTTGGTACAGGCAGGCTCCATTCCAAGTGCAGCTTTTTGTGGTGCCTCCAAACTACATAATTCCAGAGCATACACACCCAAATGTGGACAGCTTTGAGGTTTATTTGGGCGGGCAAATAAAGTTTTCTCTGCATGGCAAGTGGGTTGTTTCTGAGGATGAGTTCACAGGCCCGACAGAGTTTGGGTTGTCAAAGATTAGAGGCCACACGATTAGGGTAAAACCTGACAGCGTACATGGCGGTATCTTTGGGCCTGCTGGTGGTGTTTTTATGAGCGTCCAGCACTGGCTGAATGGGGTAGAGCCTCACTGCGTAAGCAGGGACTATGATGGGATAGTTATGGGTGAGAGCCACGCAAAAAGTGTCGTATGTGGATGCCCGATTGTTAAGGATAAGTTGACAGCAACTGATGCAGCAGCAATGGAGGTAGCATGAAGGGCTTATACGCCAACATTCACGCCAAGCGTGAGCGCATAGAGCGCCAGAAGGCCGCAGGCAAGACTCCTGAGCGAATGAGGAAGCCTGGCAGCAAGGGTGCTCCTACTGCTGCTGCTTTCAAGGCCGCTGCCAAGACGGTGAAAAAGAAGTGACTGCCGCCTGGACTCGCAAGGAAGGCAAGAACAAGGCTGGGGGGCTCAACGAGAAGGGCCGTAGGTCTTACGAAGCCCAGAACCCTGGGAGCAACCTAAAGCCTCCTGTAAAGACTGGGGATAACCCTAGACGGGCATCTTTCCTGGCAAGGATGGGCAATATGCCTGGGCCAGAGAAGAAGCCAGATGGAAGCCCAACCAGACTCCTCCTAAGCCTAAAGGCATGGGGAGCCAACTCGAAAGCTGATGCCAAGGCAAAAGCCAAGGCCATTAGCGAGCGCAACAAAAAGAAGTAAACTTAGGGTTTCACCCTAGCCCGATGGCCCGAAAGGAGTCGGATTGAAAGCAGAAAAAATAGAGCAGATCAGGGTTGATGACCTGATCCCGTATGTAAGAAACGCAAGAACGCACTCTACTGAGCAAATCGCTCAGATAGCAGGTTCTATCAAAGAATTTGGATTCAACAACCCAATCCTTATAGACAAGGATAATGGGGTAATTGCGGGTCATGGAAGACTTGCTGCGGCAAGGAAACTCAAGCTGGAGTCTGTCCCATGCGTGAGGCTTGAGCATCTGACGGATGCTCAGAGGAAGGCTTATATCCTGGCAGACAACAGGATCGCTCTTAACTCTGATTGGGAAACAGACCTGCTTGCAACGGAGCTCGAGGAACTCAAAGACTTAGGGGTTGACCTGGAAGGCTTAGGCTTCAACTCAGACGAGATAGATGC
>CAZUJM010000379.1:0-3983 GCA_964620405.1 uncultured Pirellulaceae bacterium | reverse complement strand
ACTGCTCGAGACAAGGATGGGCAGTGAGAAGGCCGACCAGTTCGCGCTGGCGGCAACGTTCGTGCACGCCATGGTCGGACGCCGCATCACGGGCGGACGCAAGACCAAGACCATCACGGCGGACGAACTCCTGGCTCGCCTGCCAGGCCGCCGCGGCACGACCGCCAAACGCCTGGCCCGGGTGCTGTCACGGGCGGTGTCCGAATCGCCCGACGATCGCTGGCCGAACCTGGCAACCATGCTCCGCGAACTCCGTTCCACTGCCCCGTAGCCTCCGCGAACTGACGCGCGTTGGCCGCGCGTCGAGCCCTCCATCGCGTGAATCGCTTGTGTCTGGCGATGCGAGCGGTTCACGGGAGGTCTTCGCCCGTCGGCTAGGGTTCGAGCTGGCGGAGTTTGATGTTCTTGAACCAGCAGTCGCCACCGTGGTCCTGCAGGCCGATATACCCCAGGCGCGGGTGGGACTTGAAAGCGATGTCAAACTTGTGTCGCGTGCCGTCCGGCCGCGTGAACGGTTGGGGGAAGTCGTCCAGGTTCAGTTCGTTGACCACTTCCCCGTTCACCTCCACCCGCACTTCCGGCCCCCGGACGGTCAGCACGAGGTGGTTCCATTCGCCAGCCGGCTTCATGGCGTTGTTTCGGGGAGCCTGCAGGTCGTAGATGGCTCCCGTATCGTGGTTGCCCGCGGTCCGCGTATCGTCGAGGGCGACCTCCAACCCGTTGTAGCCCAGGTCCTTCGGCGGACGCGGCGTGAGCGGCGTTGTGCGGAAGAAGACCCCGCTGTTGCAGCCCTTGCTGAGCTTGAAGTCCAGCGTCAGCTGGAAGCTGTCGCGGGGTTTTTCCAAGACCAGCATGTAGTCGGTGGGATGCGGATTCAGAGCACCGTGCTGGACATGCGATCCGGGCAGCGGCTCCCGTTTGGGCGTCATCCAGCCCCGGGTCGTCCTGCCGTCGAACAGCAGCTCCCATCCCGCTTCCATCTCCTGCGGTGACAATTCGTTGTCACCCCCACGCGCCACCCGTGGCGCGACAGGAAGGAGCAGGGAGAGCATGCACAAAGGCACTATGTGACTCCATGGTCGTCTCATCGTCGACACTCCGTGTAAATGACTTGGCAACAACCATACCGATGCGGGCAGCTCGCCATGGTCGCGTGATACGCCGTTCCGTGTCAGGCTCTCGCGCGTCAGCCCAGGATGCCGCGGACCGGGTGGGCTTCCGCGACGCCGGTGAGCTTTTCGCGAAGACCGTTCTGGTGGATGAACAGCCGCTCATGATCCAGTCCCAGGAGATGCAGGATGGTGGCGTGCCAATCGGGGACGCTGACGCGGTCCTCAACGGCGGCCAGTCCCAGTTCATCGGTCGCTCCGTAAGTGGTTCCGCCCCGCACGCCCGCTCCGGCCATCCAGCAACAGAACGCGTTCTTGTTGTGGTCGCGGCCAGCACGCTGGATATTCTTGTCGCCGGGCAGCTGCGCGATCGGCAGTCGCCCGAACTCACCGCCCCAAACCACCAGTGTCGACTCCAGCAAGCCCCGCTGCTTCAAGTCCTCTAGCAGTCCGGCGATCGGCAGGTCGGTACGCGCGCAGGCGTCGCGATGGCCCTTCTCGATCTCGTTATGGTTGTCCCAGATCTGGCCGTTGATGTAGAGCTGCACGAAGCGCACGCCGCGTTCGACGAGTCGGCGGGCCATCAGGCAGCGACGGCCGTACGAGTCGGTGGGATCCTGGCCGATTCCATAAAGGCGATGCGTGGCTGGCGACTCCTGCGCCAGGTCCAGCGCGTCGCTGGCGGCCATCTGCATCCGCGCCGCCAGTTCGTAGCTGGCGATCCGCGCAGCCAGCGGGTCCTGCCCAGGCCGCTGTGCCTCGTGCAGGCGATCCAGTTCGGCTCGCAGTGACCGCGAGCTGCGCACCACGCGCGTCGGACGACTCGTGTCGGGCTCGAGGTTCAGCAACGGCTTACCCTGCGAGCGCAGACGCGTTCCCTGAAACATCGCGGGCAGAAAACCGGCCTGCCAATTCTCCACTCCGTTCACCGGCAGCCCCAGCGGATCGTCCAGTACGACATAGGCCGGCAGGTCCTGGTTTTCGCTGCCCAATCCATACGTCACCCAGGCGCCTAGCGTTGGACGCCCGGGCGTCATGCGCCCCGATTGGATCAGGTATACCGCCGGTTCGTGCGTGAGGTTGGTCGTGTACATCGAGCGGATCAGCGCGATGTCGTCGACCCGTTTCGCCAGGTGCGGCATCACATCCGACACCCACATGCCGCTCTGGCCGTGCTGGGCAAACTGGTAAGGACACCGGAAGATGGCCCCTGCGCTGCCGGGACTCTCCACCTCGCCCGCGATCTTGTCGAAAAACGACTCCCCATGATGCTGGTCGAGGTACGGCTTCGGATCGAACAGGTCCATCTGGCTGGGGCCGCCGTTCATGAACAGGTGGATCACCGACCGGGCCGGCGGGCGGCGGTGGGGCAGTCGCGGTCGCGTGTCGGCGTGCGGCGATAGCGGCTCGTCCGACTCCCAACCCGCGATTTCGCGCGACGCCAGTTGCAGCACCGCCGCGCCCAGCAATCCCGTCGACATCCGCTGGAACCAGCCACGACGACTGGGCAGCGTGTCCACTGGCCGCGTGCACGAGTCTTCGCCTCGTTCCGACAGGTTATCTCCACTCATAGCCAACGCCTCGCACCCAGGGACTTCGCCGAGTCTCCCTCACCCGGTCGTGCTTGCGATCCTCGCGCCACGACGCGTTGTGGCTCCCCACCCCGCCGCCGCGCCCAACCATCGCAAGCTGGGCCGCCCATCGCAGGCAAGACCGATCGTGCCGGCACGTTGCTCATGTTTTTTCTCCGGTCACTCAATCCACGTGCGAAAAAGCGGCCGAGTTCAGCAGCGCATGGCAGACAGCGACCAGCGGGTCGAGGTCCGGATCCATCTGCGGAGGATCGAGCGGCGCGACCGCCGGTACCGCCGTCGGCCGACCTGCCGATGTCGAGGCCTCCGGCTGCGACGACGGAGCCAAGGATGGACCTTCCTCCCCGGCCGCCTGCATCGCCTCCAGCATCGCGTTGCGTTCCAGTTCCGTAGGGCTTCTTCCCCAGGCCAACCAGACCGCGCGTTCGACCTGCCCATTCGGCTCCTGGCCCGCTTCCGCGCGGACTCGCGCGGCGAACCGTTCCGCAAGCGTCCAGACCTGGCCGTTGTTCATGAGGTAGAGGGCCTGCGGAGCGACGATCGAATCGCGGCGGTCAACACAGTTCGGATTCATCTGCGGAAAGTCAAACGTCTCGCGGAAGGTCACGATCTGTTTGCGCCGCTGTTGGACGTACACCAGCCGACGCCATCCGCCCCTGCGCATCGAGGCAGTGGCCAAGCCCTCGGGCGTCTCGGAGACCCAGTCGGCCGGGCCGTGCGGAAGATCGACCAGGGCGCCGGCCACGAACAGCTGCGCGTCATACAGGGCCTCCGCGTTCAGCCGCACCAGCGGCATGCGGCTCAGCAGCTGGTTACCGGGGTCAAACCGCAGGGCTTCCGCCGAAGGCTGTGTAACCTGGCGATACGTCGTGCTGGTCAGCATCAGCCGATGCATCTCCTTCTGGCTCCAGCCTCGACGCACGAACTCGGTGGCCAGCCAGTCAAGCAGCCCTGGGTGCGTCGGCGGCGCACCCGCCCTGCCGAAGTTATCAAGCGTCCGCACGATGCCCGCTCCAAAGTGATATCGCCACAAGCGGTTCACCTGTACGCGCGCGGTCAGCGGATGCTCGGGCTGAGTCAACCAGCGCGCCAACGCCAGGCGCCGCCCGGTGGACGGCGCGCCGGGCCACGGCGGCTGCACTTCGAATGGCGTCCGCCCATCGGTCAACACCGAGGGCACGCCAGGCCCTACCAGCCGGCCGGGACTGAACGGATCGCCGCGTCGATAGATGTAGGTCGGCGACGGCTCGCCGCGATCCCAGAGCGCCTGCACGCGCGGCTC
>CAZUJM010000378.1:3663-4019 GCA_964620405.1 uncultured Pirellulaceae bacterium | reverse complement strand
CCGGCAACCGTTGGACGCGGAGCCGACTCGACCACGGCCGACAGCGACTTCAGGGACGAGTCGCCCGTGACCGCCTGGGCGTTCGCCAAGCCGGCCACCCCCGGCCGAGAAGCCTCGGACCGCAGCGTCGTTTCAGGATCTGGAACGGGCTTCTTGGGCATCGGGCGGGCAATCTCCTCGAGTAGGAAAGGACTGGGAAGTCGAGCAGGACTGGTCGGCTCTGGGAGATACCGAGGCGCTGACCCGCGATGCGGGCCGTTCGCCGACCCCGGGTGTTGCCGGCTGTGAAACGACCCAGGGCTAAACGTCCCAGGGTGAATCGCTCCAGGCCCAGCGTCCCCTTCCAGCCTCTCTTA
>CAZUJM010000378.1:0-3634 GCA_964620405.1 uncultured Pirellulaceae bacterium | reverse complement strand
GTGGTCTGGTCCTGACGGGGTTCGGTCGCCTGTTGGTCGCGAACTTCTCCCCCGAGAACCCCCGCCCACCCCGCCTTTCCCAACCCGCCCCTCCAGGGCTTTTTCACCAATTGAGCCCTGGTATCCGGGGTGCGTCGGTGTCGAGTGGAGAAATCCGGTCTCCCCCGACCTAGAAAACGGGGCCCGGCTTGGATTACAATCCTGCGTTCGGCAGAGCCGATATTCATGGTTCGGAACGGGCGGCCCGCTCTCTGTACCCGAAGCCCTCGGGCGGACGGGGACGGTGAAGGCTTGTGTCGGGTGTTTCGAGCTGGTTCGTGGGAATAAACGAGTCATAGCCCAAGGCGTCCCGATAAGCGGGCGCGCCGCGGTGGAGGAGCGTACAGATGGCCAAGAGCAAGAAGAAGGCGGAGACGGTGTTCCTGGTCTGCCAGGAAACGGGCGACTACAACTATGTCCTGCGACGGAAGCCCGGCGGGGAGAAGCTGAAGCTCAGCAAGTACTGCCCGCGTCTGCGCAAGCATACGGTTCACACGGAAAAGAAGAAGTAGGCGTACTTCGTTCGTTCACCTGGGGTGCGGTCCGCCTTCGTAGACCGCTCTCGGGGCCGCCGGACGCCTCGATTCCTCGGGCCATTTCTCGGCTGGCTACGTACCTTCCCGGCTGGCAACGTTCTTCGCAACGGCCAGCCCTCTCATGCCTGCTCCCGATGCTCGGTTGGGCGGTTCCCGGACAGACCGCGCGCCGCCGTCTGCCGTCTCTACGTCAGACCCCGTGAACGCTGCAGACAGCGCCGCTCAGAGCACCATGGAGACGCCCTCGGAGAAGCCCATGGAGAACAGCATCGAAAAACGCTGGCGTATCCGTCCCCACGACTCCGCTCTCATTACTCGGATGGAACGATCGGCGGGAGTTTCCAGCGTGGTTGCGCGGCTGCTCGCCGGACGGGGACTAACGCATCCCACGCAGGTCCAGGAGTTCCTCGACGCAAAGCTGAGCCAGCTGCGCGATCCGGAAACGCTTCCCGGACTATCGGAGGCGGCCGATCGCATTCATGCGGCCATCGCGTCCAAACGTCGGATCATTGTCTATGGCGACTACGACGCCGACGGCATGACCGCCACGGCCATCCTGTTACGATGCCTGGGCTTGGTGGGAGCGAACGTCGGCTACTACGTGCCCAACCGCATGGACGAGGGATACGGCATCAACCATGAGGCGTTGACGAAACTGGCCGAAGCCGGTGCATCGCAGATCGTGTCGGTCGACTGCGGTATCGGCAGCGTCGCGGAGGCCGAAACGGCCCTGCGACTGGGCTTGGAACTCATCATCACCGACCACCACCAACCGGGGCCCGAACTACCCCCCGCAGCGGCCATCGTCCACCCGGCACTGCCTGGACACAGCTACCCGTTTCCTTACCTGTGCGGAGCGGGCGTGGCCTTTAAGCTGGCCTGGGCCGTCTGCCAGCGGATGAGTCAGGCGAAGAAGGTCAGCGAACCGCTGCGTAACTTCCTGCTCAGCGCGCTCGGCCTGGCCGCGATCGGCACTGTCGCCGATGTGGTGCCCCTCGTCGATGAAAACCGAATCCTGGTCAAACATGGCCTGCGAAGCCTGCAGAGTTCGCCGACGCTGGGCCTCGCCGCGCTGGCCCGCCTCACCGGCCTCGCCAGCCGTTCGGAATGGACCAGCGAGGACGTCAGCTTCAACCTCGGGCCTCGCCTCAATGCCGCGGGACGACTGGGCCAGGCCCAACTGGGCGTCGAACTGCTCGCCACCGACAAGGAAGAACGAGCCCAGGCGCTCGCCGAGTACATCGAAAAGCTCAACGAGAATCGCCTCCATCTGGAACGCAGCATCTACCTGGCCGCATCCAAGCAGGTCAAGGAACGATTCGATCCAGTCCATCAGTCGGCGCTCGTCCTAGCCGACCGCGGCTGGCACCAGGGCGTGATCGGCATTGTCGCGGGTAAGCTCGCGGAAAAGTACCACCGACCGGTCGTCGTGATCTCGCTGGACGAGTTGGGCAGCAAGCCGGGCACCGGATCGGTCCGCAGCATTCCCGGCCTCAATGTCCATGACGCCCTTTCGTCCTGCAGTCACCTGCTGATCCGCCACGGCGGACACGCGGCAGCCGCTGGCCTGCGCATCGACGAAAGCCAAGTCGATGACTTCCGCGCGCACTTCTGCCAGAGCGTCGAGGAGTTGCAGGGCGGAGCGCCGCCAGCGGCCGAACTGACGCTGGACGCGGAAATCTCACTTCCCGAACTGACGATCGGCAGCCTGCGAGACATGGAACGCCTGGCGCCTTTCGGCCAGGGCAACCCCCGACCGTTGCTGTGCACGACAGGCGTTCGCATCGCGGACAAACCCCGCACGATGGGACAGGGCGACCGCCACCTCAGCCTCTCCGTCGAACAGCTCGGAGCGAAATTCCGCGCGCTGGCCTTCAATCGAGCCGAATGGATTCCGGAACTGGCCGCTGTGGAGGGAGAGATTGACCTGGCTTTCCGTCCCACGATCAACGACTTCCGCGGACGACAGAACGTGGAACTGCAGATCGCCGACTGGCGTCCCAGCCGCGCAAGCGTCGCGACAGGCTGATGGCTCGTTCGCCTGTCATTGAGCAGGCTGCGACTTGAAGCAAGCACCCCCCAAAAAGTCTCGGTTCGCTTCGGCGATCGCGCAGCGAACCGAGGATCGCAGCCAGACATCCGTCGGCCCCGGGGTGGCCTCCTACCGCACCACCCCGGGCTCACCAGACGGCTCTCGTCCGCGGATTCCCAGGCGAGTTAGCGTGCGCGTTCCGGGAACGAAACCGCCGCCGCGCGCATCGCGGGCTCGGGAGCGACATCCGCCTCCCCTGACTCCAGCGACGCCGCGGCGACCTGCTCCTGCTTGTCGCCGGTCGCCTTGGCGCAACCATTCGCGTCACAAGCGTCCTGGTGGCCACAGCTTCCGCTGCTGCAACCGTGGCAACGGCCATGGCCGGAGCAGGCGTTGCAGACTTCGACCACCTCGTACTTGTGCGTCTTCTCCTCCTCGGACTTCGTGGTCTTAACCAGCATGCGCTTGGTGGCCGCCTCACCGCAGGTAGGCTTCCAGACCTTCTTCAGCTTCTTCGTGCCGCAAGGCCCGCACTCGGTCTTGTAACCACAGAACTCGCTCTTGCCGGGAATGCAGAAGTCTTGGCACTCCGTCGAGTACGAAACCTTGGACTTCTTCTCCACCCCCTCAACCACTCGGCAAACCTTGCGCGTCGGCGCATTGCAGCCGCACTTGGCGCAGACCCGTGCTGCGCCCGATGCGCAGTCCACGGCGCAGTCGGCCGCGATGCTGGAACGAGACACCAGCAGGCCCAGGCACGTCACCGCGCCCAGGCAGAGCCCCAAAAGCAGGTTTTTCATTTCTGACAATCCTTCGTTCGCAGGCATGTATTGGAAGGGCAGGCGGGGGTAGAGCCCAGCCTGGGTGATCCGTCACCCTGGCTTCCAAGACTCGCCCCATCTCTGCCCGATTAGAAGTCGTGGGCCAATCGCACGCCCCAGCCGTGGATCCAGCCATCCCCCAGTTCGTCGGCCAACGCCGCGTCACGGTAGGTAGCCGAGTAGTTGAACTGGATCTTCATGTTCGG
>CAZUJM010000377.1:0-4087 GCA_964620405.1 uncultured Pirellulaceae bacterium | reverse complement strand
GAGCGCCAGAGGATCGAGCGCCAGAGGATCGAGCGCCAGAGGATCGAGCGCCAGAGGATCGAGCGCCAGAAGACACGGCGGCGGAGGATATACAGCCACCCGACGACCCCGCCCTCAGGCGAGGTCGTCTCACGAGAACGCCGACCGCGGCGGCTCCGATCGGCCGCCTGCAGAGTTACTCGGAACGGACGCCCGAGTCCTCGCGTTCGGCCGTGACCGCGGAAGCCTCGGAGCTATCCGAGTTCTGGGCCTGCTTGTTCAGCAGCACGCCCGTCACGTACCAGCCATTCGACTCGGAACGCATGTAACCGCCCGCCGGCCCGAGGTACGCTCGAATCGCTTCGAACTCGGGCAGGTTCGACCCGTCGATGCGCTGCTTGCGAAGCACATCCTTCTCCTCGGGCCCCCACAGGCGATTGAGCACACGGCCCAGGAGCGATTCTGATTCCGGCATCTTGCCCGCCCGGATCAGTTCATAGGCCGGCTGATACTCCTCGTCCGTGCGCGAGAAGTAACGCATGCTGTCCGAACTGGCGGCGAGCTTCTCCAGGTGCGACTGGACTCGCTGGTAGTCGTCGCTCTTCGGCAGGTGGTCCTCGGCCTCCAAGTCGCTGAGTACGCGTTGCAGGAAGTCGACGTGCGTGGACACCATGAAGTGGCCCTTGGCCACCGTCACCGCCGAGTTCGGCAGATGCGGCTCTTCCTCCTCCTCCGGCGCCTCGGCCAGCGGATCGCCCACATCCACGCTGAACTCCAAGTCCTCTTCCTCCTGCGACTTCTCGTTGATGATTTCCCAGACCTCCACGCCCGCCACTTCCTGCTTTCGGGCCGACGGGTCGGTCAGGAGCGTGCGACGCACGGTTTCGCGCACCGCTTCCTCGTCCGCCACTTCAATTGCCACCAGCAACCGCTCACTCTGCGGCGTGATCGGCAGGACGTGGTCGGACATCACCAGGATCCGCTGGTTCAAGTGGGCCACGAAATCCTTGCGGACGTCGATCTTCGGACCATTCGGGTCGTCCTTCAAGCTGGTGAGCAACGCTTCAAAGAAGCCTTCATCGCCAGCGACGGCGTCCACCAGTGTCTTGGAATGCTCGAAGGCCGGACGCACATTCAGCTGGAAGCGAGCCAAGGTGGCCAGCTCGCGCGGAACCCAGTTCGGCAGCGTCCAGTCGGCGTCGTTCGGGAAGTCCAGCATGCGGGCGGCGAGTTGGAAGCGGGACTCTTCCTTGCCCTCCGAACCAGGAGCATAGATGAACGTGCGGTGCAGCACTTCTTGCTCGCCCGTCGCCAGGTGCACGTAGCCGCCGGCAGCCTCCACGGCTCCGAACCCCTGCGACTTCAGGATCGCCCACATATCCTTGCGGCGTTTCTTCGGGCCCTTCTGGGAAGCCCGCGCCACTTCCGCGTAGCCGAACGGATCAATGTACCACTGAGCCTGCGGCTTCATGTCGCCGGCTTCCTTCTTCACGCGGTCCATCGTCGCTTGGTAGCGAGGCAACTGGCTGAGCGTTTCCGTCGCGTCCCCCTTCTTGAGGCGATCGAGGATTTCCAGGCAGACGCCTTCGTGATCACCGACCACCAGCGTATCGTTGGCAACAAACCGCACCACCGACACCGCTGCCGTCTCACCTCGCTGGCGGGGCAGGTCCTGGATGACCACTTCCGTGCCCCCATGGTCGGCGACCCGCCGCTTGGCTCCTCGAGCCTCCAGCTGCTTGGAAGATTCCTCCAGCAGCCGCGCGAGCGCCTCCTCCCGGCCAGTCACGTCGATGAAGAGCACGGCGGCGTGTTGCTTCGCGTCGCCATTCGGCTGGATGGAAGCGAGCGCCAGCTCACCTCCGCAAGCCGCCACCACGTCTTCCCAGGTGAGATTGAGCTGGAACTGGTTTTTGACCAAGCGGTCTTGGATCTGGGACCGCATGTCCTCCGCGAACGGTTTCATCAGCGGGTCGGCGGCCAGCTTACCCAACTGCGTCTCGGAGAACTTCTCGCGGAACTCCTCTACTCGGGGAATCGAAACCATCGCCCGAGTCGTCGAGGGCAACACCTGGTCGGCGGGCGGGGGAGCCGCCTGCGACGGGTGGGACGAGTACAAGCACAGGGCCAAACAACACGCGAGCACGCGCTTCACAACCAGACTCCTTCCGCCAGATTCCTGCTTCCGTGGCCTCCGCCACCCCTTCGCACCCGCGTGCTCCGTTTCAATGGACCAGGGCTGCGTGGGTGTTATCGGCGTTGCATCACGTCGAGGCAAGTAAGTCATGATCTACCGGCTTAACAGTTACGACTGGAAAACCAAGGGCGTCCGTAGGCACACCTCCGCGAGGCGTGCGACAGGTGCGTCCTGCCGTACCCAAGCCCGCTTCAACCCCATCTCGCCCAATGCTTCACCTTCCGCTAATCCGACCCTAGGGTACAGCTTGCCTGCTTCAGCGTCTAGAAAGAATGGTCACCCCCGACCCGCCGGGAAGCTTGATCCCGTAGACGGGCAATGCCCTGCTTGTCCATAATTTCCCGCTCCGGCAATCTTCTCTAACAACGCCCAAGCTAGCAGCCGACCCACCGCTTCAACCCTGGCGACGTCGGCGGGAGCCCTGTGATGGACCACCTGAACTACGAAAACCCCCTAATCTCACGCTATGCATCGCCGGCCATGAGCCAGCTGTGGGGCGCCCAGCGAAAATTCGAAACCTGGCGGAAACTCTGGATCGCCCTGGCGGAAGCCGAGCAGGAGCTGGGCCTGGAGATTCGCGAAGACCAGATCGAGCAGCTTCGGCAGCACGTCCAGGACATCGACTTCGCGGCCGCCGAAGCCTACGAACGCAAACTCCGCCACGATGTCATGGCGCACGTCCACGCCTACGGCGATGTGTGCCCCGACGCGCGGCCGATCATCCACCTGGGTGCCACCAGCTGCTACGTGACGGACAACACCGACCTGCTTCTGATGCGGGAAGGCCTGCAGCAGGTCCGTGACCGGCTGGTGTCCGTGATCGACGCCCTGGGCCGTTTCGCTGAGGAGCACCGCGGCTTGGCCTGCTTAGCTTTCACCCACCTGCAGCCAGCCCAACCCACCACCATGGGCAAGCGGGCCACGCTCTGGATCCAGGACCTGCTGCTGGACCTGGAGGAGGTCGAGCACCGCCTGGCGACGCTCAAGGCACGCGGGGTCAAGGGCACGACCGGAACCCAGGCCAGCTTCCTGCAACTCTTCGACGGCGACTCCAACAAGGTCCGACAGCTGGAGCAGCTTGTCTCGCGGAAGATGGGATTTGAAAGCAGCTATGCGGTCACAGGCCAGACCTATCCCCGGAAGATCGACAGCCAAGTCCTCGACGCCCTGTCGGGGATCGCCCAGAGCGCCCACAAGGGAGCCACCGACCTGCGGATCCTCGCGCATCGCAAGGAGGTCGAGGAGCCTTTCGAGAAGCATCAGATCGGCTCGTCCGCCATGGCCTACAAACGCAATCCGATGCGCAGCGAGCGAATCTGCGGACTGGCGCGTTTCGTGATGAGCCTGCAGACCAGCCCGCCGCAAACGGTTGCCACGCAGTGGATGGAGCGAACGCTGGACGACAGTGCCAACCGCCGTCTTGTCATCCCGCAAGCGTTCCTGGCAATCGACGCCATCCTGCTGCTCTATGAGAACGTCGCCCGCGGCATGGTCGTCTATCCCGCCGTGATCGCCCGCAACCTGCGCGACGAACTGCCGTTCATGGCGACCGAAAACATCCTCATGGCCGCCGTGGCCGCCGGAGGCGACCGGCAGGACCTGCACGAACGCATCCGGGTGCACAGCCAGGCCGCTGCCGAGCAGGTCAAGAAGCTCGGTAACCCCAACGACCTCCTCCAACGACTGGCCAGCGCCTCCGCGTTCTCCAGCGTCTCGCTCGACCGCCTCGTCGACGGAAGCCAGTTCGTCGGTCGTGCCCCGGAGCAGGTGGACGAGATCCTTGCGGAACACGTCGAGCCTTTGCGGCGGAAGTATCCGCAGGCCCTGTCCGCCGGCGAAGAACCGCGGGTGTAAAGCCGCCCCATGGCAACTTGGTTTGCCAACAAAAACGGCTCCCGTCCTGAAGACGCG
>CAZUJM010000376.1:0-4112 GCA_964620405.1 uncultured Pirellulaceae bacterium | reverse complement strand
AGCGCCGAAGCGCTCTGGATCAACAACTGGATCCGCAGCGACAGCAACCGCTTCGCCACGTTCAAGGCCCTGCATGGCGACGACGAGAACGGCGTCGAAACCGGCTATCACCTGGTGCAGAACGACGGGGCCAACACCACCCTGTTCGGCCGCAATGCGGTCAACACCATCTTTGATGGCATTTTCCACATCGGTTTTGCCACCACGGTCGACGGGCGCTTCGTCAACGAAGACGGCAACGCCAATGCCAAGGTGAGCGATGTCGCCGAGTGGATCACCTACTACTACGGCGATCCCTCAACCACCGGCACCGGCTTCGATCGACTGACGGACTGGATGCGTCTGGATCCGGGCCTGGCCAAGTGGACCTCGGCCGCTACCTATGAAAGCCGCCGCACCGATCTGCTCGCCGGCACGGGAGCTCCCGCGCTGACGGCCGGAACGACGGTCACGACCGACGCGGCAGCGGATACGGTCACTGGCAACCTGGGACGCGACTGGTTCTTCGCCGCCCTGGCCGAGGTCACCGACCAGGCGGGCGACGAAAGCCTGGACGCGATCTAAGGCCGATCGAAATCCGGGCGCGGCGGACCAGCAAGCCGCGCCACTCGGCCCCAAGCGGCCGAACCCACGTTCCGCGTCGCGGATTTCCGATCCTGCCGTCCCGTTCGACTCCACGGGAGCGGACGGGCGGAGGCAGGATGGACAAGCAGTTCTCTTGGGCCCTTCGTTCCCAGCTTCCCGCGAATCGCTCGCCTTCGATCTCGTCATGGGTCCGGCGGCCGGTATTCTGCCTTCCGGCGGCACCCCTTTCGGGCTGTCGAATTTCCCAAATGTCCCGCTCGCGATTCGCTGCGCGCGTGGGGTGAATCGAACCGATTCGACCCGCCGCGATTCCGAAGGCGTCGGCGCGGCGGGTTCAGCTGGTCTTCGGTGGCCGTTCTCTTCGACACCGAGTCGGTGCCCCTGCGGGATCTCCGCGGGGCGGCAACTGCCCGACACTCCCGCGAAAGTGCTGCGGTGTCCTTCGCGCGCCGAGCTTCAGACGAACGCCGAGGCGACATCGGAGGCTGCTTGAGCCCAACGAACGCTTGGGGTTCTTTGCACGGCGCCTTTCCTGGCTTTGGAATCTGCCTAGGATACGACAACCTTGCTGGGGCACTCGTCATTTAGAACGCCTGTTCGCGTCCTGTCACTTGCGTTCCTTGCCCCTTCATAGCGCCGGCTGATGCGAGCGGTCCGCTGCGCACTTTCTGCGGGGTATCGCGCCGTGCATCGACTCTTTGCTCATGTTTCGAAGTACTCTTTCATCAAGACGCCGTCCCAACTGGTGAGTCTGTTCGACCAACAGGTCCATGGACAGTACCGGGCCAAACGCGACCTGGCCGCGGCGGTCTACTCCCACTACATGTCGCTGGCGATGGAGAGCGAGCTGCAGTTGTCGCGTGGCCCGCAACACCTGCTGCTGGTCGGTCCCACCGGAACTGGCAAGACGCTGCTGGTGCGGACGCTGGCCGAGGCCCTCGAGGTGCCGGTGGCGTTCATCTCGGCGACGGCACTGGTCGAAGCGGGTTACCGCGGCCGATCCGCCGAGGATGGCGTGCGCGTGCTGCTCGAGAAGGCGGAAGGCAATGTGGCTCGTGCCGAGCTGGGCATCATTTTCGTGGACGAAATCGACAAGATTGCTCGGGCCGACAACACCGGGCGTGACGTGAGCGGCGAAGGGGTCCAGAACGCGTTCCTGACGTTGCTCGACGGCCGCCCCGTCGACGGCTCCGATTCCACTCGCCACGCGACGGTCGATACCCGCAAGGTGCTGTTCATCTGCGCGGGCGCGTTCGCCGACCTGCCGGACGTCATCCGCAAGCGGATCGCGCCGGTGACCCATTCGGTGGGCTTCCACCCGGCATCCTCCAAGCTCGCCGCGCCACCGGCCGCCAGCGACCGTCCGCTGTATGACCTGTACCGCCAGGCCCAGACGCGGGACTTCGTCGAGTACGGCATGATCCCCGAATTCATGGGACGCTTCGCCACCATCAGCTTCCTGCACGAAATGACCAACGACGATGTGCGCCACCTGGTGACCGGCCGCCGCGCCAACTGCCCGATCGTCGCCGCGGAGCGGATGGCCAACCTGCATGGCATCCTGCTGCGATTCACCGAACAGGCGATCGACTACCTGGCCAGCCAGACCGTGATCGCCCGGACGGGGATCCGCGG
Source organism: uncultured Pirellulaceae bacterium (assembly GCA_964620405.1). GTDB lineage: Bacteria > Planctomycetota > Planctomycetia > Pirellulales > Pirellulaceae > CAZUJM01. The sequence continues at coordinate 1,892 of CAZUJM010000376.1, read as the reverse complement.
CCTGACGAACCTGGTCGGCCAGGCCATCGAACCGATGCGTTTCAGCTGGCCGGACCTGGCCGACAAGAAGGTGCGACGCGTGCTGGTGGACTGGAACGCTGAACTGCAGCAGTTCGACCATCACCTCGAGTATGGCAACGTCTCGCCCGTTCGTCTGGACCAATTCCTTCGTGGACTGCCGGTGACCATGGCCCCGCAGAACCTCATTGAAGCGAAGAAGCTGCTGCTGAACGGCCATTCCGACGCGACGCTCCCTGCATCGACGGGCGGCAGCCCGTCCGCTACCTCGAATACGTCCGCAGGCGACGCTGCCGCGGCGGAGGTAAACGGCGAGTCGTCCGTGAGGGCCGATCAGGCCGAGGATGGAAACCAGGTCAGCGTGTGGGAACGGCTGGGAGTCGCTCCTCCCTCCCCGCCCAGGACGCAGGCCGACTTTCCATCTCCGCATGCCGATGCAACGGCAGGCAGCTCAATGGACGCCACCGCCCAAGCAGGCTCCGATGCCGACGGGGACACGGAACTGGCCGGTGATGCGCAGGCGAAGGCTGACGGCGATTCGATGCTGGACGCCGAACTGCGGGCCCTGAACCTCGAGATGACCTCCCATCTTGAACGCCGCGAGATTCCCATCCAGACGCCAGCTCCCGACGAATTCGATGCCGACCCCGACTACGACCCGGACATCTGCACGGACTACTACGCATACTTCGATGACGACAGCGACTACGACGAAGAAGAGGACGAGGACCCCCATGACGGCAGCGGGGATGAGGCGACCGATGAGCGATCCGCGCCGCGCCGCCGGCGTCCGCGCATCGAGCAGGAGGAGCTGCTGGAGGACATGATCAACGAGCAGCTGAACTCGATGGACGCGTCCGACGAGAACCCCTACGACCGGGACCTTCATCTGGACTGGGTTGAGAAGCTCAAGGCCGAGGACCCGACAAGACCTTCCTGGTTTGAGCAGCTCCACGGCCAGCCTGCGGATGGAGGCGACTGCTCGCCGCGAGGCTCGGCGGGCCGTTCTGGCCAATCGCTCGTCGTCTGGGCCACGTCGCAGCTGACAGTCCCGCAGCAGAGTCAGGAACTGCAGCGCATGGCCTTCCGCGAGTCGCATTACCTCTCGCACCTCGATCAGTTGGGCACCGTGGACGCGGACCCTGCAGTGTCCCGCTGGTTCTACCAACTGGAACGCCAGCAGTCCAATCCGGTGGCCATTCACCGCTACGCGCATGACCTGGTGCTGATCGGCACGAAGCTGCCTGATGTCTACGAGGAGCTGACTCGCTACCGACTTGCTTCGCTGCCGCGTCAGCTCGGCCAACTGCTCGACCTGCCCATCCGCAGCGATGGCGTGCTCTACGGACGCTACCGTGTCGTCGGCCTGTTGGGTTACTCGCCCCGCAACGTCGTGCTGCAGGTCGTGGAGGGCAACCGATTCGTCGCGTTGAAGATTCCGCGCGAGCCGAAGACCGCCTTGCTCCGCTACCGCGAGGGAGAACTGCGGCTCTTCCGCTCGCACATCCGCGGGCTCGACATGATGCCCGAGGAGTTTTCGGTCCCAAGCAACGCGACCTACATGGCGATGGAGTATTGTCCGGGTGGCAGCCTTGCGGACCTGCTTCTGCAGCAGAAGGGTCGGCTGCGGCACACGCAGACGCTCACGCTGCTGCGGAGTGCCGCGCGGACGGTGGACTGGCTGCATCGCAACCAGTTGCTGCTCAACAACCTCGCACCGGAGTCCCTGCTGCTGCGCACGCCGGATACGATCCAACCGACCCTCTCCAGCGTCGCCACGCTGCCGGACCTGAGCATCAACATGCGGTTCATCCTGCCGCGGATCGACCAGAAGTACGCGGCACCGGAACTTCTGGCGAAGGGAGCGGTCAGTG
>CAZUJM010000375.1:1939-4139 GCA_964620405.1 uncultured Pirellulaceae bacterium | reverse complement strand
GAAGACCAGCTACGACTTCGGCTCGCAGGGGGAACCGCCCAGCCATCCGGAACTTCTTGACTGGCTGGCCATCCACTTCCGCGATTCCGGCTGGAACGTCAAGGACCTCGTGCGGCTGCTGGTGACGTCGCAATCGTTTCGGCAGGATGGTCGGTTGTCGCCCGAGGTGGCGGCCCGCGATCCCGAGAATCGGTTGCTCGCCCGCGGCCCGCGGCAGCGGTTGGATGCGGAGCAGATCCGCGACAACGTGCTGTTCGTCAGCGGGCTGATCGACCTGCGGATGGGCGGCCCGGGCGTGAAGCCTTACCAGCCGGCGAACGTCTGGGAACCGGTGGGCTTCGCAGGTTCCAACACGCGCTTCTACACGCAGGACCACGGCTCGTCGCTCTATCGACGAAGCCTCTACACGTTCCTCAAACGGACGGCGCCGCCGCCGTTCATGAGCAACTTCGACGCGCCGAACCGCGAGCAGTTCTGCACGCGACGCGATCGCAGCAACACGCCGCTGCAGGCCTTGCAGTTGATGAACGATGTGCAGCATGTCGAGGCCGCGCGCGTGCTGGGGGAGCGAATGATTCGCGAGGGGGGAGTGGACCCGGCCGCGCGGGTGGCGTTGGCCTTCGAGTGGGTCCTGTCGCGACCGCCGGCGGCTGAGGAGTCGCAGGTGGTGCTGGCGGCCCTGGAAACGCACCTCGCGCGTTACCGGCAGGATGCGGAGGCCGCCACGAAGCTCGTATCGCAAGGCGAGTCCAAGCCGTCGGCGGGAATCGCGGCCGAGGAACTGGCGGCGTACACGCTGGTGGCCAACATGGTGTTGAACCTGGATGAAACCCTGACAAGGAACTGACCCATGAACCCGCTGACGGAATACCATCTGCTGCAGACGCGCCGGCAGTTCTTTGGCGACATGGGCTTGCGCCTGGGAGGCCTCGCACTGGCGTCGCTCGCCGGCGGCGCCCCTGCGGGAGCGCCGGCGGCAGCCCCCACGGGCTCCTCGTCCGCCGCGGCCTCGCGCGTGCATCCACCGCTGCCCGGCCTGCCGCACTTCGCGCCCCGCGCCGATGCCATCATCTACCTGCACATGAACGGCGGTCCTTCGCAGATCGATACCTGGGACTACAAGCCGCAGCTGAACGACTTCTTCGACAAGGACCTGCCGCCCAGCGTCCAGGGCGGGCAAAGGCTGTCGACCATGACCAGCGGCCAGGGACGCTTTCCCGTCGCGCCGTCGAAGTTCCGCTTCGAGCGGCGGGGCGAGTCGGGTATCTGGGCCAACATGGACCTGCTGCCGCACACGTCGCGGATCGTCGACGAGATGACGCTCATGCACTCGGTGCACACCAACGCCATCAACCACGATCCGGCCTGCACGTTCGTGATGACCGGTTCCGAGGTGCCCGGCAAGGCCAGCATCGGCTCGTGGCTTGCGTACGGGCTGGGCAGCGAGAACAACGACCTGCCTGCCTTCGTGGTGTTCACGCCGCAGTTTCCCGCCGACAGCAACGGGCAAGCTCTCTACAATCGCATGTGGGGCAGCGGCTACCTGCCGGCCAAGTACAACGGCGTTGCGCTCCGCGGTGCTGGAGATCCCGTGCTGTACCTGCCGAATCCGGAGGGTGTCACGCGACAGGATCGCCGCACGATGCTCGACGCGCTGCAGCAGTTGAACCAGCGCAACTGGGAGCGTTTCTCGGACCCCGAGACGCAGACGCGGATCGCCCAGTACGAGATGGCGTTCCGCATGCAGGCGAGCGTTCCGGAACTGACCGACATCAGCCAGGAGACGGCCTCGACGCTCGACCTCTATGGGCCGCAGGCCAAGACGCCGGGCACGTTCGCGCACAGCGCGCTGCTCGCGCGGCGGCTGGTCGAACGTGGCGTCCGCGTCGTGCAGATCCTGCATCGCGGCTGGGACCAGCACGGCGGGCTGCCGCACCAGCTCGGCAACCAGTGCCGGGATACCGACCAGGCCACCGCCGCGCTCGTGCTGGACCTGAAGCAACGCGGCCTGCTGGAACGCACGCTGGTCGTCTGGGGCGGTGAGTTCGGACGCACGGTCTACTCGCAGGGCAACCTCACCCGCGACGACTATGGACGCGACCACCACCCGCGAAACTTCTGCATGTGGATGGCGGGAGGCGGGGTCAAGCGTGGCTTCGAGTTCGGCGAGACGGATGACTTCAGCTACAACATCGCCCGG
>CAZUJM010000375.1:0-1929 GCA_964620405.1 uncultured Pirellulaceae bacterium | reverse complement strand
GGACCCGGTCCATATCAACGACCTGAACGCCACCCTCCTGCAGTGCATGGGTGTCGACCACAAGCGGCTCAGCTACAAGTTCCAGGGGCTCGACCAGCGTCTGACCGGCGTCGAGGACCCGCAGGTCATCCGCGAACTGCTGGCCTGAACAGCCTTCGACCGGGCGTGACATATTCCTGTCATGAAGCCGTCCCGGGCCTGCGGCGGTTGCCTGCCTTGGCCGCCTCCTGGGCCGCTTCGAGTCGCGCGGTGGGAAAGGCGTTCCGGCTGCGTCCGACGGGCGTTATGGCCGGTTTCCCCGAGTTCCATGCGGACGCCGTGAGCTAACTTTTCCGGTGTCTGTTGCGCGGAGGGTCTGGTCCCGACGAACGGGGCCGGGGGATCGAGCGGCCGGGAGAGTGGAATGGAATACGTGCGAAGCCTGGGCGGCGGGGACTGGGCCACCGTGGGCCTGGCGTGCCTCTGGACGCTGGTAGGACTACCGATCCTGGTGCTGCTGGTGGAATGCCTGGTGGCCTGGTGGCGACGCGGCCAGCTGCCCGAACTGCTGCCCGGTTCCGACGCGGCGCGAGCCGACGGGACGCACCGACTGGTGGTTCTGATCCCGGCGCACGACGAGGGGGCCATGATCAGCCGCACGCTGGGCAACCTCATGCCACAGGTCGCAGCGGGCTCGCGCGTCGTCGTCGTGGCCGATAACTGTTCCGACGATACCGCGAAACTGGCGCGGGAAGCGGGCGCGGAAGTAGTCGAGCGGCACGATCCGCATCGCCGCGGAAAGGGTTACGCGCTGGACGCGGGCATCCAGTACATCAAGGCTCAATCCCGCAAGGCCGCGGGGGACGCAGTTCCCATGCCCGACGTGCTGGTCGTCGTCGATGCGGATACGCACGTCTATCCGGGGACGCTGGGCGCGTTGGCGCGGCAGGTGGTGTGCACCGGCTGTCCGGCCCAGGCAATCAATCTGCTCAATCCGCCCGCCAACGCGGGCGTCAAGGACTGGATCAGCACCTTCGCCTTCCGCGTGCGGAACTTGGTGCGGCCGATGGGCCAAACTGCGCTCGGCATTCCCTGTCCCCTGATGGGAACCGGCATGGCGCTACCCTGGGACATGGTCTCCCTCGCCGAACTCGGCTCGTCGAACCTCGTCGAGGACATGCAGCTCGGTCTCGACATGGCGGTGCTGGGGCGGCCGACGAAATTCTGCATGCACGGCAAAGTGGTCAGTGATTTTCCCGACTCCGACAAGGCCAAGCTGACGCAGCGTCGGCGGTGGGAGCATGGACACCTGGCGACGATCCTGCGCCAGGTGCCGCGACTGGTGGGAGCGGGCCTGCGTCGACTGCGGGTCGACCTGCTGGGCATGGCCCTCGACGTGGCGGTACCGCCTTTGGCGCTGCTGGTCATGGCATGGGGAGCGGTCAGCGGACTGTCGCTGGTCGCGGCCTGGGCCTGGCAGGTTGCGTGGCCGCTGAGGTGTGCCGCGGCCACAGGGGGAGGCTTGGGCCTCGCGATTCTCTGCGCCTGGCATGCTTACGGTCGCGACATCCCGGCTTCTGTTCTGCTCTCCGTGCCGGTCTATGTGCTCTGGAAGCTGCCCATGTATCTTGCGTTCGCACGCTCACGCGGCAAGAGTGCCTGGGTGCGGACGGAACGCTCGGACTCGGTATCCGCGCGGTAGCTTGCGGCGCACGTTTAGCCAGCACACGCCGTGTGCTGGGCAGGATCGGCGTGACGTTCGACCGGCACGCACAAGGATCGGCACACGGCGTGTGCCGACTACGAGAGCGCGTCGACTACGAGGTCGAGCCGTCTGGGACGTGACGCACGCAAGCGTAGCCAGCACACGCCGTGTGCTGGGCAGGATCGTCGCCACGTTCGACCGGCACGCACAAGGATCGGCACACGGCGTGTGCCGACTACGAGAGC
>CAZUJM010000374.1:0-4152 GCA_964620405.1 uncultured Pirellulaceae bacterium | reverse complement strand
CGAATGCCTGAAATCGGGCATACCGGTGAATCCCGAAATCATGGTGCCGCAGGTTGCCACCGTTGTTTTGCCCGGGACGGGTCACCCAAACGGACTCCCCGAAGGCAGGGAATCCGCGCAAGAGTCGAGGAATTTTAGGGGCAGGTCCCACGGTCTACAAGTCGCTGGCAGGGAATACGGGCAGGGAAAGCCCAAGGCGGGTCACCTTGTCGCTGTTGGCATTCTTCCCCTAGAATCACGGCGACGAGCGGGTGCCTTCGCCGGGCCCAGCCGCCCTCGATCGCACCGCGTCGTTCCCGTTCCTCGGTCTGCTCAGACGCATCTCGCATTCCGATCGCTGGGGCTTTCAGCGCCGGGGCTATCGGCGCTGGGGCTTCCGGTGCTGGGCCAGCCGGCTCGGGAGGATTCCGGACGTCGGCTGCCTTGGCAACCGCCTGTCGTCCGCCGGCGACCGGGGCTGCACGGCGTTCGGCTCCATGCACCCATCCGGGCCCCCGAGCCGGAAAAGGTCCGATGCGGCTCGCAGATGTCGGAGTCCGCGGCACGGGGTGCGGGTCGGCGGTCGTTCGAAATGAGCCGCGTTGTTTCCCGGCCCCTCGACGGAAGAGAACCTCAACGGAAAGAAACCATGGCCAAAGCCGCTCAGACCGCCATCCAGCCCACCCGTGCTGAAGACTATCCCCAGTGGTACCAGGAGGTGATCAAGGCCGCGGACCTGGCCGAGAATTCCGACGTCCGCGGATGCATGGTCATCAAGCCCTGGGGCTACAGCCTGTGGGAGAACATGCAGCGGATCCTGGACGACATGTTCAAGGCCACCGGCCACCAGAACGCTTACTTCCCGCTGTTCATCCCGCTGCGATTCTTGGAGAAGGAGGCCCAGCACGTCGAGGGCTTCGCCAAGGAATGCGCCGTGGTCACGCACCATCGGCTGGAGGTGGGACCGGAGGGCAAACTGATCCCGGCCAGCCCGCTCGACGAACCCCTGGTCGTGCGGCCCACCAGCGAAACGATCATCGGCGCGACCTACGCCCGTTGGGTCCAGTCGTACCGCGACCTGCCCATCCTCATCAATCAATGGGCCAACGTCGTTCGCTGGGAGATGCGTACGCGTCTGTTCCTGCGTACCGCGGAGTTCCTCTGGCAGGAAGGCCATACGGCCCACGCGACCGAAGCGGAGGCCAAGGAAGAGACCATGAAGATGCTCGGCGTCTATGCCGACTTCGCGGAAAACTACATGGCCATGCCGGTCATCCAGGGGGAGAAGACGGCGGGCGAACGGTTCCCGGGAGCGGTCAACACCTACAGCATCGAAGCCATGATGCAGGATCGCAAGGCGTTGCAGGCCGGGACTTCGCACTTCCTCGGCCAGAACTTCTCCCGCGCCCAGGAGATCAAGTTCCAGGACCAGAACGGCCAAGAAGTCTTTGCCTGGACCACCTCCTGGGGTGTCTCCACCCGTCTCATCGGCGGCCTCATAATGACCCACTCCGATGACGATGGACTCATCCTGCCTCCGCGTCTGGCTCCGAAGCACGTGGTCATCCTGCCGATCTACCGGACGGACGAGGAGCGGACCACGGTGCTGAACTACTGCCGCTCCCTGCAGAACGACCTGCAGAAGGTGCTCTACAACAACGACCGCGTTCGCGTGCTGCTGGACGACCGCGACCTGCGGGGTGGTGAGAAGAACTGGCAGCACATCAAACGCGGCGTTCCCGTCCGGCTGGAAGTCGGTCCGCGCGACGTGGCTTCCGAATCGGTCTTCCTGGGCCGCCGCGACCACGATGCCAAGGCCAAGACTTCCGTGCCCCGCGAGCAGCTCGTGCAGACCATCACGGACCTGCTGGAATCGATCCAGCACAACCTCTACCACCGCGCCGTGGCGCTCCGCGAACAGAACACGCACACCATCACCTCCGCCGACGACTTCCGCGATTTCTTTACCGCCAAGAAGGGCGAGTCGTCGGAGATCCATGGCGGATTCGCGCTCTGCCATTTCACGGAGACCGAAGAGGTCGCCAAGATCCTGCAGGACCTGAAGGTCACGATCCGCTGCGTGCCCTTGTTCAATAATAACGAACCGGGCAAATGCGTCTTCACGGGACAGCCCAGCGCTCGGCGGGCCGTCTTCGCGAAGGCCTACTAGATCCCCTCGGTGGGTCCCGTCTCGCCGAGGCCGCGAGGGGCACCGACGTGGGGACCGATCGACAACGGCCGACGCCTCTCCACCCACCCACGCCGGCTTTCAGGACGCTCATGGGAAACATCCACGGACCCGCGCCCGTCCTGCTGCTGGTCGCTGTCTCCAGCCGCTACCCCGAAGCGTTGGACTGGGCCGAACGGCGGTTCGCCGATGAGTTCGGTTCGCTGCTTGCCCCGAGCGATCGTTTCCCGTTCGAACAGACCGACTACTATCGAGCCTCGATGGGCTCCGGCCTGCTGAAGGCGTTTCTAGCCGTGGAGCAGCCGATCGATCCGGGGCAGCTGGCCTCCATCAAGATCCGCACCAATGCCTGGGAAGAGGAATACGCCGCAGCGGCCGGCCATCCGGAGCCGCGGCCGCTAAACCTCGATCCCGGCTATCTGGCCGAGGACAAACTGGTCCTCGCTTCCACCAAGAATCACGCCCATCGGCTCTACCTGTCCGACGGCATCTACGCCGAATTCACGCTCCAGTTCCGCGGCGGTCGCTGGCAGAACTGCCCCTGGACCTACCCGGACTACCAGCAGGTGTCCTACCACGACTTCTTCACGCGTTGCCGCAACCACCTGCGGTCGGTTCTCTCCCGTCGCCCACCCGCATCGGCCTGAAGAGAATAGCCCGCACCCAGCGGTCGACGCGGCCTTCACCGACCTGGCCTCGAGCCGCTCGCCAATCCACCGCGACGGTGGCAACTGGGGCAATGGTTCCCGCGCGAATCGGCCCGAGGTAGTATGAAGGGAGGCGGCCCCGCTGGCGGGCCGTAGGGCTGCGTTCCTCCCCCGTTCCTGCCGAAGGAATCCACGCATGAAAAAGCTCCTGGGACTCGTGGTGCTGAGCGTCCTGACGGGCAGTCTCGCCGGAGCATCGGCGGCGTACTACCAATTTGGATCCTGGCGGGACCAGCATCACTTCTCCAAGCCCCTGGCGTGGGCGAACCAGAACCCCGCCTCCGGCCCCGAAGCGCCCGGCGAAGCCCAACCGTTGCGTGCTCGTGCCTTCGTCGAAGGCGACGCCGTTCATGACTTCGGTGTCATGTCCCGCAATGAAAAGCGATCGCACACCTTCACGGTATCCAACCGCGGCAACGCGCCGCTCAGCCTGCGTTTCGTCGACAAGAGTTGCCAGTGCACCGAGGTGGCGGTGTCCAAGAGCGAGATTGAACCCAACGGCAGCAGCCAAGTGACCCTGACATGGCAGCCGTCGACGAACCGCCCCGATTTCCAGCAGAGCGCGCGATTCCAGACCAACGACCCCGCCCGTGTCGAACTCGACCTGACCATCAAGGGCCGCGTCCAGCAGATCGTGGAAGTCGTTCCACCCGCCGTGAGCCTCGACGGAGTGGTGGCCGGCCAGGCCCAGGAGACGTCCATCGACCTGGTCGGCTATCGCGAACAGCCCCTGGCCGCCAGTCGTGTTGAGTTCCTGGACACGGCCACGGCGTCGTTCTTCGAAGCGGACATCCAGCCCATGGCTCCCGACGCCGTGAAGCTGATTCCACATGCCGTTAGCGGCAGCCGAATTACCGTCCGCGTGCGTCCCGGCCTCTCCATCGGCCGATTCCAGCAGCAGATGCGAATCTTCACCGACCAGTCCGACCTCGAACCCCTCGATGTTCCCATCCAAGGCACCGTCAACGGCAACGTAACCTTCGTTGGCCCCGGCTATGACAGCCGCGCCGGCATCTGGCGCGTCGGTAAGCTCAGCGGTTCCCAGGAGACCACCAAGAACCTCTGGCTGATCTTCAAAGGAAACGACTCCGCGGACCTGCAGGTCCGTGTTGCCTCCGTCGACCCTGCGGAAATCCTCGCAGTCGAACTGCCGAACGCCAGCAAGACAGACAAACTGGTCAAGCAGGGACTGACGGTGAAGTTCAAGCCGGTGGGTCGCGTGGTGAATCGCCAGGGTACGGCCGACGGGCCGATCGCGCGCATCGTGCTGGAAACCAA
>CAZUJM010000373.1:3417-4196 GCA_964620405.1 uncultured Pirellulaceae bacterium | reverse complement strand
CATGCGGGTTACAAAACGCAGATTCCCTAGTCCCATGAAAACCATTCCCCTGTTGCGGGTAAACCTTGGGCGAACCCATCCCGACCGGGACGATCCGCACGAGAACGCCGAGGATCCGCCTTCCCCGCACGCCCCATGGAGACGACGCCGCGACAACCCTTCCGCCAACACGATCCCCAAGCCGCCGCCCGCGAAAATCGCAGCGGCAGCAACCGACTTGCATCCTACCCCTTGATGGTGCCGACCGACTCACGCAGGTTCAGAGCCGCTTGATTGAACTCCCGGGCCGCTCCGGCCACATGGCGAACTCCGCCCACCAACTGGCTCATCGCATCATCAATCTGCTGCGCGCCGAGCGACTGTTGCGAAACGGCTTCTCGCACATTGTGGAACTGATGAGTGAGCGAATGGACCTGGTCGAGAATCTGGCTCATCTGCTCCGAGATGGTCGAGGTCTGGCCGATTCCGTTGCGGACGTCTTCCCGGAACTTGTCCATCTCCATGACGCCCGAGGAGACGGCGGCCTGCATCTGCCGCACCATCTGCTCGATATCGAGCGTTGCCACCGCCGTCTGGTCGGCCAAGCGACGAATTTCGCGGGCGACCACCAGGAACCCGCGGCCCGCTTCCCCGGCCTTCTCGGCTTCGATGGCCGCGTTGATGGAGAGGAGGTTGGTCTGGTCGGCCACCTTCGTGATCGTGGTCACCACGGAATTGATACCGCTGGCTTTCTCCCGCACCACTCCCAACTTCGAGGAGATCGAGCCGGTCGAATCGGC
>CAZUJM010000373.1:0-3407 GCA_964620405.1 uncultured Pirellulaceae bacterium | reverse complement strand
CTGCATGCTGGCCTGCATCTGGTTAAGCGAGGTGCGGCCGGAGTCCGCCAGGCCGGATGCCTGGTTGGCACGCTCCTGCAGTTCGTTCGTCGTGGACTGCAACTCCTGGCCGGTGGCTGAGATCTCCTTCACGGCGCTGGCAATTTCCGCTGCGGACGCGCTGAATCCCTGGGCGTAGGAGTCCTGCTCCGTGGCCGCCCGTTCAATCTCTTCCATGCGTTTCTGCAGCCGATTCGTGGGGCCCAGGATGCTCTGGGCAATCCTCCAACCAAAACCCAGCACGGCCGCGAGCAGCGAAAGGCCAAAGACCAGCATGCGCTGATTCCATTGTCGCGTCTTCTGCTCGGCCTCGACCTGCAATGCCTCCACCAGCGCGTTGGCCTGCACCACGGTCTCGTCGATGGCCATCCGATGCTGTTCGTAGTGCTTGTCGATGGTTCCATTGAATTCCGCGATCATCTCCGCAGTCGCCGGCTCGTCGCCGATCCTGTCCAGAATGATTCTGCGGGCATCTCGATAGAAGGCGCGGGCCGGATCATAGGAGGTCTTCGTCAGCAGGGTATTGATTTCGCTCAACACGCCGTTGTCGCGAAGATTGGCGATCCAGAACGCGTGCCGCTTGTTGTACTCCTCCTCCAAGGAGTTGAACTTGGCCATCAGCGTGGGACGATCCACGATCTTCGAATCGTTCATGACCTGATGCAGGACCAGGTACGACTCGACCAAGTACAAGGGCGGGGGCAGAATATCGGCAACAATATCTTTTCCCTCGATGATCCGCGTGTAGAGCGGCCCATTGACGCGCATTTCCGAGAGAACCTTGCGATGCATTAACTCCATCGCGAGCATTCCCACGATGAACAGCGCGATCAAGATGATCATGCGCGTCGAGAAACGCAGATTGGAGAGCCCCATACAGTCACTTTCTTGTCAACGGAACCTGGAAACAACGATGGCGGAAATGCGCGACCTAAACCTCCCGCGGAATGCCCAAGGGTAGGACAGGAAGCAGGAAGATGCCTGACAAAGCTGCTGCCCTCTGGGGATTTCCCCCCCGGGTCCCCAGGGGCCGCAGGAGACAGGAAAACCAGGGCCAACCGGAGCCGACCAAGGTTTCGGCTGCTGTCGTTTTTTGGGTCCAGCGGCTCCCGTCGGGGTATCCAGAAGGCTACCCGGCCCCTGACCGGTGCTCCCGGGACACCCGCCAACCCAAGTCTACCGGCATTCCCACGGCATCGCTCCGGCGCGGCCGATCCAACCCGCCTGCGTCAAACTACCGGCTGGGACGCGACGGATCCAATCCAACAACAGGAGAGCGTAGCCGTGCTGCAGTCGAGGAAGGTCGAGGAGGCCTCCGATCGGAGTTCATCCCCACGTTAGTTACTGCGGACCAAGGAGGCGAACGCCCGGCGGACGCTTTCAGACTATCCACCATCGCGCATTCGATTACAAGGAGTTCGCCGCCAAAAGGCTGACGACGCGCCCTCCGATAGCCCTCTCTCGCCTGAGGGTGTCCCCGTCCGCTCGAGACGTCGCCGCATGCATCCGCCGAACGTTGGAGTGCCTTGCGGGCAGGCGATGATCAGATCGTTGAACAGACGCCCGGGCACCCGTAGCAGCCAAGCTCCATCCCGGTTGCCGGAACCCGGGCGACCGCGGGCAGGAAGAGAGGGCAGGTGTCGCCGGGTCCACGGCCCTCGTTCCGGACTGATCGGAGACCCCTTCCGCGACCGTACGAAAAAAGCCCGCCGGGCCGTCGTTGGCACGACTTCCCGGCGGGCTTGGCTTGAACCAGATCCGCTCGCTATCCCGGTGGATCAGGCGTACTTTTGCGGCGTGGAACCGTCCGGAGTATCGTCGCTGTCCACATCGAACCACGACTCCTCGAACTTCAGGTAGCCACCCTTGCCGGCGGCGCCGTTCCGCATGGCCACGTTGCCGCCCAGCGCGATGACGGCGTCTCCCAGGGCCACTTCCGGTCGGCATCGCGGCATGTTTTCCGGAGCCCGATTGCGGATGCACCACGCCCAGTGCTCGATCTCCTCGGTGTACCCGCGGCTCACCGGACCGGTATCAGCGGCCTTGGCCATGGTGCCCATGTCGCCGCTGTAGGAGGTGTCCATGGTCGGACCGCCCTTGTCGTCCTTCACAGACACCTTGGTGTCTGTGTCGGCGTCCTTGTAGAGCATCACTTCCTTCTCGCGTTCCAGCACCAGCGTTCCCTTGGTACCCATCACGATCTCCCCGTAACCGCCGTAGCCGTTGCCGTTGATCGTCGAGTAGGTGACCACGATTCGCTTGCTGGGATCCTTCTCGTAGGACGGGATCCCTTCCTTGGCGGAGTAGCCGGTGACCGGGTCGGCGAAGCCGTAGTAGTCGGCATCCTCGCGAGGGTCGTAACCGGGCCCGGGGAACTCGAACGTGCAGTACACATGGTCGTGGCAGTCGCGATCCACCGGGAAGATGTGGCGTCCGCCAACCGCATGGACGCTCAGCGGGTGAGCCTTCTTGCCGTCCTGACGGAGCGAACTGATGAAGATGGTCGCGGCGTCCAGCTGATGGCTGCCGAGTTCGGCCATCAGGCCGCCGCCCGTGCGGTCCCAGAGCCGCCAGCGGCAGAGCTCTTCCATGGCCGACCGAACGCGGCCGCCTTCCAGCGTCTTGGTCTCGTAGCCGTAGTCCTCCGGCTTGATGTTGCGGTCTTCGTTCCAGGCCTGCCACATCGCCAGCTGCTTCTCGACCATCGACACTTCCGCCGGCGACAGATCGGTCCGCTTCATCTGGGATTCCAGACGCTTCAGGCCCGAGAGAATCTCGTCGCGCACCTTGCCGTCGGCCATCACCTCGCCACCCGGCAACGGCTGCTTCCAGCTGTCACGGCCCGGCAGGTTACCGCGGTGCCACTGGGCGCGGATGTGGTGGATCTGGCCCAGCAGGCCCCAGCGGATGAGATTGACCGCGTTGTCATACAGCACGCTGTAGTGGCGCTGATGGCCCGTGGCCAGAATCATGTTCGTGGCCTTGGCCGAACGTGCCATGTTCTTGCACGAAGCGACGTCGTACGCCATCAGCTTCTCGGTCAGCACATGCTTGCCGGCCTGCATCGCGGCGATGGCGACCGGGGCGTGCAGGTGCAGCGGCAAGGCGATGATCACCGCCTCGATGTTCGGATCCTTCAGCATTTCAGCGTAGTCCTGGTACACCGTCACGTTGCGGCGTGCCTCATCTTCGCTCTGCCAGCCGTAGACCTTCATCAGACCGGGCCGCACGTCGATCGTGTTCACCGTCGACCAGTCGCCATGGAACGCGCGGTGCACGCTGAACGGGCGGATGTCGCAGATCGCCTTCACGCTCACGTAGTTCGGATTCAGCGATCCGATCAGCACGCTGCCTTCGTCCCCGGTGCC
>CAZUJM010000372.1:0-4209 GCA_964620405.1 uncultured Pirellulaceae bacterium | reverse complement strand
CTCGGTCGGCATGGGCTCCTACAACATGGACTCCCACAACACGCAGCGATACGTCGACGGCGCGGGCCACGCCGCCAACGAAGGCGACGTGCAGGTGTCACCGGGCGGCCCCTATCGCATCAGCTACCGCTCCATCGTGCCGCGCAAGGGCGAAACGGCCAACCTGCTGGTGCCCGTCTGCCTGTCGGCTTCGCACATCGCCTACGGGTCGATCCGCATGGAGCCCGTGTTCATGATCCTCGGCCACTCGGCCGCGACGGCCGCGTCGCTGGCCATCGAGCAGCAGCGGAGCGTACAGCAGATCGACGTCGACGAACTGCGACGCCGGTTGGTGGCGGAAGGCCAGGTGCTGGAGTAGAGCCGGGGGACAAGTTCCCGCGGGATCGCGCGGCCCGATCGTTCAAGCCAGCTTCGCCTCGAACCAGGCGGGCGGCCGCGCGTGGAACGTCACATGGCGACGTTCCAGAGGATGCCAGAGCGTCACGCGCCAAGCGTGCAGTCGCAGCGGCGGATCGCCCACCGCCAGCGTCGGCATGGCCGTGGGATCGACACCTTCGCCGTAGATCGGATCGCCCAGGACGGGCAGCCCCAGGTGGGCCAGGTGCAGGCGAATCTGGTTGGTGCGTCCGGTGATCGGCCGCGCCTCCAGATAGCTGGTGCCGTCGCCGCGCCGCTCCAGCACGCGAAACCGGGTGAGCGACGTGAGCCCGCCCTCCTTCACCTCGCGTGCCCCGAGACGCGCCGCGATCGCGCCGATCGACGCACCGCAGTCGAACGCATCCTGATCCGGATGGCCGGCCACCTGCACCAGATAGCGTTTCTCGACTTCGCAGCGTTCAAACTGCGGCTGCACCTGCCCGGCCACGTGGCGCGTTCGCGACAGGACGACCACGCCCGTCGTGTTGGCGTCCAGCCGGTGGGCCACGCGCAGCACCTGCGGACGATACACTTCGTTGAGCAGGTAGATGAGCGTATGGCGGTTGAAGCGGCCGCAGGGATGCATGGGCAGCGGCGCGGGCTTGTTGACCACGACCAGCGCTTCGTCCTCATGCACGATCTCGATGGCCGGATTCACGGCAGGCTCCACCGTGCCCGGCACGACATTTTCAATCCGCTCGCCGGCCAGCACCACCGCATGCGGCCCGATCGACTCGCCCTGCCGCTGCACGCGTCCCGCGGCAAACACCTCGTCCCAGACCGGCGCTTCTACATGCGTGAACAGCGCCGTCATCAGCTCCCGCGCCGTCACTCCATCCAGCCTTTGCGGCACTACCACCGGTCGACGATTCTCGTATGGCTGGCTGCCTGGCAACGGATCCGCCAGCGCCCGCAACGCGCGCTCGCGCCGCGCGATCGACTCCTGCATCGTCTCGTCCGGAGTACGATAGCAGTACGGGCACGATGCGCCCGGCACGTACTGCGGCGAGGCCTGCTCCTCGACTGTCAGCGGCATCTGGCAGGCGAAACACAGGGCCGTGTCGGTCTCGCGCAGATGGCTGTCGAGTGCCACACGCTGGTCGAACACAAAGCAGTCGCCATCGTAGTGCGCGTCGCCACACTCCTCGAAATACTTCAGGATGCCGCCGTCCAGCTGGTACACCTGCCGGAACCCCTGCTGCTCCAGGTAGGGCCCGGCCTTCTCGCAGCGGATGCCTCCCGTGCAGAACATCACCACCGGCTCGTCCTTCCACTCCTGCGGCAGGCGCACGACCTGGCTGGCGAAATCGCGGAAGTGCGAGACGCCGATGGGGACCGCGTCGCGAAACGTGCCGAGCTTCACTTCGTAGTCATTCCGCACGTCCAGCAGCCGCACGGGGCGGCCTTCATCCAGCCAGGCCTTCAGTTGGCGAGCCGGCAGTTTCGGCGCCGCACCCTCGCGCGGCCCCAGGCCCGACGGCTCGAAGGCGATGATCTCCGGCTTGATCTTCACCAGCAGTCGACGGAAAGGCACCGCGTCGCTGTAGCTGGCCTTCACCTCTAGCTCGCGGAACGGCTCGTCGCTTCGCAGCAGCTCCAGGAACCGGTCCACGGCCGCTTCGCTGCCCGCCACGAACAGGTTGATACCCTCGGTGCTGAGCAGGATGGTCCCCGAGAGATCAAGCTCCTTGCACCAGGTGCGTAGCTGTTTGCGACGTTCGACCAGTCGGTCGAGCGATACGAAACGGTAGGCGGCAATGTTCTTGATCGGATTCATGGGCGGCGCATGCAGGGGACGGAAGGAGATCGAGCGACGAGCAGTTGTCAGGGGCGTACACACCGGCCCAATCTTCAGGGCCAGGTAACTTCCCGCACACGATGGTTCTCGCTGTCGCCAATATAGACGACACCCCGCGCGTCCACACAGATGCCATGCGGGCGATTCAACAGGGCCTGCCGTGGCGGGCCCTCGTCGCCCGCGTACCCGCGATGCTGCGGGCCTCGCCCCACCACGGTCTCGACGGTTCCCGTGCGCGCCACGATGCGGCGGATCACCTGGTTTTCGGTATCGACAACCCAGGCGTCTCCGGCGCGATCGACGGCCAGTCCCTTGGGGCCCTGGAAGGTGCAGCGCGTGGCGGCGTCTCCGTCGCCCGTATACCCTTTCTCACCGGTACCGGCCACATGCTGCCAGCGACCGTGGTCCAGGTCCAACCGCCAGACGCTGTTGCCCTCGCGCAGCGCGACCCACAGCGTGCGGTCGGTGATGAACAGCGCGCGCGGGCCCAGCACGGGGCGGTCCCGCGCCGGCTCGCCCGCTACCGGCAGCTGCCGATCGCCGTTGCCCGCGATCGACTCGATGCGACCGTTGGACAGATCCACGCGACGGATGCGATGGTTGCCGATATCGGCGACGTAGAGTCCGCCTTTCCCGTCCAGAACGAGGCTGTGCGGCTGGTTCATCCGCGCCGCGACGGCCGGACCTCCGTCGCCCGCGTAGCCCGCTTCGCCAGTTCCCGCCACCGTGGTGATGATCCCCGACTTCGCATCGACGCGGCGCACAAGGTGATTCTGCATCTCGACGAAGTACAGATTCGCCTCCGCGTCAAAACGCAGTTCGTACGGTTCGTTCAACTGCGCGTCGCGCGCGGGGCCTCCATCGCCGCGATAACCTTTCTCGCCCGTGCCGGCCACGATCGTCGCCTCGCCCCGTGCGCGGTCGACGCGCCAGACGCGATGGTTTGTCACTTCGGTCACATACAGGGCCCCGTCCGGACCGATCTCCACGCCGAACGGGTTGCCGACGTTCGACGCCGTCGCCGGGCCGACCAGTCCCCGCGTATCGCGGCCGGTCCCCAGCACCGTGCGGATCAGGCCGTCCCGCAGGGCGGCGTCCCGCGAGTCGGGCTGCTGGGGGCCGGCTCCCCAAGCAGTCGCGTGCAAGACGGACCAGCAGCCGGCCGTCACCGCTGCCATGGCGATCGCCCGCAGGAGCCGCCTGATGGCTTCGTAGAATGCTGCGTCCCGACCCATGGCTCAGTCCTCCTTCATGGCAAAACCAGGGAGCTCCTTGGTGAAACCAAGAGGCTCCGCGGCGACTCCCGCAAGGCAGGTCGCCTTTTCATGGCCCACGCCCGGGGACATATCCGACCGGGGGACGACCCGAGAAGACCCGACCCCATTTCTTCAGGCCTGTGGCTGGACCAAAATATTCGCGGAAAACCGGAACCTTTACCCGGCCCGTGGACGTCTAATCTCGTTGGACGGGCCATGATACTGGTGAGTCCATCGCCGAGCCAGCCGTGGCTCCGCATCCACT
The DNA here is from genome assembly GCA_964620405.1 of uncultured Pirellulaceae bacterium. Lineage (GTDB taxonomy): Bacteria > Planctomycetota > Planctomycetia > Pirellulales > Pirellulaceae > CAZUJM01. Next base: position 473 of record CAZUJM010000372.1, on the reverse strand, counting down.
CCCCTCACAAGGCATGAGGAATCTGCCCTATGCGTCCTGCCCGTCCGCTCCACCAGCGTCTGTCCGCGGCCACGCTGCTGATCAGTGCCTGCCTGCCCACCATGGCGGGCTGGACCGGCGAGATCAGCTACCTCGAGCAGTTCTCGCTGGCGGCCGACCGCGCGCAGGCCCTGCAGCAACTGGTGCCGGGCACCGAAGAGTACTACTACTACCACTGCCTCCACCTGCAGCAGCTGCGGCAGTTCGACCAGGTGGAGCCGCTGGTCCAAAAGTGGGTCGAGCGTTACGGCGTGACCGGGCTGGTGCGTGAAATCCGCCATCGCCAAAACCTGCTGGCCTACGACCAGGACCATCGCCGGTCGCTGGACTACTTGCAACAGGAACTCGGCCTGCGATTCGACCACCAGCGTCAGGCGGAGGACATCGCGGCCGACCTGCCGTTGACGATTCCGGCGGACCTGTTGTCGGAGGAG
>CAZUJM010000371.1:0-4309 GCA_964620405.1 uncultured Pirellulaceae bacterium | reverse complement strand
CCACTGGCTCACTACCACTGGCTCACTACCACTGGCTCACTACCACTGGCGCGCCCGATCGCCGCGCGGGTTTCCAAGAACCGCGCGGCGTGAGACCGCTTGAGGTCCGGCAAGCCGGGACGACGATTTCTCAACTAGCTGAGATTCCACGGTGAACGCATGTCGGGCTTCAGCAGCTTGTTAGCTTCTTCGTCGCCGATCACCACTTCGTTCACCGGGTCCCACTGGAGCGACCGGCCCAGCTTCATCGCGATGTTGTTCAAGTGGCAGATCGTGGCCGTGCGATGCCCCACTTCGGCCGAAGCCATGGGCTCCTGCCGCGAACGAACGCAGTCGATGAAATTCCGATGATGGCCGGGACTGCGACCCAGGCTGATTTCACCTTCTTGCAGCTGCGACTCCAGGATTCGCGGATCGCTGGCCTCGACCAATGGATCGTGCACATGGATGAAGATCCAGCCCTCGTCGCCCTCGAACTTGACGCCGCGAGGCCCGGCCGTGGAGCCGATCATCTTCAGGCCGTCGGCGTAGATGTTCACGAACACATAGTCCATGAAGGCGTCGAAGAGACCGCTGGCGTTGCGGGAGCCGCGAGCGATGTATTCGACCGGCCCCGTGTTGTCCTTGTCGGCGCCGAGCTGTGCCAGGTCGATGACGTGGGCACCGCGATCGGTCATCTCACCACCGCCGTACGCGAGGATGAACCGCCACCAGAAATGGCAGCGTTTTTCGGTGTACGGCACAACCGGCGTGTGTCCCAGCCACATATCCCAGTCCAACGACTCCGGAATCGGCATCTCCGGCGCCGGCTCCAGCCACTGCTTGACCTGCAGGTGGTGCTGGTCGGTGGTGGGCAGGTTGATGCGGATCGTGTGCAGCTTGCCGATGCGTCCGTTTCGCACCAGTTCGCAGGCCATGCGACGGGTGTCGCCCGATCGTTCGTGGCTGCCCGTCTGCACGATGCGATTGTTCAAGGCGGCAGCTCGGCAGATCGCTCGGCCCTCATACACCGAGTTGCTCAGCGGCTTCTCGCAGTAAACATCCTTGCCGCCCTGCAGGGCCGCCACGGTCGCCACTGCATGCCAGTGGTCCGGCGTGGAGACGCAGATGGCGTCCAGCCCTGGGTGGGCCGCCAGTTCGCGGTAGTCGTGGATGGCCTTGCAGTCCTGGTTGCCATACCGCTCGTTCACCATGTTGCTCGCGGCATCCTGGTGCTTGGAGTCGACGTCGCAGACGGCCAGCACTTGGCAGTCGGTGAAGCCCAGGAACTGCTCCATGTTGTGCCGACCCTTGCCGCCGGTGCCGATGAAGCCCATCTGGATGCGTTCGCTGGGAGCCACACGTCCGTCACGGCCCAAGGCACTCGCCGGGATGATCGTCGGCAGCCCGAACACGGTCGCAGCCAGGGAACTCGTCTTGAGAAAATCGCGTCGCGATGCGGCGGCACGTTTCGCCATCTTTGCAACTCCAAGGGACAGGCGGGATGAATCGGTGGGAGACGAACGGCCCCGATTGTAATCCAACCCCGGGCCGCCTCAAAATCTTTTTCCGTGGCCGCGCCCGGTGATCGGCCTCCTCGAAAACCATGGGGGCGGATCGCTCGGCCCCCGTTCGGAAGCCTTCGGCCCGGGGGGCCGCGGGTTTCGCGCCGGCCTGCCTCGTCTATTGCCCGAGCTGGATCGGCCGGTCTGAGTCGCCTCGCGTGCTCCGGGCACTCCAGAGGTTCCCGCAGACCACGCGGTCTTAACGCGACGATTCCAGGAACGCCAGCAGGTCGGCCAGCTCCTGCTCCGACAGCAGCTGGTCCAGCCCGCTGGGCATGATGCTCACGCGGGAGGGCTGCATCTCCTCGATGTCGCTTCGAGTGATCTCCACCCGCTGGCGCTGGCCGTTGACGAGCACCACGCGCGTGGCCTGCTCCTCGCGCAGGACGCCCTGGTGAATCGTGCCCTCACGCGTCACGACCGAATACGGCTCGTAGCTGCGCACGAAACTGGCGCTCGGGAAGACAATGGCCTCCAGCAGGTCGCGTTTCGCCCGGACCTGGCCGATCCGCGTCAGGTCCGGCCCGACGTCGCCACCGCGGTAGCCCATGCCATGGCAGGAGAAGCAGGCGGCCTTCGCGCTGTGGAACACCGCCTGGCCGCGCCGGATGTCGCCGTCGGGGAGACGCTCGAGCAGCTGTTGCAGTCGCGCCGGCTGGTCCTTCACTTCGGCATGCACTCGCGCCAGGGCCTCGTCCAAGGGCTGGCGCGTGGATGCGTCGAGTTGGCCGAGCGCGTCGCGGAGCGCGGCTGGAGGGATCACGGCCAGGGCCGGCAGGCCGGCCAGTGTCTTCACCAGCCGCTCGGCCGTGGGGCCCTTCTGGAGCTCGCGGAACAGCGGCAGCACACTCGATACTTCCACCGGGCCCAGCTGGGGCAAGGCGTCGACGATCGCTTGCTGCTGTGTCTCCTCCAGTCGCGCGGACGCCAACCCGCGCGCGGCCAGGATGCGTCCGCCCGGTTGCGATTCGTCGGCCAGCGCCCGCAGCAGCATCGAGAAACCCCGTTCGTCCAGCGGTTGATCGACGGTCAGCAGGGATAGGGCGATGAGTCGATCGTCGACGGTCCGTCGTTCATCGTCGGCCACGGTTCGGAGCGCCTCGAGCAACGGTCGCTCCGTGGCGGTCGCTTCGCTGGAGGCCAGCAGCTGCAGGATCGCGCGGTCCGTGGTCGCATCCCGGCGTTCCAGCAGGCTAGCCATGCCGCGCTGCAGCGCCGGTTCGTATCGTTCGAGTTTCGCATGTCGCACCGCTTTCCAGAGGCCGGGAACACGCAAGGCCTCCTCGGGGTGCTCCTGCCACCAGTCCCCAAGCGCCTCCTGGAAGTTTCCGTCCATCACCAACTCGGCAACCGCCTGCTCCAGCGGAGACGTTTCATCGCCGGAATCCTGACTCGGTTTGTCGTCCCGTCCGAGTGACAGGTACTTGTCACTGGCGCGCACGCGCGTGCCGAGGTCGGCCAGGAACTCCCGCCCCCATTCGCGATGCCTGCCGAGAATGAATGCGGAGGCGGCGTGGAGGGATGGGTTCGAGTCGAACAGTCCCGGGATGACGTCGGCAGCAGCCAGCTGCCCGCCAGCGACTTGGTCCAGCGCCAGCAGCAGGCCTGCCCGCGACTCGGCCTCGGCCTGGGCCAACGCTCCCCTTAGCGTGCCGGCGTCACCGATCTCCAGCAAGGCATAGACCAGCGCGTGCTGCAACACTCGGTCGGAGGCGGGCGAAGTACCTTGCAGCGCGGCGACCAGTGCCGGCACCGATTCGGGCCGACCCAGTCGTCCCAACGCCTCGGCCGCGACGCGGCGCAGGGCGGGCGATGGATCGTGCAGCAGCCACTCCAGGTCAAGGCGCGCGGCCTGGTCGCGATGCAGGGCTGCCCCTTGCGCGGCCGCGTGACGCACCGACCCGTGGGAGTCCCGCAGGGCCGTGCGCGTTACCTCGCGCGCGACCGGGGCAACATCGGCCGGGGCCATCCGGATCAGGCTCCAGACCGCTGCGCGCCGCGCCTCGGGCGACGTCGATTCCCGCAGCATCCGCCGCAGCGCAGCTACACCGGCCGCATCCGCATGCGAAATGGCGATCGTCTGCACGGCACGGTCGACCACCGCCGGCCGGGGATCCTCCAGCAGCCCGACAAGCTGTTCCAAGTCCGCCGCCGCCCACTCGAGCCGCAGACCGCGAGGATCGTCCAGCGGCTGCGCGGCAACGCGCCGAAGTCGGTAGATGCCGCCCAGCACGTCGGGCTTGTACAGCTGCGATGTGGGGCAGCAGAGCTTGTACCAGCCGCCGGTATCGACGATCAGCAGGCTGCCATCGGCATCCTCCAGCACGTCGGTGGGATGGAAGTCGAGGTCGCTGCTGTTGACCAGAACATGGTCGCGCGTCTGGAATGTGGCGCCCGACGGCTCCCTTTCATGCCGCGTCACCTGGTGCAGGTTGAAGCAGGCAGCGACCAGGTCGCCGCGCCGGCCAATGCCCGGTGCGGCCTCGCGTTCCAGGCCTTCGTGCTTCAAGCAGGCCAGGCCGCTGGGGGCCGAGATGCGTCAGGACCGGCATCAACTCGCCGGTGCGTGGGTGACCCTCCAGGACCGCATGCTGCTTGCCGTAGACGCCTCCGTAGATCGCATGCACCAGCCCGTCGCGGCGGCCGCCGCCAGGGTGCTGGAAGAAGGTCGTCGTGAAGAAGCGTTCGCCTTCGGCCGAAAAGGCGACTTCCACCGGATTGTCCATGCCGCCGGTCATCACCGGTTCAATTTCGCCGCCCTCCAG
>CAZUJM010000370.1:0-4315 GCA_964620405.1 uncultured Pirellulaceae bacterium | reverse complement strand
GAGGGCACGGAGGGCACGGAGAGTAAGGCAACCACGAAGGGCACGGAGAGTAAGGCCGCCACGGAGGCGGGCTTGCGTTGGCAGGACTACCTGCAGGCGTTGCTGGGAGTGAATGAGTTTCATTATGTCGATTGACGAGCGATGGTCGATCGAGACGTTCCTCGTCGCGGTGGCGAGGGACAATCGGATGTCACTCGGAGCGAAACGACGGAGAGCGGTGGGGCTTCCATGAGCACGAACTGGACGCGACGCGCGATGATCCAGCAGCTGGGTGCCGGCATGGGCAGCCTGGGGCTGGCGAGTGCGTTTCATGAGGAGGCGGCGGCGGCTTCGCTGCCGTCGCATCGCCGGCCGAAGGCGAAGCGGGTGATCCAGTTGTTCATGAACGGCGGTCCGTTCGGGCCGGACCTGCTGGATCCCAAGCCGGCGTTGCAGCAGTTCGCCGGCCAGCGTCCGGCCGAGGTCGACCTGCGGACCGAACGCAAGACGGCGGGCCTGATGCCTTCGCCGTTCAGATTCAGTCCGCGAGGCCAGTCGGGCCTACCCGTCAGCGAACTGCTCCCGCAACTCGGCCAGGAGATCGACCAGCTCTGCGTCCTCCGCTCGGTCTACACCGATAACCCGAACCATGGACCGGCGCTGCTGCTGATGAACAACGGCACGATCCTGCCGACGCGGCCGAGCATGGGATCGTGGATATCGTACGGGCTGGGCAGCGAGAACTCGGACCTGCCCGACTACGTCGTGCTGTGCCCTGGCCGTCCGGTACGGTTCTCGATTCTGTGGACGAGCGCCTTCCTGCCCAGCTCGCACCAGGGCACCTACATCAACCACAGCGACACGACGCCCGAGAAGCTGATCCCTTACCTGCGCAACGCGGCGGCCTCGCGTGCGTCGCAGCGGGAGCAGGTGGCGTTGATGCGCGAGTTGAACCAGATCCACTTGGAGCGGAGCGGACCGGACGGCCAGTTGGAAGGCCGATTGCAGGCGATGGAGACGGCCTTCCGCATGCAGTTCTCGGCGACTGAGGTATTCGACCTGTCGCGTGAATCGCAGGCCACGCGTGCGATGTACGGCGAGGGGCACTTCGCGAATGGCTGCCTGCTGGCGCGGCGGTTGAGTGAACAGGGCGTGCGTTTCGTGCAGGTGTACTATGGGGACAGCCAGCCCTGGGACACGCACGGCGACCACGACAACAGTGTCCGCCGACTGTGCCAGGACATCGACCGCCCCATCGCTGCGCTGCTTCGCGACCTCCGCCAGCGAGGCCTGCTGGACGAGACGCTGGTGGTGTGGGGTGGTGAATTCGGCCGCACGCCCACTTCGGAAAATGGCAATGGCCGCGACCACAACCACTACGGATTCACCATGTGGATGGCCGGCGGCGGCGTTCCCGGCGGACGCAGCTACGGCGAAACCGACGACTTCGGCTTTCGCGCCGTCCACAATCGAGTCCACGTGCACGATCTCCACGCCACGATCCTCGACTACCTGGGCATGGACCACGAACGGCTGACCTACCGCTACGCCGGCCGTGATTTCCGCCTCACCGACGTCGCCGGCAAGGTCCTGCCGCTAGGCTGACCGACATCCGTCAAACGCCGGTGGAATGTGATGGAGAAGCCGCGGCGCGATCGCGTCGCCCTCCGCGTTCGCTACTCGCCAACACGAATCCACGCGAAGCCCCGAGTCGCTTCGCGTTCATCCCGGAGCTTCCATGCAACTCGCTTCCGTGCTGACGCCCCTTTCGGACGAGAACCTGCAGCTGGCCGCGCAGTGCGGCGTCACCGATCTGGTGCATCGCTATCCGGGTCCCGGGCTGGCGGCGATCCGGGAGGCCCAGGCGCGGGTCGGCCGCTTCGGGCTGCGGCTGGCGGTCATCGAGGGCTATTTGCCCATCGAGAACCTCAAGCTCGGTTGTGATGATGGGCGCGAAGTGGCCGCGCTGCGACAGTTGATCCGCGACATGGGTGAAGCGGGCATCCAGCGGCTCTGCTACAACTTCATGGCAGGTACCGACTGGGCTCGCACACGGCTCGACGCGCCCGAGCGGGGCGGCGCGAAGGTGACGGCCTTTCACCTGGCGGATGTGGAGCAGGCCGTGCTGCTGGGATATGAGTCGCCCCAGCCGGACGCCGAGGAGCGAGCGCGGCGGTTGACTCCCGAACGGATGTGGGACCTACTCGAGCGACTGCTCAACGATCTCCTGCCCGTTGCCGAGGATGCGGGCGTGATGCTCTGCATGCATCCCGACGATCCGCCGCTACCGTCGCTGCTTGGCAAGCCGCGCATCCTGCACACGGTGGCCGCGTTCGAACGACTCGTGCAGCTCGCGCCCAGCGCCTCGAACGCCATCTGCTTCTGCCAGGGAACGTTCGCCACGATGAATGCCGATATCCCGGCCACCATCCGGCTGCTTGGGCCGCACATCCAGTACGTCCATTTTCGCGATGTCCGCGGCACGCCCGAGTCGTTCGCCGAAACGTTCCACGACAACGGTCCCACGGACATGGCGGAGGCGATGAGGGCGCTGCGGGCGGTTGGATTCACGGGTCCGATCCGGCCCGACCATGTGCCGCAACTGGTGGGCGAGGACGACGGCGAACCGGGCTACACCATGCTTGGCCGGCTGTTCGCCTACGGCTACATTCGCGGACTGCTGCACGCGACGGAGCCTCCGGCTGGCGTCTGACCGTGGTGTTCGCAACGAATGCTGGCCCATCGCGGCGGTCTCGCCTGTTCGGAAAAACGAGCGGGGCCAGCAATAGTTCAGGCCTGCGACCGTTTCGCCGACCAGACGCTTCCTCGCGTCCCAGAATTGCCCGTCCGTGTCCTGCCTCGGGTTGGTCGCACGGGACATGACAGCCGGACGCGGTGGCCGTTACACTGCTGGCTTCTCGATCGATGGACGTTCGCTGCGGTGGAGGCGCCCCCGGGAGAACCCACGATGCCCCAGGAATCCTCGGAAGCTGCCAGCCTTTCCGAACGCTACGGCGTACCCGCGATCATCAACGCGCGCGGCACGGTGACGCGACTGGGGGGAGCCCCCATGTCGGCGGGCGTGGTGGAGGCGATGCGCGAGGCGAGCCGCTGCGTGGTGGCGCTGGAAGACCTGCACGGCGCCGCCTGCCGCTTCCTGGCGCCGCGCTGCGGCACGGAGGCGGCGCTGGTGACATGCGGCGCGTCGGCTGGCCTGATGCTGGGCGCCGCCGCCATCCTGGCGGGCTGGGATCCCGGCCGCATGGAACGGCTGCCCGACACGCGGTCGATGCCGCATGAATTCCTCGTCGCCCGCTCGCACCGCAACGGCTACGACCATGCGGTCCGCGCCGCCGGCGCGAAACTGGTCGAGGTCGGCCTCGATGAAGTGACCAGCGGCGCCGGTGTGCGGCCGGTGGAACCGTGGGAGTTCGACGTGGCGATCAGCGACCAGACCGTCGGCGTGCTGTATGTGCTCGACGAGCAGTCCCAGCCGCCGCTGGCGGACGTGGTCCGCGTCGCGCACGCGCACCAGTTGCCCGTGCTGGTGGACGCCGCCGCGCAGTTGCCGCCGGTGCACAACCTGCAGCAGATCTCCGACAGCGGCGCCGACCTGATCGTCTTCAGCGGCGGCAAGGCGCTCGGCGGCCCCCAGGCCACGGGCATCCTCTGCGGCCGACGCGACCTCGTCGGATCGGCCTACCTGCAGATGATGGACCTCGACGAACATCCCGAGCACTGGTCGCCTCCCGGGGAACTCGTCGTCCGCGGCCGCCTGCCCGGAATTCCCCGCCATGGCATCGGACGAATGCTCAAGGTCTCCAAGGAACAGATCTTCGGGCTGCTGCGGGCGGTCGAGGAGTTCACGGAAGGCCAGCAGCAGGCGCGCAGCGAGGAGCGGCGACGATGGCTTCGCGAAATGGCCCAGCAGTTGGCCACGGCCGGCGTGACCGCGGAAGTTGTCGAACGCGTCAAGCCACGGCTCGAAATCCATCTGCACGACCCCGACGCGCCGCGCCTCGCCATGGCCATCTGCCAGCGACTGCAGAAGGGACAGCCGCCCATCTACGTGGGACACGCGCAGCTGAAGCAGGGCGTCCTCGTGGTCGACCCCGCCTGCCTCCTCAAGGAACAGCTGCCGATCCTCACCAGCCAGCTCGCCGCCGCCATCTCGGCCTCGCGCTAAGCGTTTCACGCAAGAGACGCCGCGACCGCCTGGCCCGCGTCGCAGCGGCGACTACGCCCGCGTTTCACGACCTGGGCGACAGCCCGTAAAGCACTCGCTGGGCGTTGCCGCGATAGACTTTCTCGAGCACCTCCTGGGGCAGGAAGATTC
>CAZUJM010000369.1:0-4327 GCA_964620405.1 uncultured Pirellulaceae bacterium | reverse complement strand
ACGGCGTGTGCCGACTACGAGTCGCACGGCCCACCGTCTCTGCCGACTACGAGACGCGCATGGTAGCCGGCACACGCCGTGTGCCGGACACGATCGCCCGCCGAAGACTCCAGTAGATTGCGCACAATCGCAGGGAGGCGACAAGCCGCTCCAAGATCGGCACACGGCGTGTGCCGACTACGAGTCGCACGGCCCACCGTCTCTGCCGACTACGAGACTTCCGCCTTGAATGAACTCATTCCACGAGGACCGCCGATCCCAGCCACTGGAATTGGACGCGGACCTTGGGAGCCGGAGCGCCCTGGAATGCGCCGCTGAACATCACCTCGTGCGTGCCTTTCGCCACCTGCGGCAGGTCATCCGGCAGCGTATGCTTCTTGACCTGCTTCCCCTGCGCATCGTACACACGCAGCGTTCTCGTTCCATCGCACACCAGCGTCTGCCCAGCCGCCACATCCACCGGTAGCTCGACGGTCAAGTACTTATCGAACTCCAGCGTTGCCCCCTCCACCGTCCCCTGCTCCCCCAGCACTTCCAGTACCCACTGCAACGGCTGCTTCTCTCCCGCCTGCTCGTACGTCCACTCCGCGAACGTCGGCTCGCCCGGCTGTCGTTCCTGGTGTTCATATTCCAGCGCCGCCGAACGTTCCATGGCCTGCACCGCCCAGCGTTCGCCGACGCGTGACAGATGGAACTCCCGCCGCGAGTCGCGCATCGCCTCCCGCAGCGGCTCCGAAAACGCATGCCGCATCCGCAACGCCTCCCAGTCGCGGATCGTCTCCAGCAGACGGCCCGTGAGCGGATTGCCACGCAGCGCGTCGCGCGACGTGGCGAGGGCGAAGCCTGAATCGTAACCGGCCGAGCGCGCCATCAGCCACTCGACGTCGGCCAGCGTCGTCTCGGGCGTCAGCTGGAACCAGCCCAGCATGCGGGGCATGTAGTTCCGCTCCAGCATGGCCTGGTTACTGAGCCGGTAGTCGGCCATGCTGCTGCGGAATCCGCCATACCAGGGTTCGCCCCAGTTGCAGCAGGTGTTGATGTGCCAGTAGAACGGCCGCGAGTTGCTGGTGCCGTTGTGGACGAAGTGATCGAGGCGATCGTAAAGCACCTTGGCGAACATCTCGACCGCGTAGTCGCCCTGTCCGCTGGAGTGACAGCCCTCGTGGCCGTCGAGATCGAAGTGCGTGACGCCCGTGCGATTGAAAAGGTCGGCCAGCCTGCCTGCAATTTCATTTTGCAATTCGAAGTTCGTGAGAAACACGCGATAAGGATGGTCCATCAGCTTGCCGACTTCCGCTCCCTCCGCGTGCGCGGCAGCCCGCGTCCCGAACGCCCCGCGGCGGCAATCGAGCAGCTTCCACGGCTTCTCGGCGCTGACGCTGCCATACCGCACGAGTTCCTCGCCGATCATCACCGTCTTGAGCCAGTTCGACTTCGTATTGTTAAAGTACTCGGGCGACGCCACTTCAATCTCGGTGGCCTCGGCCGACACGCTCGCGACCAGGGTGCTGGCGCCGGTGCGGGCGAGGCGTCGATCGGGCACGGGCGTTACGTAAGCATCGTTGGTGTTGATGAAGTTGGTCAGCGTGTGGACCCCGATCAGCAGACCTGCGTCGCGTGCCTTGTCAGCGCACGCCTTCAGGCTCGCTTCGCCCCGCGGGAAAAACTTGGGATCCAGCTCATAGTGGCCCCACGCGCGGAAGGGCGCGGGGTGGTAGAGTGACAGGAAGTTGCCCTGGCGCGCGTAGCCGATCAGTTCGTCGATCGTCTCCTCGCTAAAAGCCGCGATGAGGTAGGAGCGGCCGAGTTGCCGGTTCTGCCGCGACCACTGGCCCTGGTATTCGGGATGCGGCAGGTTCTCGGCGCGAGCGATTTCGCCGATCCGTGCCAGCGCCCCGGCGGCGGCCACACCGTAGAGGCCGACCTTCGAACCGACCACCGTCTCGCCGGGGATCGGCGGCACGGGCATCCGTGGAAACTGGCCTCCCCACACATCGGCGTGTCGCGGCCGCGAGCGGTCGAGAGAATGGGCCTGCAGCGTGCTGCCCCAGGGAGTGGCCTGCGCCGCGCGGCCACGCGACGGGTCGCGGTCCTCCTGGTTGTCCACCGGCCCCCCCAAAGTCTTGACGTTGAGCCCCATCATGCCGATCGCGAATTCCTCGTTGGCTACCAACCCGATCACTTCGGCGACGCGCGTCCGCAGAGCCGTGGGGATCGGGCCCCACTGGAGGCGATCAATTCGATCCAGCGGCCGAGCCTCCACCACCTCCAGGGTCAGGTGCGTCCCGACCTCGCGTCCCTGTACCACCAGCTCGCCCTCCCGGTAACGCAGCGTCAATCGCTGCTTCTCCGAGTCGAAGATCGCCTGCTCCGGAGTCCACCACTGGCCAGCGACCTCGATCGAGAGCAGGGCCGCCGGTTGTCCGGGCGCGACATGGTTCGCGCCCGTCGCCACCTCCGTCAACTGGGTCACCGATCCGCCTTCATCGACCACCAGCACCAAGTCCGTCGTGCGCAGCGTCCAAGCCGCCTGCAGGCACGCTCCCGGCATCAGCAGCGCGATGGGCAGCACGAAGTTAGTCAGAAACCACGCAGTGAACGGTCCGTGCAGTGAACGCGATCCGAAGGACATTTCGCGTCCTTGTCGACGGTCAGCGGCGAAGGCCAGGTTCTTCATCGGGCAGGCTCCGTGAATCGCGGCGGATACGCGCGATCGGGACGGGATATACGGGCACGGGATGATGGGGACAGCGTAGTCCATGTCGTGGTGGATCCAACAGGCAGGAGCGGCCATTGTAACGCCCCCCCACGCGAATCGCAGGTCCCTCGCTTGCCGCCAGCGGCGGGGACAGGTACGATCCACCCGCCCGTCGCGCGCTCAAGGTGAGCCGTCTTCCGTGCCCCGTGCGGTTCCGTCACCAGCGTCTGCTTGGTGCGAGACATGCGAGGGAAGCGAGGATCGCCAACGAAGTCCGTTGACTAGGAGAGCCCTGCCTACCATGCATGCATCCCGACTACTCGCCGCAGTCCCGATCGCGATGTTGCTGGATTGGCTGGAAGCGCCGCCGATGGTGACCTTCTTGGCCTCCATCCTGGCCATCCTGCCGCTCGTCGGCCTGATGGGACATGCCACCGAGGCGCTGGCCGCGAAACTGGGCCACACCGTCGGCGGGTTGCTCAATTCGACACTCATCAACCTGCCCGAGCTGATCATTGGCGGTGTGGCGCTTTCCAAGGGCCTGACGGCGGTGGTCAAAGCGTCGCTTACCGGCGCCATTTTGGCCAACCTGCTGGTCAGCCTCGGCATCGCGCTGATCGTGGGCGGCCGAAAGTACGGCGTGCAGAAGTTCGATCCGAGGCGTCTCAGTATCAACTCGTCCATGCTGCTGGTCTGCGCGTTCTGCTTCATCGTGCCAGCCGTCTTCAACCTGGGCACTCCCGAGGGCACGCGCGACCTGTCGTTCGAGATGTCCATCGTACTGCTGGGCATCTACTGCGCGAATGTCGTCGTCACGATCTTCACCCATGAGGGCGGCACCGACCTGCCACGGGATGAGATGATCACCGACGACCACCCGGATGAACCGCTCTGGAAGGGCTTCCTGAAGCTGGCTGTTTCCGCGGGCTTCCTCGCAGTGGTCAGTGAAGTGATGTCCGACGCGCTCACGCCCACCGCGCGCATGCTGGGCCTCTCCGATACGTTCAGCGGGCTGGTGCTGCTGGGCGGCATGGGCACCCTGGGAGAGATCTTGGCCAGTTCGCACTTCGCCCGCCAGGGCCGTCCTTCCCTGGTCCTTAGTTCCACCGTCGGCTCCACCATCCAACTTGTTCTTCTGGTCGCTCCCTTGCTGGTGTTCCTTGGCCCGGTGCTCGGCCAGCCGATGGACCTGATGTTTACGTCCTTCGAAGTCGTGTCGATCGTGCTGGCTTCGACGGTGGCCAGGGAACTGATCCGGGACGGGCAAGGCACCTGGTTCGAGGGCCTGTTGCTACTGGGAGTTTACGCGATCCTCGCGATCGGATTCTATCACTTGCCTGGCTGATCGCCGCATTCTGCGGATCGAACATCCGCGCACCCCACGCAGGAGAATTCACCATGTTCGCCTCCCGAAATTCGCGTCGTGATTTCCTCGCCACGGGCTTGGCCGCCACGGCTTCGCTGGCGATAGGGGCCCAGGCGCGGGGCCAGCAGGACGCCGCGCAGCCGCAGGGCTCGGTGGTGGCTGCCAGCGACCGCATTGCGTTGGGAGTGATTGGCATCGGGCCGCGCTGCACCTACGACTTGCAGGCGATGCTGCCCTTCTCGGATGTGCGCTGCGTGGCGATC
>CAZUJM010000368.1:0-4329 GCA_964620405.1 uncultured Pirellulaceae bacterium | reverse complement strand
TACATCGAGTCGGGGCAGAAGTCGGGAGCTCGCCTGCTCTGTGGCGGCGGCCGCGTCGGCGACCGCGGCTTCTTCATCCAGCCCACGGTGTTCGACCACGTGCGCGACGACATGCAGATTGCGCAGGAGGAGATCTTCGGCCCGGTGATGAGTGTCCTGCCGTTCCGCGACATCGACGAAGTGGTGCGCCGCTCGAACCAGACCAGCTACGGACTGGCGGCGGCGGTCTGGACGCGCGACATCTCGAAGGCGCATGCGATCGCCAGTCGCGTGCGCGCCGGCACGGTGTGGGTCAACTGCTACGACGTCTTCGACGCCGCAGCGCCCTTCGGGGGCTTCAAGCGATCCGGCCTCGGCCGGGAACTCGGGGAATACGCGCTCGCGAACTACACCGAAGTGAAGACGGTCACCGTACGCACCGGCTGAGCATCCGCGGGCTCGGCGGATACTCCGTGCCCTTCGTGGTTAAACGAGCGCCCTGACTGTATGTATTGGCTCAGGGCGCGAGCTGGCGCAGGTAGTTGATGCTCTCCTTCGCCAGGCGTTCGGGACCCGGTTCGTAGTCGAACACCTCCACGCTGATCCAGCCGTCGTAGCCGATCTCCCGCAGGGCCGCCAGGATGGGCACGAAATCCACGTCGCCCATGCCGGGACCGCGACGGTTGGGATCGTTCGCATGGAAGTGGACCAGGTGCTTGGCCGAAGCCCTCAGGATGTCGGGGATGGGGATCGCCTCGGTGGACATCGCCTTGACGTCTAGGTGCAGGCGGACCTGCGGGGAGCTCACCATCTCTGCCAGTTCAACCCCGAGGGCGGCCGTGTTCAGGAAGTCGCCTTCAACGGGCCCGAGCGGTTCGATCGCGAGCACGACCTCGTGTTGCTCCAGTGCGGGCACGGCCATCCGCAGCACTTCGGCCGCATGGTCCATGGCCTGCGCATGGCTCACGCCGGGCAGCAGGTTGCGCTGCTGGGGCGAGCCGAGCACCATCAGGTGGCCGCCGAGTTCGCGACAGACGCGCGCCAGTTCGCCCAGGTAGCCGGCCGTGCGTTGACGCACGACCGGATCGGGCGAGGTGAGGTAGTAACCGCTGGTCTTGGCCAGCAGCCAGTGCAGGCCGATGCCTTGGAGCTGGTGTTTGTCCAGCAGGCGGCGCACGTCAGCGCACTGCCGACTGTCGATCTGCGTCGCATCCGCAGCGAGCGTGAACGGCGCGAACTCGATGCCCGTGTAGCCGCACGCGCGGGCGAAGGCGAAGGCGTCATCGAGCGGCCAGTCGAGGAACGTTTCGTTGCAGATCGCGTATTTCATGGCGAGTTCTAGTCGGTGGAGGAGTGGGACGGTTTGCCGGGTGGTTTGCCGGAGGTCTTGGGTTTGCCCTTCGACTTGCCGCGCACACGCTGGCCCGTCTGGGGGTCGAGACGCGTGCCGTCGGAGGTGGCCGGCGCGCTGACCAGCGGTTCGGCTGCTCCCACCAGCGGATCGCCCGGTCCTGATTCGTCCAGCCGCTGCTGGATCCGCTCGGCATACTGCTCCGAAAGTTCGAAACCCACGAACTGCCGCTGCAGCTTCTTGGCCACCACCAGCGTCGTGCCGCTGCCGCCGAAGGGGTCGAGGACGACGTCGCCTTCGTTCGAGCAGGCGCGGATGATGCGTCCGAGCAGCTGTTCGGGCATCTGGCAACCGTGCCATCCGGCGCGTTCGCGGAACGTGCCGGCGACGCGCGGGAAATACCAGGTGTCGTCGTCCGCCTGGAATCCCTCCGGCAGGTCCTGGGGACGGAGGATCCATGTGTCGTCGGGCAGCCGGCCCTGCGGGTTCGCGCGTCGGTCGCCGTAGACCAGCTGCCGCGCCGACGGCACGCGGATCGACTCGACGTTGAACACGAACTTCTGCGGGTCCCGCACCATGTGGAACAGATGGGCATGGGAGCGGCTGAACTTGTTCTTGCAGTTGACGCCGAACGTGTAGTACCACACCACCCAACTGCGGCAGGTGAGCCCCAGCTCGCGTTGCATCATCACCTTCAGCTCGGCCGCGAACTCATCGCCGATCGCCAGCCAGAACGTGCCATCGTCACGCAGCACCCGATTGACTTCGGTGAGCCAGAGACGGCACCAGTCGAGGTAGTCGTCCGACTTCCGCTTGTCCTCGTAGACGTCATACTCGTAACCGATGTTGAAAGGTGGATCGGCGAAAGCCAGATGAACGCAGCCATCGGGCAGTTTACGCAGGCCTTCGATGCAATCGGTCTGGTGGATCGTATTCAGGGATAACACGTCGGGCGATCCTCGCGGTAAAACAATCCTCTGGTCCCGGCGAAATTTGGAAACGCGGGAGATCCCCAGGGCGGTCCCCCAGGGTTCTGCGGGTGGGAGGCCGTACCGCAGGCAGGCTGCAGGCGGGCCACCGGTCCTCGGAATACGACGGGTCCCCAAAAGCGGCTGGACCTCCCAAGCGGCAGGCGCCGGTTGCGTATCCTAACAGAAGGCGGGCGCGGCGACAGTCCGGGGGCCTGCTGCGCGGGCCGGGGTCGGAGTCCGCTGGGGACACGGCCAGTGAAGCGACCGAGACGAGGCGCGGGCGTTCGGCTGGGAGTGTGATCGCATGGGTGCCGGTGATTCCAGGTTTTCCGACCGAACGTCGGGGAATGCCGTGCGAAGAGGCAGCGGGGCGGGGCCGCTGCGTGTCCTGCTGCTGGTGGATCGTTGGCGCTCCGCGGTGGACGCCTCGGCCACCACGGAGCTGCCGTGCGACGGGACCGACGACTGGGAAACGCCCGACGTTCTCGCCCGTTCGCTGGTGGACGTCACGACCCGCATGAATCCGCTGCACTTCTCGCCACGCCTGGGAATCTGGCGCGAACTCACAGCCTCTGACCGGCACGACCTTGGCCATCTGCCGACGCGCGATCAACTTGGGCCCGATCCACACGCAGGGTGGTGCTGGCGGAACGTGGAAGCCGTGCGTCGACTGGCGGCGCTGCTGCGGGCGGAAGCGGATGTCGTGCTGATCGCCGGCTCATCGTCGCTTCGTTTCTGGGGGACCTGCGCCGCCGTGATCGCCCGCTGTCCGCGGGTGATTGCCATTCCCGACAATGGCAACACGCTCCACGGCCTGGCTGCGCTTACTGCGGCCTCGCCTGCTGGTCGACGTGCCCGCAAGGTCGGGCCGCTCGATCGCTGGGTGCTGCGGCGCGCGTCGGCCTTGGTCGCCACTTCGCGCGGGCAGGCGACGATCCTGGGCAATCTCCGTGGAAAGGCTCGCGGCGGAGTTCACTGGATTCCGCGCGGCGTGGACACGGAGCGTTTTGATTTTCAGGCCGAGGGACCCTTTCGGGTACGCCGGGCCTTCGGACTGCGGGCGGAAGCGCCGCTGGTGGGCGTGGCGGTCCCGATCGGCGCGCGGCCGCAACCCGCGGCGGCGCTGCTGAATCGTCTGCTGGAGCTGAACCCAGCGCTGCGCGTATCGCTGCTGGGGAGTCGAACGGCCGCAGAGCGTGTGCGGCCGTTGCTGTCCAAGGAGCATGCCGCTTGCGTCCTTTGGCCCGATGGCCGCGAGCGGGGCATCACGGAGTCGCAGCTGTTGGCCGCCCTGCAGGCGCTGTGCTGGTTCGAGGATCCCGACTGCGACGACCTACTGCTCCGACAAGCGTTGGCCTGTCGCGTGCCGGCCGTGTTGCTGCCCGCCGAAAGGCGGACTGGTTGCGGTGAACGAGCACACGGCGATCGCCTCTTTGCGCCGCGCCACGCCTGGGGCGGCCCGCCGCAGGCCGGGTGCGTGATCGGGGGCGACGCAGGCCCGGCGATGAGTGAGCAGGCGATTGTCGACTGGGCCGCGACGCAGGTTGGCGACTTGCTGGCGGATCCGGGACGTGCCGCCGAACTGGGACGCGCCGGTCGCGACGCGGTCGTCCGGGATGGGGGAATGGAAGGGATGGTACGCCGTTACGAGCGGGTGCTTGGGGAGGTTGTTGCGTGTTCGGACGTTTCCTCCGGCTCCGGCGACCCTCCGGCTACCGGAACGTTGGAAGTCTGTCCCGCCACGTAAAAGAAATGAAGAAAAGGCCACGCGAAGAGCGGCGACGACCTGCCCCGCGACTTCGGGGACACGTCGGCGGGGCAGAGGCACGGCGAGGCACGGCCTGCCGATCTCCGGCCTCTCGAGTCGGGTTTAGCAAAATGACAACTCGCTCTCCAGGCGGGGAATTCTCGCGGCGGCGAGCGGCGGGAATGAGCGGCCGAGGAGGGGGAGGCCCGCACGGTTCGATCCGAACGGCTTAGCCGAGCGCTCCCTGAGGCAGAGGGGAGTAGGAAGCAGGGGGGGCAGGC
>CAZUJM010000367.1:0-4404 GCA_964620405.1 uncultured Pirellulaceae bacterium | reverse complement strand
CCGGTCGAACGTTCGGCGGGTGCGTCTGCGAGCGAGGCGTTGGCGGGGGGCGGGGCGTTAGAGGCGGGCGGGGCGTTGGCAGCAGGAAGCACAAAGCGGCTGGGCCGCTGCGCCGCGTCCAGTTCCATGTGGAAGATCGCGCGGGGCGGGTCGAGCAGGTGCAGGGGGCGCTGGCCCGGCGCGTGGGGACGCCGCGCGGTGCCCGCGGACATGCGCGCCTGCGACGCGTCGGGGCCGGTCAGCGGCAGGACCGCGTAGGCATCCTCAGGCAAGGTGCCGGCGCGAAGTCGCGCCGTGCAGACGCGGTCCGCGCCCAGTCGCTGGCTGAGCCGATCGATCAGCTGCGCCAACTCGTGCGACGTGTCCACGTCCTCAGGGGAAGCCCAGAGCGTGCGCTGCCGGCGCGTGAGGCGTGCCGTGCTGGACGCCAGCAACTGGATGGCCAGCACCGGCGCCGGCCAAGCCGTGGATTCCAGGGGCGTTTTCAGCAGCGTCCACCAGTGCGAGGCATCGGCCGAGGGACGAAAGAGGTTCACCGAGATCTCCCAACGCACGCGCCGATCGACCAACCAGCTCGCGCCGTTCGCGCCACCAGTCGCCGGCGGTTCGTCCAGCCGATCCGATTCAAAACGACAGACCAGCCGCAGCGCGCCGCGTTCTTGCTGGGCCAGTTGCTGGCCCAGGTGGTTCGCAAGGTGCAGAATGCTCTGAGCGACGCGATCGTGCTGGTCGGTGGCATGTTCCAGCCGCCATTCCACGGACCACTGCGTCTCCGCGGCCTGCGTGGGCAGTAGTTCGGCGGCGTCGCCCAACGCCTGGTCCAATCGTTCCAGCACCTGCGAACCGAGGCGTGCTCCGAGTCCATGCCGGGGCAGGCGCATTAGCTGGTCGACTCGGGTGATGCCCAGGCGATGCAGCAGTGCCAGGGTTTCCGAGCGGACACGGAGGCATGCCACGGAAAGGGGCGCCAGGGCGGCGCGCGTCTCCCCCGCAGGCACGACCAGCAGCTCCGACGACGAAAACCTCGCCAACGCCCAGGCCGCGCCAATCGTATCCGCCACGGCCACCCGCGCGTGATAACCGAGCCGCCGCAGCTCTTCGCGGACCTGCCGCGCCAGTTTCTCCTCCCCTCCCCATCGCTCGCCCAGCCCCGTGATGTCCAGCAGCAGCCCCGCGGGCGCCGGCCCCTCATCGCAACCCGTGAGCGGACAGAACTGCTCGCACCACCACGCCAGCCGCTGCAAAGCCTGCCGATCCGCCGCGTCGTCCCATTCCTCAGCCACCAACTGCGGTGCTTCGCGACCGCCCAGGTTCCGCGCAGACGCCGCGCCGCGAGAACGGGCCTGCGAATGGCGGATCAGGTTCCCTTGCCGAGGCCGACCATGGGAGCCGCGGGCGTTGTCCGAAGCTGAACTGCAGGATCCTCCCAAGGCAAGGGCTTCGGATAGCGGCATCCCCGCTCGCACACCCAGGCGTCGGGCGAGGCGCGAGCAGAACACGACCTGCTGGCCACGACGCGGGTCGCGCTGCCACAGCACAACCGCCGCCTGACGCCACGCAGGTCGCTCGACCAGCAACCGCTGCAGCGGCCAGTTGGGCAGTTCGATGCTCAGAATCCGTCTCATGCACTTGGATTTCTTCGAGAGAGTCCCCAAGAGGTGCCGCCTACTGCGTTCCTCAGCGATCTGTCCTCAGCGATCTGCCCGTGTACCGCCATTCACGGAGCGGCCATTCACGCGGCCGCCTTCTTCAAACGCAGCCTTTTACGAGCCGCCTGCGCCCGTGAACCTTGGCGTTGGAGATTCCGTCGTCGTGCGTTCACTCTCCACATAGGCCACCGCCGCTCCACCACGGCGACGACCGTGTCGGTCGATCCCCAGGCCGCGGCTGGCACCGCGGCTCTGCAGCAGCTCGACGCGCAGCGCGCGGCTCCCAGGTGGCACGTGATCCTGTGGCACGTGATCAGCAGGCGTTCGCCCGTGGTCCGTCCGGTCGGGCGATACATCCAGACGCAGTTCGGCCCAACTGGGGCGGTTGCGAAAACGGGGCGAACGCACCAGCATGCCGACCGTTCCCGACTGTTCCGCGGCCAACTGAAAACGCCGGAACCAACGGCCATCCAGGAGAGAATCCCAGCCCCCCAAGCAGCTCCACACCGCTCGAACGGCCGGGCAGCGCAGCGCCTGGTCAAACGCCCAGAAGGCGTCGCGAGGCGTGTCGACGCGGAGCCAGACGAGACGCTGCAGGTCGACGCCCCAGGCAGCGGCCGCGGGCGGATAGAACCAGCCGGTCTGGTCGAGCACCACCAGGGTGCCCGCCTCGCGGCAGAGTGCCCAGGCAGCGCGGAGCGAGAACAGGGCGGCACCGTGCCCCAGGACCGATGTCGATACCTGAAGGGATCGGGGCTGGGGAGATCGCGTCGCGTTGATGCTCGCGGCCGGCTCCTGCCCCGGATGCTCCAGATCGGCAGGCGAGGAATCGCTGGCAAACCATTCCACGATCGCTCCACGACGAAAACCGCCGCCTGGCAACAACGCGTCCAGTTCCTGCCAGCCACTGGGAACCCAACGCTCCAGGAAACCGCGCCAGGCCGATCCGAACGCCGTCTGTTCATGGGCTGCCCGATGGCTCTCCTCAAGCAGCCGGGGGCTCGCTGCCGCGGCACCGGTTCCTTCCGGAAACATGCCGTCGAAGCACATGGCGCCAGACGGCGTTTTCGGCTCATAGGCCGCCAGCTCCGATGCCAAGGCGAACTGTTCCGCGTCGTCGGCCAAACGCTGGCGAGAAGCCTCTGCGTTCTGGGCTGCGGCCACAACTCGGGCAGCTGCCACCGTATCCCCCGAGCCCGTATCCCCCGAGCCCGTATCCCCCGAGCCCGTATCCCCCGAGCCCGTATCCCCCGGGCCCGTATCCCCCGGGCCCGTATCCGCTACGGCAAGGGGCATCTCCTCGGGCCGATCACAAGCATCGGGCCGAACAGAAGCCGTCTCCGTCAGGAAGCCTGCGCGCACCGATGCCTGCTGCATCTGGTCGATCCGCAGCTGCAGGCGAGTCACAATCTCGGATGCCAGATGCCCCGTGAGGATGGGAGCGGCCGTCTGGGGGTCGGAACCGGGAGAATGGGGTAGCTGGCTTTCCATCGAAGTGACCTCCGGCGATACTGTACAAATGTATCGTACCGTCGTCAACTGTTCCTGCAGCCGAAGCCGTCGGTCCGGCGAGGCCTGGGCGTGCTGCGGTCGTCAGGGTGGCGTGAGCAGGTGCTGCGATCCTGAAGGAGCCTGCGGAGACAAACGTCCATGCGGGGGGGCGATCGACGAGGGGGAGGACCATGGCTCGAGTATCCCGAGGAGGGTCCGTGGTCTGCTGGATTGCTAACCGATCCAGACGTTCGGCTCTGCCTTGCTGTTGCAAAGCGGTTGGCCGTGCGAACCCGTCGCTGGCACCTGCCGTACACTCAAACCGTTGTTGACGCAGGGCTTCTGTGGTATATCGATCAAGAGCGAGATACCTCGGCCTGCGCCGGGCCGCGTCCGAGGCCTCATGCTTCCCCTGCCATCCAAGCCGCTCGATCTTCGGGCAGCGTTTCTGGTTTTCATGCAATTCGAGGAGTCCCTGATGTTTCGATTTTCCCGCAGGCACTTGGTGGCTGTGTTGGCATTGCTGGCCGTGGTCACCAGCGATGCGGCAGCTCAGCGTCGTCCGAACCTTCGTCGGCCCGTTGGTCGTCCTGGCGCAGGCAACGTCGAAGTCAGTGGCAATGGCCAGCACTTCATGAATGAGGTGGAGGGAACGATCTGGGAGTTCAAGATGATTCCCAAGTCGTCGACGAGTGCCAAGACCAAGAAGGAGCAGGAGGAGGTTCAGGAGGAGGCGACCGAGGGCAACGCGGCTTCTGAACAGCCGGCACCGCAGGGGCCGCTGGCCGCTCGCTTGCGCGGCGCCAAGGGCGGCAAGGAAAGCAAGCCCGATGATGGTTCGCGGGGAATCGTGACCGTGGACGAGGACGGCACGATGCGTGGCAAGCTGCGGATCAACGGCAACGGCGTCTACGACGGCAGCTTCCGCCGGCAGACGGCCGAGCAGGAGCATCGGGTCGGCGACTTCTCGGCGGAAGAAAAAGAGGACAACGCCGAGTACGAGATTCGCTTTGACGACTTCAAGCTAAAGGGCCGTGCCGTCTGGACGGACAAGAGTCGCCAGGAGGGCGGCGTGTACGTGGGAACTTACACCGACGAACACAAGAAGCGCTGGCGTTTCGAACTCCGCCGCGGCGAGGATTAGTCGGAGCGCGGACGTCCCGTCCGCACTGAGCCAAAGACAGAGTGCGGACATCCCGTCCGCACTGGGCCAAAGACAGAGTGCGGACATCCCGTCCGCACTGGGCCAAAGACAGAGTGCGGA
>CAZUJM010000366.1:1832-4508 GCA_964620405.1 uncultured Pirellulaceae bacterium | reverse complement strand
GACACACGCCGTGTGCCGAAGCTAGGCGTCGGTGTTGGGCTTGATGGCGTGCAGGAACGTCGATCCCATGTTCGTAAAGTTGAAGACATGGAGGCCGAACTGGTCGGCGAGGTCGGCGCAGACGCGAATGCCACGCACGCTGTTTCCCATCGGGTCGAGCCGCGGGGAGAAGACGCTGAGTCCCAATTGGCGGTTGACGACCGCCAGGATGCCTCCGGAGACGCCACTCTTGGCCGGCACCCCCACGCGGAAAGCCCAACTTCCCGCGAAGTCGTACATGCCGCAGGTGAACATCACGCTGAGCACGTCTCGGACGGCGTAGAGATCCATCGCCTCGCGGCCGGTATTCGGGTTCCTTCCCAGGTTGGCCAGTGAAGCACCCATGATCGCCAGATCGCGTGCAGTGACGAGGATCGAGCACTGGCGGAAGTAAGCATCGAGCACTTCGTCCAAGTCCTGGCCGAGCAGGTTGACGTTGCGCAGCATGTAGGCGATGGCCCGGTTGCGGTGGCCTGTTTCCGATTCCGACCGATACACGGTCTCATCGACACGCAACTGGCGTCCTGCGAGGATACTTAACGTTTCCAGGATCCGTTCGACCTTGGCGTTGCTGTCCTTGCCGGGGATCAAGGAGGTAGACACGATCGCGCCCGCGTTGATCATCGCGTTGTGCGGGCGGGAGTCTCCCTGGAGTTCGATGCTGTTGAAGCTGTCGCCGCTTGGCTCCACGCCAACATGCTTCAACACGTCATCCCGTCCATGCTCCTCGAGGGCCATGCCGAAGATGAAGGCCTTGGAGATGGACTGGATGGTGAACTCCACATCGCAGTCGCCGTGGGCGACGATGTTTCCCTGCACATCCGCCACGGCGATGCCGAACCACGAAGGGTCTGCCTTCGCCAGTTCAGGGATGTAGGTGGCGACCTCTCCCTCGGTGCAGTCGCGATAACGCGCGTGTAGCGATTGGATCGACCTGTGGATCAGGTCCAGATGCGAATCATCGGCGGCCATGGAGCGGTGCCCGTCCATCGAGTGTGAGAGGCGAGATATGAATACGAAGAGCGGCTTTGAAAGCCGACCAGTTGGAGACAAGACCGAAGTGACCGACGCGAGGATGCGTCGATCTGTGCGGGCCCCAGCGATCGCTGTTCTTGCCGACCTCAGTTTTTCGTGCCGATACAGGACCGCCCTCCTGCACGACGGTCTGAATCTTAGCCGTTTCGTCAGCTGTTCCTAGAGGGTAGCCAAGCGTTTCCTGAAAAGACTGGGCGTTCCCGGGAACGGATATCCGAAAAGCCTGTCCGCTCCTTCGCTTCGTTCCGTTGGGGGCGGCGGAGTGAGCGGACGTAGGCGGCTGGGCTAGGCAGCGGGCTCTCAACGCGAAGAATGCGTGGGCCGGAATCGCAGTTCAGCAGTGATTGTCCGATGATCGGAACCCATCGAAGGGCCGACGGTTGTCCGGAGGCATTGCAGCGAGTCGCTGATCAGCACGTGGTCGAGGGCAAGGCCAAAGGGGAAGGTCGGCAGGCAGTGCCACGTGGGTGTCAGGTAGCTGCCTCGCGCGGCGCGCCGCAGTTGGCTGTTGTCCTCGAGCAAACGGAAGTGGGGGGACCAGGGAGTGACGTTCAGGTCGCCCATGAGGACGATTGGGCAGTCCGGCTCCTGGGCTTGCAGTTCTCGAACAAATTCGGCAGTACGCCGCAGGTGTTCGGCACGCAGTGCGGCACCCCCGGCGCCAATCGGGGGCATCGTGTGCACGGCCACGATGCGGTAGGGTTGGTCGCGGACGACGATCCTCGCTGCCAGTCCGCGAAAGATGCCGCCCAGGTCCACGACGCGCAGATGCTGGATCGGATCACGCGAATAGAGGCCGATGCCGAATCCGTCTTCGTCTCGCGGGAGTTCATGGCGATGAGGGTAGACGGCTGGCAATCGGTGCGCGAGGCGCGACTGCAGCAGGGAGTCGAGTTCAAGGACCGCGAGCACGTCGGCTTGCGGTGCCAGAAGGGCCGTCTCCACGGCATCGTACTGCTCGTTTCCGATCAGGACGTTGGCCGATGTGACCGTGACTCCGGGTGACTGCGCGCTGGTTTCCAGGACGCGGTCTAGGCGCCGCGCACGCGAACTGGCCAGGAACCACGGCAGATGCAAGGACGCGCACAACGCCAGCAGCATCGCGAGGCGGGGGCGTCGCGAGACGAACGCCCAAGCCATCAGAATGGCGAGACCGATCATCTGCTGCACTCGGAGGTTGGCCAGGATGTCGGCCAGCCAGAAGGATCGGGCGAATTGGCTGGACAGGGTGGCTGCGATCGTAAGGACGGCAAGGGCAGAACAGATCCGGTTGTTCCACGGCGTACCACGCGTTGTGTCCGCGGCGGGCTGATCGTGCATGGATCGGACCTCGGAGGATGCGGGAGACGCAAGAGCGGGTGAACGGGCGGCTCGTCGGGACGTGAGCCGATCGTCGGCTGGCTACGGGCGATTCCGGATGGTAGCACGAGAACCGGGCGGATCCAATCGGCGTTGGGGCGGAGTCGCGTCGCCGAGATCTCGAGCGACCCAACTCCGGTGCGTTTGGTTCCGCAGGGCACGATTCGTCAGGTCGGCCTGTTGGATGCGGCCGAGGTTGCGTTTGGACGCGGGGACAGGTTGCGGGGAGTCGGGTTGCGGGGA
>CAZUJM010000366.1:0-1732 GCA_964620405.1 uncultured Pirellulaceae bacterium | reverse complement strand
GGTTGCGGGGAGTCGGGTTGCGGGGAGTCGGTGGCGGCCCTATTCTAGCCCTGGGGCCTTGGGACGCGTGGAAGCGTTTCCTGGGGCATTGTGAAGTAGTGTGCCGCGTCTGGAGCGACACAAGGGGTGAACGATATTCGGCCGTCGATGATCGTGCGACGAGTGGCGATGCGTTTGGGGTGGGAGGATCGCCCGTGGTGAGTGGCTTGCCAGACGTATTGCGGCGTGTCGTGTCGCGCGGCCGAATCCTGACGGCGCCGGCGCAGCTTGCCGGATACGACGCCGATGGTCTCGGCTACAAGACGTTTCGCCCGGACGCTGTGGTGATTCCCGCCGATGCGGATGAACTGGTCGCGCTGATGCGAGCGTCGCGGGAGCTGGGCGTCCCCGTCACGGTGCGCGGCGCCGGCACTTCGCTTTCGGGAGGCCCCGTCGCGGCCCAGGGTGGATTGGTCGTCCACACGTCGCAGTTGCGGCGCGTGCGAAACGTTTGTGCTGAGGGGTTCTGGTGCGAAGTCGAGTCCAGCGTGGTGCTCAACCAACTGGACGTCGAACTCGCCGCCCATGGACTCTTCTATCCGCCGGACCCCTCCAGCGGCCCGGTGTGCACGCTGGGCGGCAACGTGGCCATGAATGCGGGTGGTGCCCACTGCTTTCGCTACGGCGTCACCAGTAACTACGTCTTGGGTATCGAGGCGGTGATGCTCGATGGCAGCGTCCATCGTTTCGGAGGCCCCGCCGGTGGTCGTGGGCCTTGGCACGCGGATTGGAAGCGGCTGATGGTGGGCTCTGAAGGCACGCTGGCCGCGTTCACGCGATTCTGGTTGCGGCTGCTGCCTCGTCCCGAGAAGTGCTGGACGTACCGCGCTACCTTCGGTGACCTCAAGACCGCCGAAAGCGCGGTCCACGCTCTGGCTTTGCATTCGTCCTATCCCGTCGCCATCGAACTGATGGACCCGCGCTGCGTGGCCATGGTCGAGAACAGCCCGATGGCCGTGGGATTGCCCAAGGATGCGTTCCTGATCGTGACCGAGATTGATGGGCCGGCCGAACTGGTCGACGCCCGCGCCGCCTCCGTGGCGGATCTACTGCGGCAACATGGCGCTTTGACGGTCGAATACAGCGATGACGAGACCACGCGAAAGGGACTCTGGAAGGCCCGCAAGGTGGCTGGCGGCCTGATGGGGCAGCTCAGCCCCGACTTTCTCGTACAGGACGCCGTCATTCCCAAACGCGCGCTCGCCGAAGTGCTGCAGCTTGTCTACGATGAAGCCGACGCCGCCGGGCTCCGCGCCGTGAATGTGTTCCACGCCGGAGACGGCAACCTGCATCCCAATTTCCTGTTCGATTCGCGCGACCCGCACCAGGTGGAGAAGGTCGAGGCGATCAGCAAGCGACTGATGCAGCGGGTGGTGGAGGTGGGCGGTACCCTCTCGGGCGAACACGGCATCGGTAACGACAAGGCGGCCTACATGCCGCTTGTGTTTAATGAGTCAACGTTGCGGCTGCAGTTGACGGTGCCGCGGATCTTCAACGCCGACCATCAGCTGAATCCCCTGAAGGTGTTCACTTACCGGCGGTATGGTAACCACGGAGCGGCGGAGGTCGGCAAAGGTGGGCTTGCCCTGCAGGGCGGCGCGCTGTTCGAGCCGTTCTTTGATGAGATCGACGGGACGTGCTGCGGACCCGTTCACTGGACGGCCCAAGACATGGCCGACTTACGAAGCAGGTA
>CAZUJM010000365.1:0-4528 GCA_964620405.1 uncultured Pirellulaceae bacterium | reverse complement strand
AAGGCTGGCTCTCGCGACATCGGAATTACTTAGCCCAGGCTGGTCACACGCGGCGAACGACCAAACGACCCTGCAAGGTGTCAGCGACGATGCCCGCTACACGCTCTTCACCACGGCGGCTACCAACCTCGATCCGATGGATACAGACACGACGGAGGATCTGTATCGATACGACCGCATCACCGAGAATCTGAGTCGTATTCCCACGAAAGACAAGGGACTCGGCGCGCAATTCGTTCGCATGAGTGCCGACGGAAACTCGCTGCTCTTCGCGTTGCAGCGAACGGAAATCATCTTCGGCGAGCCCGTGACCCGGACGAGCCTGCTGCACTACGACATCCCATCCGGGCAGGTGCTGCCCGTGACCCCCGCGACGATGGAGTACGACACCATCGACGTCAAGGATGAGATCAGCTACGACATGACCGACGACGGGGGATCGGTCGTCTTCACGACCAAGGCTCGCAATATTGTCGCGGGGGATACGAACCGGAAGGCAGACGTCTTTCTGTGGCGCAAGGACGATCGCAGCCACCAAATGCTCACGGCCCCCGTTTTGCCAGACACATTGCCAAACGGCGATTCGTCGGGCGTTTCCATCAGCGGCGACGGTCGCTATGTGCTTTTCCAGAGCGAGTCGACCAATCTCGTCAATGCGGACTATCTCGCGAGCACAAACCTTTTTCGTCTCGACAGGACAGACCATTCGACCCTCTTGATCTCAAAACAGCCAGGCACGAATACATCCCTGAATGCGTCCTCCTACGCGATCACCCTGAGTGATTCCGGCAAGTCGGTGTTCTTCCGTACGACGGCGAGCAATACAGGGGTCAGCGAAGCGACGGACCGTTACATCTGGCAAGCAGATCTCGATTCGTTGCGCAACGTCAATCCCAGTGCAACCAATCTGGTATTCAACGCCACCGACACCCGTGCAGCATATTCGTATTCGGGACAGCACATCGAGTTTCTCAATATCCAGACCATGGAGATCACTTATCCGACTTGGTTTGGATCACTCATTGACACCCTTGGCTCGTGGAGCCTGACCCGCGATTTCCGATACCTGAAATACGACATCTACCCTTGGATGAGCGGAGGGGTGCGCGCCGAGGTGGTAAACCAGGAGAATGGCCAACGAACAACCTCGTACGAAGGAGGAACCTTGGCGAAAGATGCGCCCATCGCCGTCAGCAACGGCTACCAGCGCCCCCGGGACCTGAAAGAAAGTGTTCCGGAAGTCGCCATCTATGAGCATGGAATCCGCACACTGAGACGCCAGGTCTATATTCAGGACATCGAGACCAACACTTCGAAGCTTGCGTCGATCGACAAAACGCCGGACCCTTGGCCGGTGGACACGAAACGTCCCCAGGTGAGCAACGACGGCCGTTATGTCCTTTACGAACGCGTGACGCCCACGCTGGCTGTACCGGACCAGACGGTCCCCGGCCCAGTCCTTTACGATCGCACCACAGGCACGATGCGGCTTTTAGGACTCCCGGGAGTGCCGGACCTGATGAGCCCGGGAGGTCGCTATCTCGTCTACCGAACGGGACCTGCGGACGGCGTCCAGACACCCTGGATGTACGACATCATGAACGGCGACTCGATCCCGCTGGTCGTGGATGCCTCGAATCGCCCCAAGGCGTTTTACAGTGGAACCTTGTGCTTCAGCGACGACGACAGCTCTTTCTTTTTCAACGCCCCGGTACGAGATGTCAACCCAGCGTACAGCGGCGATGCGTGGGCCGTTTACCGCTTCTCAACGCAGGACCGAACCGTGCAACTCGTTAGCGCCGTCGTGGGTGGCACGACTCCAGGCAGTCGCGGCGCTACGTCGGCCCAATCGAGCCGTGACGGTCGTTACCTCGTATTCGCAACCACCGCCGCCGACATGTATCCCGACGATCGAAACGACGCTTCCGACGTCTTTCTTTGGGACTTGGCCAAAGGTCAGACGACACTCGTCTCCCAGAACGCCTTCACCGCGCGCACCGGTAACGCCGCTTCGACCAATCCCCGGATATCGCTGGACGGCACTCGTGTGGTTTTTGAAAGCAGCGCCACCAACTTGGTCGCCGCCGACACAAACGGGCGCATGGACGTTTTCTCCTTCACCCCGGCCACTCAGCAAATGTCACTTGTGAGTATCAGGCCCGACGGAACGCAAGCCAATGGCGACTCCCGCGCCCCGACGCTTACCGAGGATGGACAGCGAGTGGCCTTCCTCAGTTCGGCGACGAACCTTACCGACACCACACTGGCCGCGACGGAGCGTATCCATTTCCGTGACTTCCCCGCGCCCACGCTACGTGTGCTCGCCGGTTACACGATGGTAACCGAAGCAACCCTGAGCCGTACTGGCCGATGGGTCACCCTGCGAGGAGACCGTGGAAAAGTCATTACCGAGATTGATCCCGCGAAGGAGCCACGCAAGTTTACTTTCCCCTTGCCGTTCGATCCTCCCTATCTTAATCGGGGCAGTTATGCGCAGATCGTCATGAGTGGCGACGAGAGCACTCTGGTGTACACCCAGTACATCGACACTCGCATTCCCAACGCCTACCCCCCCAATGCGGATCTCGACAGACCCGTCTACCATTACGCATATGCGTTTTCCCTTAAGGACGAGGACTCGGCACAAAAGGCCTTCGCCCCTCCGACGACCTTTGACAGCGGTCCTGAGAGCAACGATGTGGACTTGGCCGACTTGAACGGTGACGGGCATCTGGACGCTTTCTTCACCAACTACACCACGCTGGGCCATCGGATCTTCTTTGGCGATGGCCAGGGCGGGTTCGTCGATTCGGGGCAGCGACTGACAGGAGCCCCTTCGTTCTATTCGGCACTCGGAGACCTGGATGGCGACGGCGACCTCGACGCCTACATTCCCACGCTGGGGCCCGATACGATCTGGTTCAACGACGGGCGCGGGAACTTCACGGACAGCGGCCTGCGCATCGGGAACGACCGCAGCATCGACGTTGCCCTGGGCGACCTCGACGGCGATGGCGACCTCGATGCTTACGTCGCCAACTTCGAGGCCAAGCCGGACCGGGTCTGGCTGAACCGGGGCAATGGCACCTTTGTCGACTCCGGCCAGGAACTGGGCGACACGTGGAGCAAGGGAATCGAACTGGGGGATGTCGACGGCGACGGGGACCTCGACGCCTTGGTGGCCAACGGCACCAACCGGGGCGGCGAGCCGAACCGGGTGTGGCTCAACGACGGCCGGGCCCGGTTCACCGACAGCGGACAGCGACTGGGCAACTCGCAGACGCAGCACGGAGCACTCGGCGATGCGGACGGCGACGGCGACCTCGATGCGGTGTTCGCGAATTCCACCAATCTCGCCGAACCCAACGAACTCTGGCTGAACGACGGCAAGGGTGTGTTCACCGACAGCGGCCAGCAGCTGGGCAACGAGTCGACGTCGCACGTTGCCTTCGCCGACTTCGATGGCGACAAGGACCTCGACCTGTTCTTCGCGAACTGGCTGAACCAGCCAAGCGACGTATGGTTCAACGACGGCCGGGGAAACTACACGCGCGGCGCGGACCGCCTGCGAATGTCGCAAGGCTCGCATGTGGCCATCGGGGCCCTCAACGCCGATGGACAACTGGCCGCCTTGCTTGCCAACACGGACAACAAGGCGGAGCTCTACCTGAATCGCGGCGAGCCGTGGGATGCGGATGCGAATCCCAATCGAGTGGTGGAGATGGCCGCTCTGCGCACTCCCGTCGGAATCACGATCGCCGCGAAGCCCCCGACGGAGCCGGGCAGCACCCGGTTCTCCCTGGTGGATGACGCCGGCGGTCGCTTTGCCATCGACACCAATACGGGCGTTGTCACCGTGAAGAATGGCTCGCTGCTCGACGCGCAGCAGTCAACGCGCCACACGATTCTCGCGCACGCCGATGTCCCCGGCCGCGGCTCGTTCCTGCGATCCTTTTCCATCTCGGTCGTTTCCCCCCACCAGCCGCTCCAGGCCCGAGCGGACGGCTACTCCACGCAGGACGGCGTCGAACTCGTCATCCCTTCATCCACGGGACTGCTCGCCAACGACACCGTCGATCCCTCGGCCGTCGCCTCGGTAAAGTCCCACGATCCTCTCACCATGCTGGGCGTACCCGTGGCGGTTGAAGCGAGCGGAGCGTTCCGCTACGACACGCGGCAGCAGGCGGTGCTGCAGGCACTTCCGCAAGGCGCGACACTGGAAGACCGTTTCCAGTACACGGCGAGCACCAACCGGCCAGAGAGTTCATCGGCCACCGTGACCATTGCGGTCGTCGGCGTCAACGATGGCCCCATCGCCAACCCCGACAGCTTGAGCCTCCTGGAGGGCCTCCGGGCCACCGACATCACGGCAACCCTGCTGGAGAACGATACCGATCCCGATACCAACGGCAAGGCGGCTCTGCGCGTGCAGGCGTTCCAGCCTCAGGGGCTACGCGGCAAGCTGGAACTGCGCGGCGACCGGTTGTGGTACGAAGCGGGTCAAGCCTTCAACTACCTTCTGGTCGGG
>CAZUJM010000364.1:3830-4539 GCA_964620405.1 uncultured Pirellulaceae bacterium | reverse complement strand
GGAGCCTCAGGCCCCGGTTGCGGTACTTCTGGGCGATCGATACGGCCAGCCGCAGGTTGCCGGCCGACAGGTCACGCTTGGCCGAGTCGTACTGCTTCTGGTAGCGTTCGCAGCGTTCCAGGCGGCGACGCAGCGTGGCGGGGGTCTCCAGCGTGATGCGGATCAGGTAACGGAGTTCCGACCGCAGGGTGGCCACCGTCGGGCTGCCGATGGTCGTGGCTTCCAGCACTCGGATGTGGGCCACCAGGGCGTCCATCCGCTGCGAGATCTCGCGGAGTTTCTTCAGCATCGGCTGGATCCGGTTGGTCCGCAGATTCAGCTCCTCGATCAATCGCACGGCCCGGGTGCGGCGGCGGATGATGCGGTGCCACACCTCGCGGCGCGCTTCCTCGGAATTCTTCTTGTCGATCACGAAGCGGAAGTCGCGGTGGTTCTCGACGAGCATGTGGCGGAGCGTATGCACGTTGGGCGGGATCCGCTTCATGATCTTCTTCTTCTCCGAGGTGTTCGTCACCGAAACCTCGATGGTGCGGTCCAGGCGGAGCTGGCCGTCGCGTACTTTTTCCAGACAAGTCACCGCCGCCTGCAGCATGAAGTCGGTGGCCAGCATGCACAGGCGGAAGCGCGACCGGGTGTCCTCGATGTTGCGAGCGGCCGTCACTTCCTGCTCGCGATCCAGCAAGGGAATCTCGCCCATTTGCATCAGGTA
>CAZUJM010000364.1:0-3820 GCA_964620405.1 uncultured Pirellulaceae bacterium | reverse complement strand
CGAGGTCCAGCCCGTCGACTTCGCCCGCCACCAGCGTCGAATCGCCGTGGAGGTCGTCCTCGAAGCCGAGTTCCACGGCTCCCGGGCCAGCATCCTCGTGGCCGCACAGGTCATCCAACGGCAGTTGGTCCTGGGTGCGGGCGACTTTCCGACGGGAGAACTTCCGGGTAGTTTTAGGCACTGGCGAATCCCTCAGGAGGCAGAAGGTCAGGGCGATTGGAGTCGTTGACGCTTGTGTGCTGGGGGGAGAATGCAGGCTTGGTGCCAAACCGGAGCGGCGGGCGAAGGTTTCCAGAAACCCCTTCAAAAACAGGCCTTTTTTGAAAACCGGCCCCCGGGAACTCGGCGAGGCGAAGTCGCTGGAAGACAACGCGCTCCCCCAAAACCTGGGAACATGTGGCGAGAACACCACAGCGGCCCTATCCGGAAGTTTCCCCGATGAACGACCCACGTCCGGTTCCGACCAGCCTTCAAGTCCGAGTGGATGGCCCTTGCGGCACGATCATTCTGCGGCGTCCTGCGCAGCGCAACGCCCTGTCCCGTGAGCTGCTGGAACAGCTCCGGGAGGCGTTGGAGGACCTGCATCGGCAAAAATCGGTCCGAGCCGTGGTGTTGACGGGCGCGGGCAGTATTTTCAGCGCGGGCACCGACCTGCAGGAAGTTCAGGCCGCGATGACGGCCGACGACGCCTTCCAGCAGTGGTCGGCCGATGCGCAGCGGCTGTGCGACCTGCTGGAGGCCATGCTGCGATTTCCCAAACCGATCCTCGCGGCCGTGAACGGTCCGGCACTCGGCACTGGGCTGTCGCTGGTGGCCGCCTGCGACCATGTAGTGGCGGCCCACGAAGCAACCTTCGGCGCGCCAGAACCCGAACTGGGACTGGCAGCCGGCGTGTCGGCGCCCCTGCTGGCCTTTCGCCTGGGTGCGGGACAAGCCGCTTCACTGCTGCTGGGCGGGCGCACCATCTCGGCCGCCGAAGCCCACCAGCGGGGCCTTGTCCACGAGATCGTGTCCTTCGACCTGCTGTGGGCCAAGGCCCATGAAGTCGTGTCGCACATCAGCCGAGGCAGCGCCACCTCGCTGGCGATGACCAAACGGCTGCTGAACGAAACCGTCGGCGAAACACTGCTCACCCAGCTCGCGTCCGCCGCCGCCGTGATGGCCGCCGCCCGCACGACCGAGGAAGCCCGGGAAGGCCTGCAGGCCTTCCGCGAAAAACGCCGAGCCGTCTGGTAGGCCCAGCGACCTGTATGTTGAAGCAGGGAGGCGCGGCTCGTACGTGCAAGCCGCCGTGCGTCCGAGGGAACATGCGCGGCGACGAGCCTGGCATTCCCAGCACGGCACTTCGAGGCCGCGCACCGACAGTGACAACTACCGGTCACTGCCAAGGTAACGCGTGGTCAGGCCGATCCATCGCGCCGCGGCGCCGCTCCGATTGCTCGCAGGTCCTCGACCGTGATCCGCCCCGCATGCAGCGCCGTGGCCAACAGCACTCCGTCACACGGATCCTTCGCCAACGCCTGCAGTTCTTCCGGGCCGCGCACGCCACCGCCACTCCACAACTCCACGCGTTCGCCGCCGGCCACCAGGCTCTGCTGCGCTCGACGAACGCCGCGGACGAGTTCCGCCGTCCCCGTACCCGTCTCCATGCCCACGCGGGAAACGTCGAGCAGAATCATGCGGCGAACTCCGAGGGCCAGCAGTTCACTCGCCACCTCCAGCGGCTCCCTCTCCCGCCAGCACTCGCAGCAACTCCAGATACGCCCCGCCTTCAGGTCGAGGCTGACCACCAGGCGTTCCAGCGGCCAACTGGTCCCGATGGCCGTGAGTTCCGCCGACGACGCCAGCGACTCCAGCCCCACGATCAACTCCCAGTCGGACGGCAGGCGAGCGGCGATGCGGGCGGCACTCGCCGCATCACGCACACCGGCATCCAGCCAGCCGCGCATTCCCAACTCGGCGATCCGCTCCAGCACCGGCCACTGCACGGCCTCGCCCGACAGCCCGTCGAGGTCGGCCACATAGAGTTCATCCAGTTCCAATCGCCTCTGGAACCCCCGGGCCAACTCCACGGGATCGGCCGACGCCGACAACACCGACTCCACCGGCCGGTAACTCTCCCGCTGGCCTGCCCGGCCATGCACGGCCACTCCGCGCTGCAGGTCGATCACGGGCAAGACACGCATGGCATCACCGCTTGGGAAAGACCGTCGCACCGCCGGGGGTTCCCAGCCTTGGCGGGCTTCCGATCGGCGGCCGCCCGCGGGCATTCGACAGGGGACCAGAGCGTCGAGGCCTAGTCCATGCCTCGTAGCTCTCCAGGCCCCGACACCATCATTAGAACTCGAAATCGTCCTCGGTCGCGGCCTGCCGATAGAGGGGCAGGTGCCGATAGTAGACCTCCAGGATCATCGTCGCCATGCTGGTGCAGTAGAGTCGTCCGCCGGACTGGGAGGAATGATTGTTCCCCATGTACCAGCTGCCTTCCTCGTGCCCGTTCTTTGCCTGGCTCTTGATCAGCGACTCTCGCATCGCCTCATTCCACTTCTCCCACGCAGGCCCCTCGATGTGACGCATGACCTGCGTGGCGTAGTAGTTGTAGTACATGTCGACATCGGAGGGCCCGGACTTGCCCAGGCGTTCGATGCCGCGGAGCAACGCGGCTTCATCGCGTTCCCAACCGAGATACATGCGGCAGAGCAGTCCGATGGCGGTGGTCGCTGGACGCTCGCCCGGATCCGAGTAGCCATAGGCCGCGCCGGAATCGGTCTGCACGGAATCGAGGAATCGCGACGCGCCGGCGAAGACCTGCTGGTCCACATGCAGGTAGGCCATGCGGCCGCTCTTGAGCGCCATCAACTGCCAGCCGACCACCGAGGTGTCGCCAGGCTGCTTCGCCGCATACCGCCAGCCGCCTCCCACCGAGTCTTGCGCGAAAGCGATGTAATCAAGTGCCGCCTGCGCGGGACGCGCCAACGCCTTGTCCTGGGTCATCGCGAAGGCCTCGGACAGAACAATCGCCGACAGGCCGTGCGAATAGAGATTCCCACCTGCCTCCGCAAACGAACCATCCGGCTTCTGGTGGCTCAGCAGATAGTACAACCCGGCCTGCACTTCGCGCTGGTACTGGCCCTCCCGGTGCGTATTCCCCGCGCCCAAGAACGGCAGCAGCGCCATCGCGGTTGCTCCGTTGTAGGCCATGTCCAGCGACCCGGGGTCCCCACACTCGCAGCGTCCGCCCAGATGCTGGAAGCTCCAACTGCCATCCGGATTCTGGTGCCGCTGAATCCACTTCAGCGCCGCCTGCACCGCACGCTCACTGCCCTCCGTGCCACCGCCTTCGCGAAGCAACGTCGCCCGCGCCGCCTTGCCGCGTCCCTCCAGAGCCGACCCGGAAAAAGTGCCTAGCCGTTTCATGAGGTCCTTCTTGGGCCCCAGGTCCGGCCCCAGTGGATCCAGATCCGTCGTGGCCTGCGCCATGTCCGGATCGTTCGCCTCGAACTGCTGCGGGTCGGTGGCAACCAGTTCCGCCGTGCTGTCCGTCGGCACAACCTGCTCCGTCGTCGTCAGGCTCGTCACCTCCTCGCTCGGCTGGTCCAGCTCCGATGGCCGCGGTGCATCAATAATCGGGTCCGCCGTGACCTCCGGCTGCTCGGCATTCCCCATCACGAGATCGGTCACCCGCTCGCGAATCGGATTCGGTAACGAAAGCAGGGCCAGCACCAGAATCACCGCCAGGTGCAGGAACATGCTCAGCAGCCAGCCGGGAACCGCCGCCAGCAGAAAACGACGCGGCGACGGAGCGGCCTCCCCTTCCGAC
>CAZUJM010000363.1:0-4550 GCA_964620405.1 uncultured Pirellulaceae bacterium | reverse complement strand
CGTGGCGATCGCGAGGGCGGTCGGCCTGCGGGACGCGGCGGCGACCGTGAGGCGGTCCGAGGAGAAGAGCGTCCGGCGCGATCCGAGCGACCTGCCCCTTCGGAACGTGCGGAGCGGCCGAGTCGCGAGAGCGAGTCGGTGGATCGGGGAGTCGATCGACCTGCCGGCGCGGAAACGCGGGAGCGAGTCGGGCGCGATACGGAGTCCGGCGAGGATCGTCCGCGTCGGGAACGGCGTGGACGCCGCGGTCGCCGGGGAGCGGAGGCAGGAGAGGACCGAGGATTCTCGGAGGTGGTCGAACCGGAAGTTCGAGAGGACGATCTGGTGGGCGGCCACGAGGAGTTCGACCTGCCGGAGGCTGACGAAGCATCCAGCGAGGGAGAGGCCCGCACGGGCCGTCGCCGTCGTCGACGACGGCGACGCGGGGGTCGAGGCGAGGACCGCGCGGAGCAGGGCCGGGAAAACCAGGGCACGGAGGCACGCGACCGCAGCGACTCCGACAGCGAGGAGCGGGGCGGCAGGGAGACGCGCGAGCGGCGCGGCTCGGAAGTCGTTCGACGTGAACAGCCATCCTCCGACTTCGAGGACGATCGCGGCTTCGACTTGGAAGACGGGCCGGAGCATGCCGAGGCGGAGGAAGCGAGCGAGGAACGCGGGGAGACGCGATCCCGCCGTCGACGACGTCGTCGTTCCCGCGGAGGCGAAGGCCGGTCGGAGGGCCGCTCGGAAGGACGCGGCGAGCCAGAGAGCCGCCGACCGCAGCCGCCACGCGACCTGGACGACGATGAGGAGGACGAGTACGACGACCTGGAAGTCCTCGGGATTCCGGTGATGGAGGGCGATGAGCCGGAAGAGGAAGAGGAAGAGGAGCAGTACGACGAGCGAGGCCGCAAGATCCGGGCGGCGGTTCCGACATGGCAGGACGCCTTGGAAGACATCATCGCCGGGAACATGGCCGCGCGGCAAAAGTCCCCCCGCCGTGGTGGAGGGGGAGGCGGTAGCCGCGGCAGTCGTGGTGGACGCGGCGGACGCGGCGGACGCCCCCAGGGTGATCGCGATCGCGACCGCTCCTAAGCCGCAGCTTCCAGAAAGCCCTCCATCCAAGCCCCGTCCGATTGTCTGGTCGGGCGGGCCCAACGCAGCAGGTGCCATCCTGCTGCGTTCATCGGACTCGGTTTCTGCCTGCGTGCGTCTCGAAAGCCAGTCCGCGTCGGCCCCTGGGGATCTTGGAGAGCTCCCGGGAGCGGCACCTGCCGGCGCGGAACGCTCGGATGCGATGCGTTCAGACTCAACCCGTTCAGGCTCGAGACTTGGGCAACGTCTGGTTGAAGCGTTCGACCAGATCGCGCCAAAGATCTCCCTGACGCGTCTGGAGGGGAGGAAGGCGATCGCCCAGCTCCACACGTTTTAGTGCGTTTCGCACGCTGGCGACGGGGCCCACGAAGCGATGACTGACCCGCAACAGGTCGAACCAGACGAGGGGCAGAGCCAGCAGGGAGCCGATGGCGGCCGGCCAGTAGGTAGCGACAAGGCTGCTCCAGCTTGGCGACGCCGGATCATTCCAACGCAGCCATGCCCATTGGGCGGTCTGGTAGGTGAGCAGGCAGAGCAGCCAGTAGACGGTGGCTCGCCCCAACAGCAGTCCCTGGACGGGTTGGTCGAGCATGATCTGCCGCCGCGAAGCGGGCTGGTCGGGATGGGGCGAGCCCGCTGCTGCGGCAGGCCGTCGGGAACGACGCGTCATCGCACAAACTCCTCGCGGCAAGGCGATCTGGTGGGACCCAACAAGACGAGGCAGCAGGAAACGCCCTCATTCCGCCCCGGCCCCCGGGCCGCTCACGACGTTCCGCTCCCCAGGGAGCTTAGCCCACGGGAAGGCAGGTGGCTGTACGACCGGCGACCTCGAAGCTATAGATAAGGGACCGGGTGGAGCCGCGAGCGGCCAATCCAGACCGGTCCTATCCGAGATTCCCACTTCGCTTCTCCCCGTGCTGGAACACGTTTGACCTTCGTGGATTCCCGCGACTCGCTGCATTCGGCGGGACGTCTGGCTTCCAGGGGCTAGTACTCGAGCCGACGAGCCGACCCGACAATCCGATTCAGGAGAGCGGGCCGAACGACGGGTGGCGTCCGGCGGAACGGCCGAGAGAGGCGTGTAACGCAAGAGCGATTGAGGGACGCGGGTCCTGGTCGATGGCGATGCCGAAACTCCGCTATCGGCCATCCTTTCCGCGGGGCGGCGGCGTTTTGGATGCGGGCCATCCTGAATTTGAATTAATCCCTGAAGGATTTTCTGCATGAAGGCTCAACGCGACTTGACGGCAGTACTTGGCCTCCTGATTATGACCCTCGGCTGCGGCGGTGGGACCTACGTGGATCGCATGGAGCAGCGAGTTCAGGAGTTGAAGACGGAAGCGGCGGCCCCGAAGGCGGCCGGCGCGGACAGCGAAGCCAAGAAGTCCGCGGACCCGATGAACGAGTTCGAGGCGGCGGAAGCGGCTCGGCTGGAGGAAGAGGCGGCGGCAGCTCGCGCGGAAGCCGAGGAGACGGCCCGGGCCGAGGCCGAGGCGGACGCGCGGGAAGCAGCAGCGGCCGGTGCGCCGACCGCAGGTGCCGCTGAGAATGGCGAGCCAGCGGCCAGCGAAGAGCCGGCGGCCGATGCCCCTGCGGAAGAAAACAGCGACGAGAAGTAGTGGCCGGGTCCCTGCCACGCTAATCGCGGCGCGGGACCAGACGACACCCCAGACCGTCGGGGGCTCTGGCTGCTTGTGAAATGCGGGGAGCGGACCCCGACTTGGCGAAGGAAACCTTGCCGGAGCGGGGCAGGGGCATTCTCAGGGACGAGCCTGACCGGACGCAGGCAGGAGGTGAACGTGTCGAACACGCACCCGAGGGATCAACAGACTTCGGTCGCCAACGCGGAAGAGCGCGTGGTGCTCTATCCGACGTTCGGCCGGCTGTCTGCCGACCAGCGCGAGTGGCAGGTGGAAGTGTCGGGGCATGTGGCACGCCCGGCTGCGGAGGGCCTGAGACGGCGGATGGCGGTCCGCATGCTGGAAAGACTTTTTGGCGCTCGACCTAACGAGGCGGACACGGAGCGTTTTCGTGAGCGGCTCGATCCCTTCTTTGAGACCTCCGCCCGTGGTCGTCGCCTGAGGGTGGGTGTGGGAGATCAGATCCTTCCCCTGCTGAACACGACCTGCCGCAGTGGCCATTTCCGGGAAACGATCCGCATTCCTTCGGACACCGCTCAGTCGCTCTGCCTGCCCTGGGCTCGCGATGAGGACTGGCTGGCGATCCGAGTTGCCAGTCAGACGGGAGGCGCGAACGCCCCGGGCTCGGCCACGGAGACCGCGATGATTGCGGAGGGTGGGCCGGAGGCGGAGGGCGCGGTCCAGTTGATTGGCCCCAGCGGCCTGTCGGTGATCTCCGATATCGACGATACCATCAAGCGGTCAGAGGTCGCCGACAAGCGGCAACTGCTGCGAAACACGTTCCTGCACGAGTATGAAGCCGTGGAGGGCATGGCGGACGCCTACCGCGTTTGGGCGGGTGCGGGCGCCGCGTTTCACTATGTCTCCTCCAGCCCCTGGCAGCTCTTTTCGAGCCTGTGGCGATTTTTGGAGGAGGCGGGCTTCCCACGTGGCTCATTCCACCTGCGGACGGTCCGCGTCTACGGGCCGGGCCTGCTGCGGCTGTTCACGAGTCGCCGGACTATCAAGAGTCGCTGGATCCGCTCGATCTTCCGCCAGTTTCCCGGGCGTTCTTTCATTCTGGTCGGCGACTCCGGCGAGAAAGACGCCGAGATCTATGGCGGGATCGCGCGGGAGTTTCCGGGACAAGTCTCCCGGATCTTCGTCCGACGCGTGCCCGGACAGCCTGCCTGCCAAGAGCGGCTGGAGCGAGCTTTCCGGGGCTTGGACCGCCGGTGCTGGCAGTTGGTCGAGGATCCCCGCGAGATGCTGGCCGACTGCTGGAACCGGGCCCTGGAGATTTCCGCCGCCGGTTCGGAAGCCCCCGAGGCCCGATGACCCTGGTGAATGGGGAGCTCCAGATGGGGCCGAGGGCCGGTGGAGATCACGGGCCGACAACCGTCTGATAGGGGGCCGGCTTCCACCGCGGGTCCTACCAGGCGTTAACTTTCGAAAACCTGGGCATCCCCGACGAAATCCCCCTTGTCGCTGGGATCGTTTTCCGGCACTATTGTCCGCTTGATCCGGACGTGCTCCGCACGGTCCTCCGGGTCCTCGTTCCATCCCCCTGCACAAGACCTGCTTGATGCCGGCTTTCCAGGCGGGATCTTTCCCGATTCGAATGGTTACAGGAGATCTGCGTTTATGGCCCGCATCACCGGCGCAAAGGCGAGGGTGAATCGCCGTCTTGGATTCATGGTTTACGAAAGCTCCGGAGCTCTGAAGGCTTCGAAGCGTCGCGAGCATCCGCCGGGGATGCGAACCCGCGTCAAGCGTCCGTCGAACTACGGACAGGCCTTGATGGAAAAGCAGAAGATCAAGCACTACTACGGGATGCGTGAAAAGCAGCTCCGTCGT
>CAZUJM010000362.1:0-4563 GCA_964620405.1 uncultured Pirellulaceae bacterium | reverse complement strand
CCAGGATCGCTCCATTGCCCGGGCAGACGGCCAGGCAAACGATGGCCTCCGGCAGCTGGTCGATCGGTTTGGCTTCGCGCGAGCTGTTGCTCCACTCGAGCAGCTGTCCGTCGGCGGCGCCCAGCAGCAGGCGATTCACGGAGGCGAACAGCAGGCACGTCAGTTCGCGGCCTGGCTCCACTTCGAGCACGGCGCGGGAACCAGCCAGTCCGACATAGCCTGCGGTTCCATCCTCCAGCAGGTAAGCCAGCGCCGCCCCGTCGGGCGCGAGCGTCAAGTGCTTCACCGGCTGGTCCACCGGCAGCGCCGGGACGGCATCCCGATCGGCTTCCAGGTCGATCACGCGAATCGCGTCCTCGGTGGCGATCGCCATGCGTGGCGCATCGAGGGCAAACGTATAGACGCCCATGGTGCCCGCTCCGGATGCGAACGCCTCCTCCGCACGGTCCTCGCGCGACCAGAGCGACAGCAGGCCATGTTCAAACATGAGGGCCAGCGATTGCCCATCGGCCGACTCCGCGAAGCCGACCGAATCGCCATACCACGCCGGCACGAAATCGCCAGCGACGGAGGCTCCCGCGGCGCGATACTCCAGGCGCGTGCCGCGTTCACGCAAGCTGCCGTCCTCACGCAACGCACCCCCGGGCCACGTTCCCGCCAACTCCGCGTCCGGCTCACTCCACCCGCCCGCATCGACCAGCGACCAGAGCGCACGCACTC
Source organism: uncultured Pirellulaceae bacterium (assembly GCA_964620405.1). GTDB lineage: Bacteria > Planctomycetota > Planctomycetia > Pirellulales > Pirellulaceae > CAZUJM01. The sequence continues at coordinate 3,843 of CAZUJM010000362.1, read as the reverse complement.
CGCGATCGTCACCCAGCCGCCATTGCTTGCCCGCCGCATCGTAGGACAACCGACCGATGCTGGCGGGATTCAGCAGCCACGCCGGTCCGTCTTCGAAACGCAGTTCCTTGGATGCAAGATCGAGGAGCCCGAGGCGACCGGCCGCGGGCTCGGCCAGCCAGCAGGCGAGCGACTGGCCATCGGCCGCGAACGACACCGCCGTCACACGATGCGTGCGCAAGTCGCCGTGCGCTGCCAGCGTCTCGGGCGCCGCTTCGTCACCCACCAGGGCCACCAATTGTCCGTCGTGCACAAAGACCAACGCCCCGTCGGCCGGTCGCAAGGCCAGCACCGGGGCATCGACAGCCAGCGCGGGCAAGGGTCGTCGCGACACCAGATGCCAGCTTCCCTCACGCGAAATAGTCCAGCGCGACTCCAAGCCAGCCGCGTCGACAACACACAGGGTCCTACCCTCGTCGCTGTAGCCCAGCGCCCGCGGCTTGCCGGTGGACAGCGTAAACACCTGCGATGGTCGACGGGCTCCACGATGAAAGAGCGTCCAGGCGAAGTCGCGCAGCCGAGGCGGACACCGGATCTCATCCTCCAGCAACTGCAGCGCCGCGTCCGGATGCAGCGACCAGATCGGCGCCACCTCCTGCAACTGCCGGTTGAACGGCGAACGCAGGTGCGCCGAACCCAGTGCGAAGAACGAGGAGGTTTCGGTCGAGAACGATTGCGTCGCCCGCTGCACCGCCTGCTCCGACTCCGCGACCTTGCCGCGGAAGCCGGCGGCCAGCAGCGCGAAGTAGGTCGACACGGCCGTGCCGGCGACCAGGGCCAGCAGTGTCATCGCCAACAGGCCAGCCGTCGTCTGGTGCCGCGTGCACCAGCGCAACACCCGCGCGAATCGCCCCACCGGTCGCGACTGGATCGGCTGGCGATCGACCACCCGCGTCAGTTCGTCCGCCAACTCACCCGCCGTCGCGAAACGCCGCGTCGGATCCTTCTCGAGGCAACGCAGGCAGACGGTTTCCAAGTCCACCGGAATGTGGTTGTTCAGCTTCCGCGGACTGGGCGGCTCGTCGTTCAACACCTGGTGGATGAGCATGCTGGAGTTGCCGCGAAACGGCAACTCGCCCGTCATCAGTTCGAAGAGGATCACGCCCAGGGAGTACACGTCGGTGCTGGGAGTACACCGATGCGACTGCCCGCTCGCCTGCTCGGGAGCCATGTAGGCGGGGGTGCCGATCACCTGGCCTTCGACCGTCATGGTGACTTCGCCCGCGTCGCGTTTGGCGAGCCCGAAGTCCATGATGTGCGGCTGGTCGTCCGCGTCCACCATGATGTTGCCCGGCTTCAGGTCGCGATGCACGATGCCGGCCCGGTGCGCGTGGTCGACAGCGCGGGCGATCGACGCGCACAGCCGCGCCGCCCCCAGCGGACTCGGACCGCGTATCGCCATCCAGTCCGAAAGCGAAACGCCGCGCACCAGGTCGCTGACGATATACACCGTTTCGTCGCAACGGCCGACCTCGTGCACGCTGACGATGTTCGGATGCCGCAACTGCGCCGCAGCCCGCGCTTCGCGCAGGAACTTGTCCGTCTCCTCGGGCGTCAACTGCCCACGACGCGGCAGCTTCAATGCCACGACGCGGTCCAGGATCGTGTCCCGCGCCTTCCAGACGGTGCCGAAGCCTCCCACGCCAATGCGTTCGATCAGCTCGAAATGGCCGATCCGCTTGAGCGTCGGCGCTTCGCGGGTCAGCAGTCGATCGGAGACCAGACTGAAGACGTTGCCGCACGCCACGCAGGTGATATCGGACCAGGGGATGTCGGCCAGGATCTCGACCGACTGCGAACAGTGGGGGCACCGGACCGTCAGCCGCGCCGTCTCCATCGACTCGTCGGACGCCGCCGAAAAGTTCTCCGTGGAGGTGCTGCCACCTTCGCGCACCCGCTCAAAATCCCAGCGGGCCAGGGCCACGATCTGCTGCCGCTTGAACTCCTCGCCCAACTCCGGCATCAGGTCGGGATGGTCGCGTTCCAGACGCTGCGCATCCACCGCCTCGCCACGCGACTGCTGGTCCTGCACATGGCGAAGCACCTCCAGGATCCGGCTCCTGCGCAGCTCATCTTGGCCACCGGAATCGGTCATGGAATCGAAACCCCCGCCCACGGCGAAAGAAACCTGGGACCGCACCGCCGGAAAGTCACCCGTTTGTATTTGACGGTGGGGCGCCTGCCTGCATTGTGGTGGACAGGGGGCCGTTTTTCCAGAACTCCACTCTCCCAGCGGCCGCTTTTTTGGCGGCCGCTTTTCTGTTGGACTTGCCACCGTCAACATCCACCAGCATGGACGGTTCGATGACAGCTGGATCCATTTCGATATCAGGCTGATGACAACCGCGAACCAGCAAGCGGCCGTCCGGCCCATGAAGAAGCTCGCCGGTTGCGTCGATGACGGCGTCGCACCTGGGTAGAGTTTGAGGATCGCCAGGGAGTTTGAGGTGAATTCGGCCTGGTTGGGCCTGCGGAGCGACCCTTCGTCGCCAGCATCGCGAGAAGAAAAAAAAGAAGTAAAGCTCCCGTCTAGCGATGGCATGCGGTGTGCGGTTATGACAAGCCTGTCGGACAGGAGAGCAGACGGATTCAGAGGTTGCAGCGAGGGGGTCTCGCGATCTGGTCACGTCCACGTGTCTGCCGCGACTCTTTCCTGAGGATCAGAAGGAGAAACTCGATGAAGACGCTGACATTGACCCTGGCATGCCTGGTGGCCGTGATGACAAGCGGTTGGACGGTGGAGGCGGGCGAAGTGCATCGGCACTACCGCGGAGCTGCTCACCGCAACCATGCAGCCCATCATGCGGCCCTGAACCAGCGGGCGTACGACCGGGCTCGGTACCACCGCGAGGCGCACCGCTATCCGATGACGCACCATGAGCACCACCAGCTGCATCGGGACCTGAACTTCGAGGCCCGGCAGGACCATCGTGAGCATGCTTACGCACACCGGTCCAATGCCTACCGACGCTCGTACTACGGCTATCCCGGCGACTACGACCATGCCCCGCGCCGTTACAGCAGCTACTACGCTCCGGACGGCTTCTACTACGGATCGGGATACAGCTCGTGGGGTTACGCGCCGGGCGGTGTCTCGCTGTGGATCGGGTTCTAGACCGAACTCCGCAGCTCGAACTCGGCGTGTGCCCGACAGTCGGCACACGCTCCTGTAGCCGCCACACGCTCCTGTAGCCGGCACACGCCGTGTGCCGGTCCTGGACATCCAAGCCGCTCCCGTGCACCGAACCGGGCACTCTGGCAGCACCCCCAGGCCTGCGCCAGGGCAGACAATTTTGGCACTCGGCGTTCGCCGACTACGAATTCGCCGGCGCGGCGGCGGTGTCCACTGTTCTTACAACCCCAACCGAGGCTCCCCGCGTTCATGGGGATTTCTTCGTTTGCCCTTTTGGGTGTGGCACAGGCGCGAATACACTGAGGGGCCATGTGCGGTCCTGTGGTCTTCTTCGGTTGGGGCCATCCGCCACCTGGTCCTCTGAGCGGCACCCTGTCTGACCTTTCCATGAAGAAAAAGCCCTTTCGTCCCCAACGCGGTTCCGGCGCGAATCGCGGTTCCGATGCCGATTCCGGCTCCGGTTCCGACTTCAATGACAGTTCTGGCTCTTCGGGCGCGGCGGGGTCCGGCGACGCACCGCAGGGCGGTTCCCAACGCGGCGGGTACGGCCGAGGCGGCTACGGTCGCAACGCATCCGGAAGAAACGCCTCCGGGCAAAGCGGCCGACCGGCGGGGCGCGGTTCCGGCAGTCGACCAGCGGGCAGTCGACCAGCGGGCAGTCGACCAGCGGG
>CAZUJM010000361.1:0-4565 GCA_964620405.1 uncultured Pirellulaceae bacterium | reverse complement strand
CATTCGCGGGGGCGGCAGCGGGTGACACGGGGCGCGCGGTGCTTTGCCACAGGTAGCCGGCGAGCAGGGTGAGCATCACGACGGGCAGGGCCAGCCACCAGCGCGGCTGGGGAGCGGGCGGCGTGGGGTCCGGCGAGGTGCGCGAGCGTGATTTCGCGGCGGCCATGGTGGCGATGGTTCCAGGAGCGATGGCGGAAGGATCGAGGCGCGAGAGAATTCGCGCGGACGTGCGCAGGACGCTCGTCACGATCCATGACGAGCGCGCGGGGACGGCCGAAGAATTCGCTCAAGTATAGCGCGATGCTGGCGATCGGACCGCTGCCGGGACCGATCATCTCCTCCATGATGCGTTCCGGCAACATCCGAGGCCACCTGCGCGCCTTGGGAGGATTTGGAGACGGTAAATCCCCTGTGGATGGACCCGGCATCGTACCCGGATGGTCGGTCAGGGGAACGCCGAGGCTGCGTCGTGCGGAAAAAAAAGGGCTGCCCAGCCGGGCAGCCCTTTCTCATGGGAACGTCAACAAGGGACCAACGGTCCGTCGACTAGCGACGACGACGGGCGAAACCCAGCAGGCCCAGGGCGCTCAGCAGGACCGAGAACCGAACCAGGGTGCCCGGAGCGACCGTCAGCGTCTTGCCGCTGGCATCGGTCAGCACGCCGTCCTGGATGGAGTCACCCGAGAGCGTGTCGAGGACAGCGCGGGTCACGTGACGGAAGTACTGGGCCGGAACGATCGCTTCGGTCGTGGCCGCAACGCCGTTCTCCGCCGGGAAGCCGGCGTTCTTGTAGTCCCAGTACAGCACGCCCGAGTCACCGCCGCCGCCTTCCGCCATGCGGAAGGTGATGTCGTACCAGCCGGACTTCGTGAACTCCTTCGAGACGATCGGGCTGCCGCCGTTGGCGGAGCCGTCCGGGCTCGTCCAGTTGTTGTCGTCGATCAGCGCCTGGCCGTCGATCGACAGGAACGTGTAATCATCCACGCCGTCCTTGAACTTGTAAGTTCCCGGTTCCGGAATGAAGATCTGGCCCGAGACATCCGCGGAGTAGTTCTCCTGGTTGTCGCCGTTGTTGTTGGTATCGGCCGGCAGGTTGAAGGCCGCCGGATACTTTTCGTAGCCAGCCGGCGGATTGCCGTCGTTACCCCACCACGCGATCTGATCCAGCACGCCCTCGCCCTGCGGAGAGAGGGTGTTCGGATCGAAGTTGGTGCCCGGGTTGCCGCGGAGGAACGACTTGCCCCAGAGGCCCGGAGCGATCTGCGGAGCGCCCAGGACTTCCACCTTCCACGACACACCGACCGCCGCGCCACCACCCAGCTCCACACCATTGACCTTGCCAGTCACCTTGCTGCCGGCGCCGAGGCCGATCTGGCGGGTGATGGTCAGCGGGAACTGGCCGAGAGCGTTGCTGAAGTCCGTGGCCTTGAAGTTCGAGAACGTGGCCGTGCTCGTCTGCGGATTCACGTCGTGGTTCTGGTGGAACAAGCCGAGCTGCACGGGGCCATTCTGAGCCGCCGAGCCACCTCGACCGTCCGCACGGCTCCACGCGCCCGGAGCTCCATTCACATCCGGAGCCCACGTCGCGTAGACCGAACCTTCGTAACGATGCAGGCCGAGCCACACGGGCACGCCCGCGCCGGTCTCGCCCGTCACCAGCGACGTCGGACCGCCGCCCGAGACGCTGCTCGTGTCACCACCGCGGACTTCACGGCCCTGCATGTGCAGCTGGCGGCGATTCGGATCGCCCGCCGGGCCGTTGAACTTCTGCGCGGCCGCGAAGTAGGCCGAGTTGGCCTGGGCGGGAGACACGCGGGCCATGATGCCCGAACGGCCCCACTCGCCCGGCAGCGTCTCGCCCGGCAGACCGATGGCCACCTTGGCGATGGCGCTGAAGTTGCCGGTCACCGGCGTTGCCGTGTTGTCAAAGATGGCCGAACCGTGGTCCGCTTTGTCCCAGAAGTCCGTGCCGCCCGCGGTGATCGTGTAGATCCCGCTCGCCGACTGGCTGAAGTCGGCACCACGCGCGATCCCCGCGCCACTCGTGGCGTTGGCCGTCTTCGCGTTGCCGTACTCATACAGCTGGTTGAATGTCTGGGCCTGTGCGGCCCCCGGCAACATCGCCAAGGCGAGTGCCAATACCCATCGTCTTACAGTCATGATAAGACCTCGTGAAAAGAACACCGATATGAAGCCAACGAATGCTCGAAGCCGCCTGCTTCCCTCGCCACCACCCGCGGATAACGAGGCCGATTCCTCCTTGAGTTCCGGCGTGTCTCTTCACGGCGCCCTACGCTTCACCCGTTGAACTGCCGCTTCTGCAGCTTCGCTGGATGATGCACTTCGCCCGCGCTCCGCAGTGATGCAGACGTGGGCCACCGCATAAAAACTCCGACCGGTAATCCGAGACAAATCGGCGCATTCGATGCAAGTTGCCTAATTGTTCAGATTCGCCGGTCAAGATATCACCTTAGGTTCTCAAATCAACGTATTTTTTTCAGATTCTCTAGTTTTCGTCCGGCACCCATCTCCGGAGAGTTTCCGTTGGCGTCGCCCGTTGTTTCGATCTGTTTACTTCTGACGCTCCTCTGGACCCTCGGGTGTCAATCGGATGAAACACCGACGGGTTTTGCCGAGGCATCGGCCACCTCAATGGCCGTTGAAGAGTCGTCGAGCGAGAGCCAGGAGCCCGCTTCAGGGACCGGCGAGTCACCGGTGGGTACCGAGCAGGCGGCAGCAGGCGTGGAGTATTTCCGCGACATCCGCCCGATCCTCGAGAGCCAGTGCGTGGTCTGCCACCGAACCGGTGAGTCGGCGCCGTTCTCCCTACAGACCTACGACGATGTCGCCGCGCGCGGGACGCAGGTCGCTGAAGTGACCGCGCGGCGCTACATGCCGCCTTGGCTGCCCGAACCGGGCACCTATCCACTTGCCTACGCGCGTCGACTCTCCGACGAGCAGATCCAGATGATTCGCACATGGGTCGACGCGGGCATGCCGCGCGGCGCAGGTTCCGAGGACCAAAGTTCCCAGGAAGATGAAACCCACTCGGGCGAGACGCCATCCTGGCAACTCGGGAAGCCGGACCTCGTGGTGCGCATGGACGAGGCGTATGAGTTGCCGGCGGAGGGCCGTGACGTCTATCGGAACTTCGTGATCCCGGTGCCCATCGATCGGCCGCGTTGGGTGCGGGCGATGGAGTTGCTGCCGGAGAACCGGGCCGTGGTACACCATGCCTTCATGCTGGTCGACTCCGACGGCGAGTGCCGGCGCCTCGACGCCAAGGACGCCGAGCCCGGTTTCCCGGGCATGGAAGCCGAGGGAGCGGAAAGTCCGGAGGGGCACTTCGTGAGTTGGCAGCCCGGCAAGGTGGCCACTCCGGCGCCGAAAGGCATGGCCTGGCGGCTGACTCCCGGCACCGACCTCGTGCTGCAGATGCACCTCCAACCGTCCGGCAAACCGGAATCGGTGCGAGCCGCCGTCGCCTTCTACTTTACCGACGAACGCCCGACGCGCTTCCCCACGAAACTCGTCCTGCGTTCGACGGCCATCGACATTCCGCCCGGCGAGACCGACTACCTGCTGGAATCGCGTTACACGCTGCCGGCCGATGTAAGGCTGATCGGCATGATTCCGCACGCGCACTACCTCGGCAAGACGCTGGAAGCGCTGGCCATCCTTCCAGACGGCACCACGACCACGCTGCTGCGGATTCCTGCCTGGGACTTCAACTGGCAGGGCGACTACCGCTACGAAGATCCACCCGTGCTGCCGCGCGGCACCCTGCTCATCCAGCGATTCACCTACGACAACAGCGACAAGAACGTCCGCAACCCGAACTCGCCGCCGCAGCGTGTGGCCTACGGCCTGCAGTCGACCGACGAGATGGGGGAACTCTGGCTGCAGGTGGAGCCGTTGACGGCGTCGGATCGCGAGACCTTGCAACGGGACTACGGCGCCCATGTGCTGCGCGAGATTGCGGCCTCCTGCCGTCGCAAACTGCGGGACGATCCGCGGGATGTGAAGTCGTTGATCGAATTGGGCAAGACCGTGCTGGTGCTGGAGTCACCGGCGGCGGCGAAGCCCTGGCTGACGAAGGCGTTGGAGGCCGATCCGCAGTCGGCCGCCGCGAACTACTATCTTGGCCACGTGTTGCTGCGTGACAAACAGTTGACGGCCGCCCATCGGCAGTTTGAGAAAGCTCGTACGCTGGATCCGGACTACTTGCTCGCCTGGCACGATGACGGCCTGATCGCGCAGCAGGTGCAGAAGCTGCCCGCCGCCGAGAAACTTTTTCGCCGCGCGCTCAAGATCGACCCGAACCACGGCACGTCGCTGGCCAACCTGGGCCTGGTGCTGCTGCAGCAGAATAAACTGCAGGAAGGCATCGAGGTGCTCGAGCGGGCCATGCTGGTCCGCCCCACCGACCAGGCCCTGCGCGAACTGCTCGAACAGGCCTATCGCGTCTCGGGACGCAAGCCATCTCGTGTCAAAATGCCGTAGGTGCCTCGTAGTCGGCACACTCCGTGTGCCGATCGTTGCTTCGATGCGTGCTTGCGCGGCGA
>CAZUJM010000360.1:0-4590 GCA_964620405.1 uncultured Pirellulaceae bacterium | reverse complement strand
GTAGGTCCAGTCCAGCGTAGCCGGTGGGCGGAGGCCGGAGGTCGCTGGTTCGAATCCAGTCGCCCCGACTCGCCTGCGGTCGATCGCAGGTTGAAGAATTGAACAGAAGGCCGTCGTCCTTCGCAGGCGGCCACGCATCGAGCCGAAGTGAGAGAGTAACCGCGGGGATTTCGTCCCCCGGGAGGCCTTCTCCTCTCGGCTCGTTCTGTCTCACCTCGGCCGGGCAATCTCCGCGGCGCCGGCTCTCCGTGGCCCTCCGTGGTCTCCGTGGTTAAAAAACCGAAAGCCCATCCTGCGAATGCCGGGGGGATTTAACCACGGAGGACGCGGAGGAGGTACGAAGGGTCACGGAGAACGTCGTCGCCGCCACCAAATTCCAGAAAGCACGAACAGATGAACAAACTCCCTGTCCATGTCGCCAAGGCGTTGGCTGCCCTGGTGCTCGTATCTTGCACCGCGATGGCTGCACGCGCCGCCGAGTATCCCAAACCCGATGGCAAGCCGGCCGACATGACCAAGCCGGTCCAGGTTTTCATCCTGCTCGGCCAATCCAACATGGTCGGCCTCGGAAAGGTGAAGGGCGGCGAGATCTCGTTGGAGCACGCGGTCAAGGAGAAGAAGAAGTATCAATACCTGGTAGATGACGCGGGAAACTGGACGGAGCGGAAAGACGTCCGATATGTCCAATACATGTCTGGCAAAGGCCCGCTGAGAAATGAATGGATGACGGTCGCGGGCGGCAAATTGGGCCCTGAATACGGGATCGGCCATCCGCTGGGTAACGCGATCGACGCGCCGGTGATGATCCTCAAGTGCTGCATCGGCAACCGGGCCCTGGGCTGGGATCTGCTGCCGCCTGGCAGTGAGCGTTCGGAGTTCGTGGCGAAGGATAAAGCGGGTGTGGAAAAGAAGCTTGTTTACGCCGGCTACAAGGACAAACCCGAATTCTGGGAGATGGACCCCGCCCAGGGCCTCAACACCGAACCCGCGCCCTGGCTGGACAAGAACGGAAAACCGATCGACTGGTATGCCGGCAAGCAATGGGACTTCGACATCGGCGACGCGAAAAAGGCCTTGGCCGACCTGGAGAAACACTACCCGGGAGCGAAGGGATACCAGGTCGCTGGTTTCTTCTTCTGGCAGGGCGAGCGAGACGCCGGCAACGCCGGACATGCGGCCCACTACGAGAAACACCTGGTGCATTTCATCAAGACGCTGCGGACGGAGTTCAATTCCCCCGACGCGAAATTCGTACTCGGCACCTTGGGCGAAGCCGTGAAAGGCAGCAGCGGACCGAGCGGCCTGGTGCTGGAGGCCCATCTCGCCGTGGACGGCACCCGCGGTCGATACCCGGAGTTCGGAGGTAATGTCGCCACCATCTACACCAACCCGATGGCTCAGGGCGGCAGCGGCAACGGCCACTACGGAGGCAAAGCTGAAGTGTACATGGATGTCGGCGAGGCGATGGGCCAAGCCATGGTAGAACTGCTGAAGGGAACAGAGTAGACGGAAGGGCAAGCTCCGTCACCGACATCGCCGGGCCGCCTCGAAACGATTCGGGGCGGTTGGCTGAAGGCCGCAGGCCCGACCACTGCCTAGCCCGGGAAAACAGGCCCGCCCTTCATCGTTGTTTTGGATTACAGGTCGCCGACCGGGCCAACGGCCCGTCTCCTGACACCGGCAACCCAAAGGCTGGGCGTCGTGGCGGCATCACGATGACGCGGAACCGACCATCGACTCCAACGAACGCGCATCCTCACCCGAATCCTCACCAAGGTACCGACCATGCAAGTACGACGGACGCGCGTCCTGCCCCTCATCCTCGCCCTGGCATTGCTCCTGCTGAATCGAGCAGGGAGTGCCGAGACGAACGGCGGATTGCAGATGCGTTACACCGGCATGCTGAATGCGTTGCGGGCGGACCTCACCGCCAAGGTGCCGAAGTCCGAGAACGAGCAGGAGGTCCGTCAATTTCTGGCAAGTGATGAGTTAGACGCGAAGCTCGCGAAATACGTGGTTCTGACCGAGGCGACACCACAGGGCCTGGCGGAATTCGCGCAGCAGGGCAAGGTGCAGGAGGCGTTGGTCGAGCGGTTGCTGGGGGATGCCGAGTTGATGCAGCAGATGCTGGTCGCGGACGGCGCGAAAAACGGTCAGTACGGCCCCGCCATGAAGATCTATAGCGACATCCGGACGGCGAGTCCGAAGGCCGACAAAGGGGTCCTGCAGCGGCTCGCGGTAGCGATCAGCCTGGTCCACGCGGTGCCGGTTCCGCAGGCAAATCCCCAGGCCGACGTCGACGCTCCCCGGATCATTGATCCCGTGCAGCGTTACCTGACATTCGAGATGGCGTACCGGGCAGGAGAGCTGGATCGGGATTTCGAGCGTCACGACACCTGGAACCTGCGTTTTGTCGTCGATGGGGACGAACCAGACTGGACGCTCGCCTGGGGACGCGAGATGCTCAGGAACTTCCGTCCCGACCACGTCTACAACCAAGACCCAGGCTGGCGTTATGTGGGCCTGGTGAACAGCGACGTCCGGTACGGGTCGGGGGACGTCAAGTACGACCGGCCGGAGTTGCAGAACTATCAGAACATCCTCATGAATGGCGGCGTCTGCGGACGTCGCGCGTTCTTCGGGCGATTCATCCTGCGCGCCTTCGGCGTCCCGACTACCGCGCGCCCGCAGAGGGGCCACGGCGCGCTGGTGCATTCCACTCCCAACGGCTGGGTGCCGTGTCTCGGCGGAGGTTGGGGGAGTGGCTGGACCGGGACCGTCTACAACCAGGACCTCGACTTCCTCGCCAGCACGCAGGCCCGCGGCAACAGGGACGCCTATCGGAAGGTCAAGCGAGCGCAATGGATCGGCGACGTGCTCGGAGAAAAACGCGTCTATGGGGAGCACGCCGAAAAACCTTCGTTCTGGAACGGCGTGTCGCTCCGCACGCAGCGTGAGATCATCGAGCAATCCAAGGCCGTGACGCTCGCCGCTCTTGGCACGGAACTTGGCGAGGCCAACGGTCCGAGCTTGGCGGACAAGGTGCTGGCCGCGCCCATCTCGCCCGAGGACAAGAAGATCCGCTACGACGAGAACGGTAGCATCACGATCCCGGCAGCCGCCTACACCAAGCCAGTCGGCAAGACGAGCGAAGTCTTGGCGATGAAAAGTTTTGCTGGCGGCATGCAGGTGTTCCTGCCGCGTTTCTCCACGGAGGGGCTGACGATCCTGCGTGGCGGGGCGTGGAGGACTGGCATCACGAAGACCGGAAGTCGCCTGCAAAGTGCTGGCTACGGCAAATACAACAACTGGGGCTTCCGTGTGGCGGTGACTCCTGCCGACATCAACCCTCCCAGCAACCTGGCACTCGATCTCGGAGACGGAGTGCACTTGGAACTGGTTTACATCCAGCCCGGGACCTTCGTAATGGGTGGTGAAAACGAGAAGGAGGGGCGGTTCGAATGCGTTGACACGCCGAAGCACCAGGTCACGCTCACCCAAGGATTCTACCTGGGCAAGTACGAAGTGACCCAGGCGCAGTACCAGCTCATCATGGGATCGAACCCCAGTGGGGCGACCAAGGACCCCAACTGTCCGGTGGACACAATCGGCGAGTCCGACGCGACGGATTTCTGCGCGAAGGTCGTTGAGAAGACCGGCCAGGAAGTGCGGCTTCCCACCGAGGCCGAGTGGGAGTACGCTTGCCGCGCGGGGACGACGACGGACTGGTTCTTTGGCGACGATCCAGCCACGTTTGGTGACTACGCCTGGTTCGAGGACAACGATGGCGGGAAGTCGCATCCGGTCGGCCAGAAGAAACCCAATCCGTGGGGTCTCTACGACATCTACGGCAACGTCTACGAGCGCGTGTCGGACCGATATGCCAAGGACTACTACGCCAAGAGTCCCCAGGAAGACCCGACCGGGCCGAGCATGGGGCAGAAGTCGCGATTCGAGTACGAGATCGACGCACCGCAAGCAGGCAACTACACGCTGACGGCGCAAGTGGTCACGGCCAACTACAACCAGCGGCTCGATGTCTCCGTGAATGACACCACGTCGGACATCACAATGGAGATGCCGTACACCTGCGGCAAGTGGCAGGACAGCCAACCGGTCACGCTTACGCTTAGGCAGGGCAAGAATGTCCTGCGATTCTCGCGGACGAATCCGCCGCAGTACGGAGTGGCGATCAAGAGTTTTACGTTAAGCCCCGCACGCTAGGAAGAGCGACGGAACCGCATACCACATCAGCCTGTCCCGCCCCGACTCTCCGTGGCCCTCCGCGGCAATCTCCATGCTCTCCGTGCTCTCCGTGGCAATCTCCGTGCTCTCCGTGGTTAAAAAAACCCCAGTGCAACAGGTGGGGTTATGGAAATGCAAACCACGGAGCACACGGAGGTTTGTCACGGATGAAGAAGCCGGCGTGGTTACAAGATTCCCCAGCGCAGCACGGGGCGAGAGAATACGCCTACCGCGCGTCCGAAGGCTCGGCAGCCAACGCCTTGCGGATCACCTCCACGTTCGCCGCATACTCGTCGTCATACACCGGGTAGGCCTTGGGCTGTCGCACGACATGCGCATCGAGCA
>CAZUJM010000359.1:1171-4681 GCA_964620405.1 uncultured Pirellulaceae bacterium | reverse complement strand
TTCGGCACGCAGCGACTCATGCAGGCTCTTGGGCAGGCGAACGGTGATCACACGGGTCGGCTCGCGGCTGTCCTGGGGCTCGGAAGAGCGTTCCCGGAGCTTCGCGACCATCTGCTGGATCTCGGCATACTCCCGGGTCTGCTCAAACTTGGCCAGGTCGGCCAGGTTCGGGAACACCTGGCGGACGACACCGTCCACGCCCAGCACTTCCCGGAAGAACGTCACCCAATCCGGATCCTGGCGGAACAGTTCAAACGCCACCCGGTACACCTTCGCCTCACGATTCTCTTGCTGCTGAACCAATTCCATTTTCGGGCTCCTTCCTTCGATCGTCCTTGTTGAGGAACTTTCACGGTCACACTCGGTCGCGGCCACCGTGGGAGCGTTATGTCGCAATCACCGCTTCCGCGTCAAGAGCAGCATCTAAATCGCTTAATTGCTAGCACTTACAACGCAAGCAAAGCACTGCTTTCAAATAAGGCACTCCTGCTCATTTCCATGGCACGGGGGCACCTGCCTAGTTCTTAAGCAGCCCCTTTTTGACAACATGTTGTCACAGCAGACGGCGACTTGGAAAAAAATCCAAAATTCGTTCCGAAGCCCGGGAATTCCGCCAAAAAACTGGGGTGGAACGGGCCTCCCGAGCCACCCAAACGGCCCCCGAAAGCGTTCGTGGCGAGCTTGATCGCAGGAGCAGCCGAGGCCTCGCTTCCCCCGCCGAGGAGAAACCGGGGAGACTCCGCCGGCGAACTCCCGGCGAAGCGGACAGGCGTCGAAAAGGAGCCGCCTCGACAGCACCGCATGCGCCCGCAAGCTCGATCGGCCCCCGCGCGTCTCGGCCTCCGGTCACTCCGGCTGGCAACGCCAGCGGCCTCGGAGACCTCAGTGGCGGGCGACCGCGGCCGTCTGGTGGTCCAGCGCCTCCTGCAACCGCTCTTCCGGCGTCGGCGAAAAGGGCAGGCTACGGAACCAGCCCATGAGCAGCCCGCTGGCGAGGATGCTGGCAATCAGCATTGGCGTGCGATAGCCGATCAGTTGGGGGTCGTCTGCGGATGCGGCGAACACCACGCCCAATGCCGGATGGTTGGCCAGCGTCTCAGGGTTCATCCAGTGCCCCGAGAGCAGTTGGATACTGTTGTGCAGGGCATGGAAGAGCACGCAGGGGATCAGGCTGCCGGTCTGGACGGCGATGTAGCCCAAGACCATTCCCAGCACACACGCGTTCAGCGACTGCTGCAGGATCCCATGGACGACGCCGAAGAACAGGCTGGCGATCAGGATCGCCATGCCCTTGCTTCCCAGGTGCCGCAGCCCCGACAGGATGAAACCGCGGAAGGCCAGCTCCTCACAGATCGCGGGCAGGATCGCCAGCACCAGCACGACCTGCCAGGTGGGCGCGGCCTGGATCGCCTTGGCCACTTCGGCCAGCGGCGCCATCATCTGGGGACTGATCGGGTAGGTCCACTGGATCAGGTCCCGCAGCGACGCGGCCGCCGGTTGGATGACGAACGCCAGCAGCACCGCGCAGGCCAGCGAACTGCCGGCCGCCGGCCGCAGCAGCAGCGTGCGGGTCGGGCTGGCCGTGAAGATCAGGGAGAGCAGCACGACCGGCGTGGCCACGAGCCCGAGTTGCAACAGCACCGTCGACTGCATGAGCGTGGACCAGGTCATCTGGGACGGCCCGAACAGTCGCGCGAAGAACTGCAGCACGAGCAGCAGCACGCCCGCCATGAAGGCCTGCGACAGCGAAGGAGTCAGCCCCCGGTCACGGACCATCGAACGAACCCATAGCAGCGGACTGAACTGCTCGCTCTCGCGGAACAGCACCGACTCATCGTTGAACTGGTGCACGGCCCAGCGGAGCGCCAGCAGGCAGCAGGCTCCCGTCACTACCCCGACCGGCACGACGAACCGCAGCGCCTCGAGGTATTCCCCCTCCAGCAGCGCCCGCAGCACCATCATCACGCCGGTGACGGGAATCAACGCGTTGCCGAGACTGATCTCACTGCTGGGCATGATCGAGATCGTGGCTAGCGGCAGCACGACCAGCAGCAGCGGCATCAGATAGTACTGCCCCTCCTTGCTGCTGCGCGCCATCGTCGCCAGCCCCAGGGACAGCGCGCTAAAGAGGGCGGACAGCGGCAACAGGGCCAGCACCACCCAGACCAGCATCGCAAACTGCGGTACTCCCAGCCCCAGGGACGCGCCGCCCATGGGCAACTGCATCCGCGACATGACCGTCAGTCCCGTACCCGCCATGCTCACCAAGTTGAGCAGCGAGGTGACCAGGCTGAACAGGGCCACCGTCAACAGCTTGCCCCAGACGATCTCCTGCCGGTCGGCGGGACTGCAGAGCAGGGTTTCCAGCGTGCCGCGTTCTTTCTCCCCCGCACACAGGTCCACGGCCGGATAGAACGCGCCGGTGAGGGCCCAGATGACGAGGACGAAGGGCAGGATCTTGGACCAGAGAGCGGCCTGCCGCTGCTTGCCTTCGGCCACATCCTGGTCCTGGATCGCGAACGGGCTGGCAAGTTCCGGGGGGATGTTCCGCGAAGCGAAGTTGCGCTGCACCACCTGGGCTCGCCACCGCGACAACACCATGGCCAGTCGCTCGAACGCGATCCGCGACCGATCCTTGCTGCTTTCGAAGACGATCCGCGGCGCTGGCAGCTTGCCGAGATCCCCTGTGCCATCCTGGAAGAAAGCCCGCAGTTGCTCGCCAAATCCAGGCGGAAAGTAGAGCACCGCGTCCAAGTTGTCACGCACCAGCCGCTCCTTGGCCCAGGCCACGGGGTCGCCCGTCGACTCGTCCGGCATCCGACGCACTTCCAGCAGGCGCACCCGATCGGGCGTCGAGAACCACTCGCTGCGGATGCCATTATCATCCAGCAGCGGCACCTCACCTGGCAGTTGCTCGCCGCCCACAATCGCCACCTTGGCCGCGTTCTCCTCCATGAATTGCGAGATCTGCAGCGCCGCCATGCCGATGAGCGGATACAACAGCAGCGGCAGCACCAGCACCATGAACAGCGTGCGGCGATCGCGCAGCTGGTCCCGCAGCTCACGCATCCAGATCAGCTTGACGTTCTTCCATTTCATCCGCTCATCCCTTCGGGGCGTTTCCGCCTTACGAAGCCCTCCGTTGCGACTCGTCGCGAAGGATCAACCGATAGAACAGCTCCTCCAGGTCGTGTTCCTGGTGGCGTTCCCGGAGCTCCTCGAGGCTCCCCTCCGAAAGAATGTGCCCGCGGGACATGATTGCGATGCGGTCGCAGAGCCGTTCCGCTTCGCGCATGATATGCGTGGAAAACACGATGCACTTCCCGTGGTCCCGCAACTCGGCGATCGTCCCCAGCAGCGAGCGACCGGCCAGCACATCGAGCCCCAGGGTCGCCTCATCGAAGATAATCACCGGCGGGTCGTGCACCAGCGCCCGGGCGATCGACACCTTCTGCTTCATCCCCGTCGACATCTTCGAGCCCAGGACGTCGCGAAAATTGTTCATCTGCA
>CAZUJM010000359.1:0-1161 GCA_964620405.1 uncultured Pirellulaceae bacterium | reverse complement strand
AAGAGGCCTTCCAGACGCTGGGACAGCTCATCGCCCTCCAATCCGTTCAGCCGGCCGAAGTACTCGACCATCTCCACGGCCGTCATGCGGTCATAGACCGCCGTATTCATGGAGACGAAGCCGATCTGGCGCCGCACCAGCGCGGGCTGCGTGACCACGCTGCATCCATTGACCGTGGCCGAGCCGCCGCTGGGACGGAGAATCGTACTGAGGATACGCAGAGCCGTGGTCTTGCCGGCGCCATTGGGCCCCAGCAATCCATAGATCTCGCCCGGATAGGCGTCGAACGTCAGCCCCGCGAGGGCCACGAAACGGCCACGTCGCAGGTCGCTATACGTCTTCGTGATTTCACGGACGTGGATCATGCGTCTTCCAGGATGAGGACGAACCGGCAATCGTTCCAGAGCGACCAACGTTGCGGGTCACCTGTTATACCAGAGTTTAGCTCGCCCACGGAACGCTCCCCGACTCTCTCCGAGACCGGATCGCCTCCACGCGCAACGGCACTCTAGCTCCAGCAGCTCCAAGGGCTCATTTCGCCACGCATCCACGCAACGCATGTTGCCCAATCGCTACCGCGCAGTTTCATCGCATCACGCATCCCCCGCAAACGGCATACCCGGAGCACTCGAACCGGACGATTCCGACACGCGCGTGCCCGCAGGAAGAGACGCCGCGGACTGCGTCGTCGAAACTCCGGCATTCCATGCATGGGCACCGCCAATGACACGTGGATGCGACGGAGTACGCGCCCCACGCGTCCCGCCGACGAGGTTGACATCCGGCATCCCGGTTGTTGCCCACGCTGCTGAAAGTCAACGGCGAACGAGATCTCGGCTTCCTCGGATCGCGGAACTTACGCCAGCCCAGCCGACACGTAGGCGGCACACCCCGTGTGCCGCACGACACCAAGAAACCCCCGCCCAGGACGACGATCCGGCGAACGCACGAAACACGCAACATCGACCGTCAGGCGACAGCAGGACGGTCGCAGCGATCGGCACACGGAGTGTGCCGACTACATCCCACAGCGTGCGATGAATGCAGCGACGAAACGTAGGCGGCACACGCCGTGTGCCGCACTGCACGAAGAAGGCCCCGCCCAAGACGACGATCCGGCGAACGCACGAAACACGCAACATCGACCGTCAGGCGACAGCA
>CAZUJM010000358.1:0-4694 GCA_964620405.1 uncultured Pirellulaceae bacterium | reverse complement strand
TTCCCCGCCATGGATCGCCCCCGAAGCCTGCTCGCGAAATGGGCCGGTTTCGGGCAAGACACTGGCGTGTCGGTTCGCTAAAATCGGGGGCTCGGCAGATACCATCCAAGCCAAGGGTTTTCATCTCATGAACATTGCCCGGTTCTTTGCTTGTCGTGTGGCGTGTGTCTTGATGGCGACAGCGTTGGCGTTCATCGCCACGCCAGTGTCTGCCAAGGACAAGACCGACGTGACGGATGTAGTAACCAGTGCGGTCAGCGGCGATCGGCTGTCCGTGGAGGCCAGCAACACCACGTTTGGCGATACCGCTCCCGGAGTTCCCAAGAAGCTGGTGGTCGAGTATCGCGTCGGTGAGGAGAAGTTCACGAGCGAAGCGGCCGAAGGCGGGCGGGTGGAGATCGCTGCGCCGGAGGGACAGACGTTGGTCATCCTCAAAGCGGTCTACGGGCCTGCGGATGGATCGAAGCCGGTGGATCTGGAGAACGCGGCGGAGTTCCTGGACACGCTTCCGGGCTTCACGATCGAACGTGTCCTGCAGGCCGACCCGGCGGCGAACGGTTCTTGGATCTGCCTGGCGAAGGATCCGCAGGGACGCTTGCTGCTCGGCGGGCAGAATGGGCAGCCGATTACGCGTGTGACGCTCCAGGACGGCAAGGTCACGAAGCAGGAGATCCTGCGGATTCCCGTGAGCGAAACGATGGGCATGCTGTTCGTGGGCGATTCGCTCTACATCAGCGGCAGCGGAAGCCGCGGCTTCGCCCTGTATCGTTGCCGCGACACCAAGGGTGATGACAGCTATGACGATGTCGAGTTTCTGCGCGCGTGGGAGGGCGGTGGCGGCGAGCATGGTTCGCATGGGCTTGTGCTGGGACCGGACAAGATGCTCTACGCCGTCTGCGGAAACTTCACGGCCGTGCCCAACGACTTGGTCGCCAGTTCGCCGCATCGCAACTACGCGGACGACCTGGCTCTGCGTCGCATGGAGGACGGAAACGGGTTTGGTGCCGGGGCCAAGCCGCCGGGCGGGTATGTCGCCCGGATGGATCTGAACGGCCAGAACATCGAACTGTTCTCGTCAGGCCAGCGCAATACGTACGATATCGACTTCAACGCCGATGGCGAGCTGTTTGGGTTTGACAGCGACATGGAATGGGATTGGGGAACACCCTGGTACCGTCCGGTGCATGTCTTCCACTCGGTGCGTGGTGGCGATAACGGCTTCCGCGAAGGTACGGCCAAGTGGCCCGAATACTATGCGGATGGGCTGCCCTACTCAGCGACGATCGGGATCGGCTGCCCGACGGGCGTTGTCTTCGGTACCGGCGCGAAGTTTCCGGTGAAGTACCAGAAGGCGTTCTATATCTGCGACTGGACCTATGGCCGTCTGATCGCGGTCCACCTGGGTCCTGATGGTGCGAGCTACTCAGGCACCTCGGAAAACTTCGTGGCGCCGAAGTCTCTGCGCGGCAAGGGAGGCAAGACGCCGCTGAACCTGACCGACGTGGTGATCGGCGACGATGGAGCGATGTACTTCACGATCGGCGGACGCGGCACGCAGGCCAGCCTATTTCGTGTTGCGTACACGGGGCAGGAGAACGCGGTGCCCTTGTCGGTCGAGAAGTTGGCGAATCAAGATGGCGAGGATGCTCGTGCGCTGCGACGCAAGCTGGAGGCTTTCAATGTGCAGCCGGATCCAACGGCGGTCGACTTCGCGTGGCCTTACCTGGGCAGCAAGGATCGGCACCTGCGCTACGCTGCTCGCCTGGCCGTCGAGCGTAATCCTGTGGAGCAGTGGCAACGCAGGGCCTTGGCAGAGAAGTCGCCCGACGCCGCCTTGACGGCGCTGCTCGCGTTGGCCCGTCTGGGAAATGCTGATTCGCAGCCCGCGCTGCTTCAGGCGGTGACGTCGCTATCGTCAGCCGGCCTGACCGAAGAGCAGTTGCTGAACAAGCTGCGCGTGATCCAAGTTTCGCTGGCCCGCAATGGTGTTCCCGCGGGCGAATCGGCGGCACGGGTGCTGGCGGATATCGATCCGCTGTATCCGGCCGCCAGCCAGGCGCTGAATCGCGAGCTGTGCCAGATTCTCGTCGCCATGGACGCGCCGCTCGTGGTCTCGAGGACCATGGCGTTGCTAGAGGCCGCGAAGACACAGGAGGAGCAGATCACGTATGTCGTGCATCTGCGGAATGTCAAAGCCGGCTGGAATGCGGAGCTGCGACGCAAGTATCTGGCTTGGTGGAATGGGGGCCAATCGACGGGACATCCGGACCATGTGGTCCATTGGTTCGCCGAGGCCGGCATTCCGTTCAACAACGGCGCTAGCTTTGCCGGCTTCATGGCCCACGCGCATGAAGAGGCGAAGTTCAGCATGACGCCGGACGAGATCGTTGCGCTGGACGACGTGCTGGCCGCGTATGGCGCGTCACGGTCGCCCGAACCGGCGCCGCCCTTGTCGTCGAGGCAGTTGGTGAAGGAGTGGACGACCGCGGATCTCTTGCCCGCCTTGAGCAAGGTGGGCAGCGGGAGGAACTTCGAGCGTGGCAGGGAGGTTTTTTACAAAGCGCAGTGCAGCGCGTGCCACCGCTATGGTGACCAAGGCGGGGCGATCGGACCCGACCTGACGGCCGTTGCGACCCGTTTCAAACGCCAGGACCTTTTGGAGGCGGTCACAGAGCCGTCGAAGGTTGTGTCCGAACAGTATGCCAACACGGCCCTGGAGACGACGGACGGTCGCGTGATCGTCGGTCGCATCGCCGACGAGACGCCGGACCAAGTGGTGATCCGCCCCAATCCACTCGCGGAGGACACCGTCACGGTGCTGAAGTCGGACATCGAACGCCGCGAGCTTTCCAAGGCATCGCCGATGCCGACGGATCTGCTCAATACGTTCACCGAAGAGGAGATCCTCGACCTGCTGGCCTACATGGAATCGCTGGGCGATCCGAAGCACCCGAACTTTTCGGAATAGCCTGTCGGCGGCCAGTTGCTGATCGCCGGCCGTCGGTGGGCGAATTACCCTACGTCGCGTGACTCGCAGTCGCGCGATTAGACGCTGCCTGCGCACGCGGTGTGCATGAAGGAGCGCGATCGTCGCAGTCGACCTAGGGCCAGCAGGCAGCTGATGGCCATGCAGCAGCTGTGCGGCTCGGGCACGCCCGCGGCGGCCTGCCAGAGTTGGAGGTCCAGCAGCGTTATCGAGCGATCGCGGTCGGCGTCACCGAAGCGGATGCTGTCGATTTGCAGTCCGGACTCCCCGAGGTGGGTGAGCAGGATGTCTCGGTCGGCCGTGTCGATCAGGCCGTCTCCATTGAAGTCCTCGAATTCGGTGACGGTGTATCCGAGGTCGCGGAACGACTGAACGGTGGTCCGGCTGAGGAACGGCTCCAAGAAATCGGGATCGAATGCGGCCGTCATCAGTTCCAGCGCGAGGTCGCGTCCTTGCGGGTCCACGAGTCCGAGACTTGGGTCGAGGACCCAGGGATCGTTCGGATCTCCTTCCTCGGGACTGCTCCGCATGATCTGGTCCCAGTGGATGTTGCGGAGTTCGAGGCGTCCATGGTTCTCGACCGGAATGAAGTTTGTGGACGCCCCGAATTCTTTCTGGAAGGCGGCCACGCCGTAACCGCCCGTGTATTGGAATGAGTCCTGGGCATAGAGGCCGTTGGGGGACCATTGTTCGCCGAAGCTGAGCAGGTGGGCCACCTCGTGGGCGATGAGTTCATCGAGGAAGTTCAGTCCGTTGGGCTGATCGCCTTGCCAATTGCTGAGGTCATCGATGGCGAGACGATTAATCTGTACGACACCGCCCGTGCTGAGGGTGAACCCGCCTTGGATAATGGGACCGGTTGCGATGGCGTTGAGGAGTCCCTCGTCGATGAACTGGATCCCGATGGCGACCGGATCGAGGTTGACGCCTGGCTGGTAGCCCGTGAGGACGGTTTCCCAGACGGCTTCAGCCTGGTGCATCGCCGTGTTGACCAGTGACAACTGGTTGTCCGTGACCAGTTCGGGATTCTGGACCGAGAAAACCAGGTCCAGGCCCACCGCGGCCTGGGGCCGGACATGCAGGACGCTGATCGTCAGCAGCAGTAGATACAGCGTGTTGCGCATGGGGTGGCTCCTGGGGCTGCTTCAAAGGGCGTGGCAATTCGGGAGTAGACGCTTTCGGGCCCTATCATCGCGGCGGGATGCGTGAATGGTCATTCTAATTCAGGCGGCTGCATCGCCCAGCAAGACGTCTTGAACCACGCGAAGCTACCTGCCGAGGGGGCGGCCCTCGGTGGAAACTGCCGGTCGTGGAGCTGTCCACGACAAATCGAACCGCTGGGTGTAGCCTGAAGCAGCAAAGGCCACCGGCTGCAGAGGATCAGCATCGAAGCAGTTGCAGCCCGGCATACGGCGTGTGCCGGCTACGAAGCGGACCTGTAATCGGCACACGCCGTGTGCCGATTGCGTGAGCTCGGCCGAGTCGGCATGATCGCGCGAGGAAACATCGCGCGACATGGACCCGCATGGCAAAGTTCCCAGCCTGCCGGTTCTTGGTCGGCTGTTGTCGCTCGGGTGTGGTGTCGCGGCCGCAGTGTCTGACAGCGTTGCAGCCCGGCACACGGCGTGTGCCGGCTACGATGCGGACCTGTAGTCGGCACACGCCGTGTGCCGATTGCGTGAGCTCGGCCGAGTCGGCATGATCGCGC
>CAZUJM010000357.1:0-4699 GCA_964620405.1 uncultured Pirellulaceae bacterium | reverse complement strand
TCTCCACGCGGGAAACGCCGACCGAGGCCGTACGCGCACGGCTAGACACTTTCTCGCGGCGGGCTCCCTGCTGAAGGACGGCGGCCTGCCCCTGCACGGGGAGCCGCGCCGAAGACTCCGTCGCCTCGGAAGCCGCGCCCGCCTCGCACGTCGACCTCTCCTCCCGCAGTCAGGTTCACCTTGCTTTACCTAACCCGTAAACTTCCAAGGGAATCCCCTCTGTAGGCGGGTGGGATGCGATCCAATTCTTCATGAATTCTTAAAAATCGTAGCCGAACGCTCATCGAAACCGTGCCAATTCTTAACAAACTTGGCTAAGATCTTCGTCCGACCGCAGCGTGCGGCGACTGCGTCTGCGGGGCACATGGGGCTGGATGCGCCGTCCCATGGTTTCCTTGATTCGTCCCGTTCCGAAGGGCCATAGCATGTTTCGACTGGTACCCACGAACACGAAGTTTTACGAATTCTTTGACAGGAGCACTGGGATTCTGGTGCACGCGGCGGAGCGGTTCTTGGAGTTCCTTGAAGACCCGCAGCATTCCGATCGCTGCGCCGCGGAGATCAAGCGTCTGGAGCACGAGGCGGATGAGGTGACGCATGAGACGATGGAGATGCTCCATCGCTCCTTCATCACGCCCTTTGAGCGGCAGGATATCCGTCGCCTGGCCGAGACGCTGGACGACACGCTCGACTACCTCGATGACGCGGCCCGCCGGATCCAGATGTACGAGATCGACCAGATTCTGCCCGAGGTAGTGGATCTGACCAAGGTGCTGCTGCAGGCGGCTCGCGTCGTGGAGCAGGCCATTGCCCAGCTTCGCAACCTGCAGAAGTCGAACGACATCATCCAGAAGTGCATTGAAGTGCGGCGTCTGGAGAACGAGGGCGACCAGATCAACCATGAGATCCTGGCGAAACTCTTCAAGTCCAACATGGACCCGTTCCTCGTCATGAAATGGAAGGAGATCGTGGACGACATCGAGTCGGCGATCGACTCCTGCCAGGATGTGTGCAATGTCCTGGAAGGGATCGTGCTGGAGAACACCTGAGAGATGGATCCGGCCAGCGCACGCGGCAACCGCCGCCTGCCGCACACGGAGCGGACGCGTCGACATTCTGGTTGATCTGGCTCGAATTCCTGCACACACAGCCACGGGGGACTCTATGACGGACAGTGCAATGCTGATGGTGCTCGTCATCATCTTTGCCTTGGCGTTTGACTACATTAATGGATTCCACGACACGGCGAACGCAATCGCCACGGTCGTATCCACGCGCGTGCTATCGCCCCGCAATGCGATTGCGATGGCGGCCGTGCTGAACTTTCTTGGCGCGATCGTTTCCACCGGAGTCGCCAAAACGATCTCATCGGGATTGATCCAGACCAACGCGGTCACCCAGACGGTGATTCTGGCGGGTCTGGTGGGGGCCATCGCCTGGAACCTGTTTACTTGGTACTACGGCATTCCCAGCAGCTCTTCCCATGCGTTGATTGGAGGCGTATGCGGCGCGGTCCTGGCACACGCGGGCGGCAGCGCCCTGATCTGGTACCAGGCACCCAAGCCCGGTGACTGGCAGCCTGGCGGGCTGCTCTACAAGGTCATCATTCCCATTTTCGTGTCGCCAGCGGGCGCGTTCCTCGTCGGCTTCGTGGTGATGACCATCATCTACATCCTGTTCGCGAAGGCGCATCCGGGCACGGTGGGCCAATGGTTCCGCGGACTGCAGATCGCCTCCTCAGCGTGCATGGCGGCCATGCACGGCAGCAACGACGCGCAGAAGAGCATGGGCATCATCACCATGGCCCTGACGGCCTACGAGGTCCAAAAGCATCGACTGCAGCATGGCGCCGCGGCCGCCCTGCCTTCGCACCTGGAAAAGCCGGAAGTCGAGACCTGGGTGATGCTTGCCTGCGCCATCGCCATGGCGCTCGGCACCTCCGCGGGCGGCTGGCGGATCATCAAGACGATGGGCCACAAGATCATCAAGCTGGAGCCCGTGCAGGGATTCGCCGCCGAGATGGCGGCCAGCATCATCATCCTGCTGGCCGACCTGTTCAAGGCGCCGATCAGCACGACGCATACCATCTCCGGAAGCATCTTCGGCGTCGGGGCGGCCAAGCGGCTGTCGGCCGTTCGTTGGCAGGTGGCCGAGCAGATGATCGTGGCCTGGATCCTGACCCTGCCCGCCTCCGGAATCGTCGCCGCGCTGTGCTACTACCTGCTCACCGCCCTCGGTTTCAAGTTCTGACGACCCATGAAGAAAAAGTGAGCACGTCGTTGCGTCGCGCGCTGGCAGGCACGCCACCACGCGACGCAACGGCACGCCTGGCCTCGACCGCAGCAGCCCTCAGGATACGAGGCATGCTGGCTACGCGAGCACGGCTAGCGAAACGCCAACCGGGCCAACTCTCCTTGGATCTGCCGCATCCGCTCGCGGGTGCCCGGATCATTGCCGGCGGCCTCCTCCATGAACTGGGCTGGAGGAAGCAGCTCCTGCAGGAATTCCAGCAGTAGTCGAGCGACGGGCCGCAGGCCATCGACGTCGGTCTCGATGCGGAACTCCAGGGTGCTGGTCAGACCGGCCAAAAACGCCGCGGGCTTGGTCGGTTCGCGACGCACATGGTTCATGGCGGCCTGCACATAGAAGCAGAACGCCTGCGATCCCATCCACATCAGGTCTTCCTGGTAGTAGATCTCGTTCTCGCGGAACAGGGCTTCGGCCTCAGCCAGCGACTTTCCCAGGAAATGCCGGCAGGCAACGCGACCATCGAGGTCGTCGTAAGGATTTAACTCTTCAGCGGTAGGAAGCGTCACCATCGCATGCTCGGCAGGGTTTTCCTGGTCAGGCCAGCAGGCCCGGCACGACCTGTCCCGCCACATCGGTCAGTCGATAGTCGCGACCGC
Source organism: uncultured Pirellulaceae bacterium (assembly GCA_964620405.1). Lineage (GTDB taxonomy): Bacteria > Planctomycetota > Planctomycetia > Pirellulales > Pirellulaceae > CAZUJM01. Next base: position 1,793 of record CAZUJM010000357.1, on the reverse strand, counting down.
CATGGTGGAAGGTGAGGCGTCTATGGTCGATGCCCAGGAGATGCAGGAGCGTCGCCTGCAGGTCATGGACGTGGACTCGTTGGTCCACGACATGGTAACCGAAGTCGTCGGTCTGTCCATGGATGTGACCAGCTTTCACACCGCCTCCGGCGAGCCAGATCGAGAACGCAAAGGGATGGTGGTCACGGCCTTCGGAACCTGGCACGCTGCCGCGGCGCACTTCGCCCATGGGCGTGCGTCCAAACTCCCCCGCCCAGACGATGAGCGTCTGCTCCAGAAGCCCCCGCTGTTTCAGGTCCCGCAGCAGTCCGGCGGTCGGCAAGTCGGTCATGTCACAGTTCAGCTTCAGGTTCTTGTCGAGCTGGCCGTGGTCATCCCAGGTCGAATGGAACAACTGCACGAAGCGAACGCCACGTTCCACCATGCGTCGCGCCAGCAGGCAGTTGGTGCCAAAGGCCCGGGTGGTCTCGTTGTCGAGGCCATAGAGGTCGCGCGTGGCGGCGGTTTCAGCACGGAAATCCAGCAGTTCCGGCGCGGCCATCTGCATGCGGTAGGCCAATTCGTAGGCGGCGACGCGCGATTCGATCTCGCGGTCCCCGGTCTGTTCGAGGCGATGCTGGTTGAGTTCGCGAAGCGCATCAAGCCGCGCCCGCTGCGAATCGCGCGAAACGCCGGGTGGCGAAGCGAGGTGCAGGATGGCGTCACCCGTGCTGCGAAAGGTGACCCCGCGATGGGTGGAGGGCATGAAGCCGCTGCCCCACAGGGCACTCCCCGCATCGACACCCTTGCCTGAATTCGAAAGCAGCACGACGTAGCCGGGCATCTCCCGGCATTCGGAGCCCAGTCCGTAGGATACCCAGGAGCCCATGCTGGGATTGCCGAAGAGCGGCGTGCCGCAACTGAGCAGCAATTGGGCCGGGTCATGGTTGCTCTGTTCGCTGGCCATGGACCGCACCAGGCAGATCTCGTCGGCGACCTCGCCGAGTCGCGGCACGAAGTCGGAGAGTTCCATGCCGCAACGACCGTGCTTCGTGAACTTGCGCGGACTGGCCATCACCCTTGCGCTGGCACGCAGCAGACCATCGTCGAGGTGGGCCGTCAGCGATGCCGGCATCGGCTCCCCATGCAGGCCAGCCATGACGGGCTTGGGATCGTAGAGATCGAGATGCGAGGGGCCACCCGACATGAATAGGAAGATGACGTTGCGAGCGCGGGGCGGATGGTGCGGAAGCCGTCCGTCCGAGGTCGCGAATCCGTCCGCGGCCAGCAGCGAGCCGAGTGCTGCAGTTCCCAGGCCGTAAACGGCACGCGCGAGCAGGTCGCGACGATTCCAAACCAACAAAGGAGCTTCGCTCATGATCAGGTTCCCAGGGGATTAATCCCGGACCAGGGCCTCGTCGAGGTTCAGCAGCACGCTGGCGACCATCGTCCACGATGCTCGCTCCAGCACCGTGGCCTCCGGCAACGCCGATCGAGATTTCTCGCCGGCTTCGCCCATCGGCCCTCCCGTCGCGGCGGCCAGCAGGCGACGCGCCTCCTCGGGACGAGCCGAGAAGAGCGTGCGCTGCCGCTGCAGGTAGGCTTGCAGCGTCGCCTGCTCCCCGGACGACGGCTGGCGCTGAATCGTGAGCAGGAAGCCGCGGGCGAGGCCAGCCGCTTCTTGCTGCGTCGTGAGCGTCCCTTCTCCCGGGGATGCGTCCAGCATTCGCAGCGCGAGCGCGTGGGCCATCTCCAAGAACACCGGGTCGTTCAGCAGCAGCAGCGATTGCAACGGCGTGTTGGAGCGTTCCCGA
>CAZUJM010000356.1:0-4725 GCA_964620405.1 uncultured Pirellulaceae bacterium | reverse complement strand
CACGGGCTGGCTTGCGGTAGCGATCCGGCCGGCCGCTGAAAAGTCCTGCGTTCACGAAGTTCGCTTCGACCAGGACTTGCGTTAGCGCGAGGGGGAGTTCTCCTTCAGGTTTCTCGCACCCATGCGCTGCTGAACCCTCTCGCCATCTCCTCTGGTGCGGGTAGAAGACCTTCGCTCCTGACCTCCGCGATTCCGACCGCTCGTCGCATCGTGGAGGCCAGGCGTACATCCCAAGGTTTTCCAGGTTGTTCTTCGCTGCACGCGGCACGCGCCGTGACTCTGGCAGCGAACTCTTTCCACCCCGTCGGACGCCACTCTGCGTCCGCATCATCCCAGGAGAATTGGTGTCATGAATCGTGAAGAAGCCCTTCACGCCAGCGACGAGGCCCTGCAGGAACTCGCCGCGCAGCTTCGTCAGGGAAAAAGCGATCAGCTGGTCCGGTACCTCGACCTGCTGTCGCAATTTCACGGCTACTCGTTCGGCAACGTCATGCTCATCGCCCCGCAGCGGCCCGGCGCCCGCATGGTCGCGGGATTCCACCGCTGGCGGCAGCTGGGACGGTTCGTCAAGAAGGGCGAGAAGGGGATTGCCATCCTGGCACCCCTTGTCGGCCGCAGGACGAATCGTTCGGCCGAAGAGGATCCGCCGCAGCTCGCGAACATCGCGATGGACGAGGGTCGTGAGACGCCGAAGACCAAAGTCGTCTTTGGCTTTCGCGTCGTGTTCGTCTTCGACGTTTCGCAGACCGATGGAACCGAACTGCCGCAGTTTGCGTCCGTGCAGGCCGACCCGGGACACAAGCTTAGCCTGCTGTTGCAGCTCGTCTGCGAGGAGGGGATTGAGCTCGAGTTCCGGCCGCAGCTGCCTGGCGGCGCCCTCGGCATGAGCTCCGGCGGCAAGATCGTGATCGCCTCTTCGCTCGATCCGCCGCGTATGTTCGCGACGCTCGTGCATGAGCTTGCTCATGAGAAGCTTCACTGGGGCGAACGCCGCACGGCGACCACCACGCGGATCCGCGAGACGGAGGCCGAAGCGGTCGCTTACGTCGTCTGTCGCGCCATGGGCCTGGACTGCTCGACGCAGTTCAGCGACTACATCCAGCTCTACCGCGGCGATGAAAAGACGCTGCTCGAGTCGCTGGAGTTCATCCGCAACGTCGCGTCCCGCATCATCGGGCAGCTCGAAAACCTCTCGCACGCCGAGCAGTCGGCCAGCGAAGTGGCGTGAATCGCGACGCGCGGTTGCTGGCTTGTCTCGTCGTTGTCTGGCGGACTCGGTGTGCGACGACCAACACGGTTGCCGCCACCGAAGCCGTCTTCTGAATGCTCGCATCCGCTTTCATCGTTCGAAAGGAGATTGAAAACATGACCACGAATCGTCCGCGTCCCGACGACCTGATCGTCGTGGACCACAGCTCCTGGCCTCGGCTACCCAGCCCGGGCCTGCTGCAGATTGTGGCCTGCGGCTGCTGGTTCAGGGCAGGGGAGCACCTTGCGGTCGCTCCCCGTGCTTTCGTCCACCAGTGCCCTCCGCCGGCCACCAGCATCAGCCAGCAGCGTGTCCTGCCGCGGCTTCGAGTGCGCGACAGCTCGCTGCGTGTGGTGATGCGGTCGCTGCTGTTCGATCTGCTGCCCGTGGACATCGACCACCACGCCGGCGGTTCCGCGTCGCCCTCAGCGGTCGTCTGGAGGCTGCCGCACCTGCCCGATCTGGACCAGGTGCGTGCAGCTGTCAGCGATCCGCCGCTGTTCGGCGATGACGATTCGCGATCGATCCACCCGATCGTTCGCCGCATCGTGCAGCGTCACGGCGACGTGGGCTGCTCTGCCAGGCAGATCGTCCGTCGGGTCATCTCGCAGCTCACGCACGGCCCGTCAACGTTTCGGGCCTTGCCGCGAGCCGAGCGACGATGGCTGATCGACGACTGCATGCGTCAGCACCAGCTGGACCAGGAACTGCACTGCCAGCTGCCGATCGGCGCGACGCGGGTTGCTTCGCGAGCGGCGACGCTGGCCGGCTCGGACGTGGTCCGGCTGATGCGACGCTCCGAGGTGACGATCGACCAGCTGGCCTTTCGGCTGGGCGTGCCACCGAGCCGCGTGCGCCACGTGCGTCGGCAAGGACTCCAGGACTCGCTCGTCGTGCGAGACTGGCTCGAGGCGATCACGGGCGAAGACCCCGGACCGCTGCCCGAACGATTCCGCATCACGCATGTCTGCGAGGAAGAGTGCTGCGGTTGGTGTGGATACCCGCTGAGTGTGGGTGATGATGGTTTCCTGTACCTCCACGAAGTGTTCTGCTCGCCAAGCTGTGCGCGCCGAAGTCGTGGTTGGTAGACGTCGTCCGAGCATCCGCTCACGCGACGAAGAGGTTCAGCTCCGGATGTACGCCCTGAGCCTCGCCTCATTCGTCAATAGCGGGCTGCACCGCTTCCAGCCCAGGTGGAGCGTTCGCGAAACCCGTGACTGTTGGCGAATGAATCAACCCCCGTTTCCGTGCTTGCAGATCGACTCTTTCCAGGCCGCATAAAGGACGTTATGCTGCCCGCCAAAACCATGAGCCACAAGGTCCCACGCCCTCTCAGCCAGCGGCCGTGACGAATTGACGCTGGATGAGATCGAACGGATTCGGATCTGACAGGGAAAGTCGGTAAACCACGGAGCACACAGAGGGCCCGGAGGCTCGAAGAAGCAACTCCGTGCGAACTCCGAGTCCTCCGTGGTTAAATCGCCCCGGCATTCAAGAACCACCAGTTCACGCACGGAGCCCGCTCCTTAGCAGCGTTTGTGTAGCGTCCCCGCTTGTCGTACTCTGGGGCATGAACAACCATCTGCCGCGACATCGGCTTTTTTCATGGCTCAATCGCTGGTCCGCATCGGTGGCGGTGCTAGGCTCGCTGTTGATGGCGGCCGTCGGTGCGTTTGGCTCGCCGGAGGTGCAGCTGGGGACGCTCGGGGCGCTGGTCAGCTTGCTGGCGGGAGTGCTGGTCGGTTTCCTGGAGCAGGAGTATCCACGCTACCAGCGACAGACCGAGCTGCTGCGTGAGCTGTCGGTGCCGGTTGCCTTGGCGGAGGATTCTGATCTATTCGGGGTTTACGCCGGCATTCGCGACACGCTCAATCTACTGGCCATGCAGCCCGACCCGATCCTTCGAGAAATCGCCCGCCTGAAAGCGGCCTCCATGCGGCAGGAGATCACGTCGCTGGCCGACGGGACGATCGTGTTCACAGGCACCGAACCGTCGCGGACGTTTTACGAGCGAATCCTGCCTAGCGAGGACGTCACCGAATACCAGTCGGTCGTCTGGGTGCGCAGCGTCGACTACTGGCAGGATCCGCCAGGACGGCGCAGCCTGCGAGCGAATTGTGATGCGGTGCGACGCGGCGTGCTGATCGAGCGGATCGTCATCCTGGCCGACGAACTGTGGCCCGCCGACGAGCCGATTCCGCCCGGCATTATTGGGCGCTGGATCGAGGACCAGCACAGCTTCGGGATGTGGATCTGCCTGGTGCGTGAGTCGCAACTGGCCGGCGAGCCGGACCTGCTGGGCGACTTTGGCATCTACGGTACGCGGGCGTTGGGCACGCAGGAGCTGGACGAGCGATCGCGCACGGTGCGGTTCGTGCTGCAGTTCGCGCCGGAGCCGATTCGCCTGGCCCAGGAACGTTGGGAGCGATTGCAGCTTTTCGCGACTCCTTTTCGCCACCTACTGGATCTGCTGGACGAGGATCGTTAGGATCGGCCTCAGTACGCACGAGGAGTCGTCCATTGAGGCCATGGCTGTACCTGGATACAGCGCGGCTGGGACTGATGTCTCCGGCCGCTCAACGAGCTCATGAGGACTTCGCCCGCCTGGCAGGCGAAGCGGGTGCCGCGATCCAGATCGAGGATCTGCTGAAGCACGGCTTCGAGACGCTCCATCCCGCGCTGCAGCATTGTACGCCCGGGCTTTCTGTCTGGACTGGAATCGCTCCGCTGAAACGTTCGCTGCGTCGGCTGGCTCATTTCGATCAGGACCTGCCGTTACTGCTGGCGACGCGTTCCGCCGAACTGATGAAGCTCGCGGCGCTGCTGCTGTGCCGACCGTGTCGCAACATCCTGGTGACCGATCTGGGCTGGTCACCGTACCACGAGATTCTCGCCGCCGAGTGCCGGCGCGTGGGCCGACGCCTGACGATGGTGCCGGTGGCCGACGAAGTGTTTCGTGGAAAGATGACCGCGGAGGAACTGGCGGAGCGAGTTGGCCGCGCGTACCGCAAGCACCGCTGCGACGGCCTGTTCCTGGTAGCCGTGAGCAGCACGGGCGTGCGGCAGCCGGTGCAGGCGATCGCCGAGTCGCTGCGACCACGGTGCCGATTCGTGGTGATCGACGGCGCCCAGGAGTTTTGCCACCTCGACCGCGCCACGCAGCTGCGAGCGTGCGACCTGTACCTCACAAGCAGCCACAAGTGGCTCGGTGGCTATAACCCGCTGGGCATCGCCTGCTACGGCCGACGTCGCTCGCGACGCCTGATCGAGACCGTGCTGCGGGAGGCGCTGGAGTCTCGCAGGATCGAAGACCCGCTGCTGCGTTTCATCGAGTCGGTCGAAACGGGCCAGTGCTCGAATTACGGCGAGACGGTCAATCTCTCGAGCCTGTTCTCCGCCGCCGGCGCCGCCCACGACCAACTGTCCGCTGAAGCCGCCGCCACGGCCACGGCGACAAGGATCGCCAACGCGAACCA
>CAZUJM010000355.1:0-4732 GCA_964620405.1 uncultured Pirellulaceae bacterium | reverse complement strand
GCATCACCTCAGGCTCGAGCCCTCACAAGCGTCTGGAAGTTTCTGAATCGGTCAGGTGCGTTCGATCCACTCGGGCGTCGGCTCGATGTCGGGGCCGACCGGGGAGCCGGCATCCTTGCGTCCGCTGCCTTCGAAGCGGCTGATGACCCGCACGGCCATGTCCTGGTCACAAGTCAGCTGGCAGCTCAAACGCACACCCGACAGACCCTTGGCGGCCAGCACATCCCGCTCCGCCACCGCCATCCGCGTCGGCTCGCCCTCCAGAAGCTCCACCTTGCAGGTCGTGCAGCGCGCCTTGCCACCGCAGGCATGCAGCTGATCCACGCCTGCATCCTCCGTCAACGCCAGCACCAGCCGCTTCCCGGCCGGTACCTCGAATGATCCCACCCCCTCGACCTTTAGCTTCGGCATGAATCCTCTCCTCCGAAATCCTTGGTGAACGCGATCCTTGGTGAACGCGGCTCGAATCGTGATCCGCGATTGTCGCCGCGGCATCTCCGCGCGACAACGGGGCGGCCCCTGGAACCTCGCGTCACGACGGGATCCGCCCGAGTCGGGGCCGCTGCGTACCAACGGCCCGCAACTGCCGCGTCCCGGCGAACGAACCGAAGCCCTCCCACGGCCCGCCCCGCGTCCCGAAACCTATACGCCACGACGGCCACTCCCAGACGCGAAAACCCCCATTTGGGGTTGACAACCACCCTGAGTAAAAACGCTGAATTTCCCAAAAAGCCCATCAGCGATACCTGAATTTTCTTTGCAGCACCTTTAAGCGTTCTTAAAATGCGGGCCTCAATCGCGGGTCCGCAGCCGCTCCCCAGGTGACACCGCGACACGGGGTGAGCGGTCCGCTATTCGCGAGGAGGAACAGACAGAGAACGCGCAACAGAGATGCGGGGCTAGGTCAGTCGAGTACAGCAATCATCGAGGAAGAAGAGTCATGAAGGTATCGCGTTGGTTCCTGGCCGCCATGGCCACTCTGGCATTGAATACGCAGTTTGCTGCCCCTGCGAATGCCGGTTTGTTCAAGATGGATTTCGGCAGTTCGGAAAACATCGACGAGGACGGCAATCCGATCGAGGTCCAGGGCTGGGACGTCATTGAGACGTTCGTGTTCGACCCGGATACTTTCCAGGTCAAGTTGACGGATCAGGCGAAGAGCGGCGACAACGACGTCGTCCTGGACTTCTTCGACATGAAGAATCCTCCCGAGGGCAGCGAAGGCTTCGGCATGACGCACAACAACCCCACGCACGAGCGTGAGGAAGGGCTGAAGTACGACGGCGTCGACATCCCGTGGCAGGTGAAGGACGACTACCTGTACCGCAACCCCGACCATGCGGGAACCGAAATCCTCTTCCGGTTCTCCAACATCGATCCGGGCAAGTACAACGTGACGCTGTTCGAGGGCCGCACGACCGACAGCAACGGCCAGTACGGAAAGGTGTGGGTCGACAATGACAAGAACGGCAGCGGCGAGCCGGAGTTGGAGAACACGGGCACTTTCGCCTCCGATCAGCCGACCGGCGAACCGGCGACGGTCACGGTCGACATCAAGGCGGGCCAGTACCTGTGGTACGCCCACATGGAAGACTGCTGCGGCGGCATCAGCGGCATGATCATCCGCCCGCTGGGCAGCGCCGCCAAGCCCGGTGACTTCGACGGCAACGGTACGCTGGACGCCGCCGACATCGACGCCCTGTCCGCGGAGGTCCGCAAGGGCACGAACACGGTGAAGTACGACGTGACGGCCGACAACAAGGTGAACCAGGACGACCGCACCAAGTGGGTGGCCGAACTGAAGAAGACCTACTTCGGCGACGCCAACCTTGACGGCGTGTTCAACACGTCGGACTTCGTGTCGGTCTTCCAGATTGGCGAGTACGAAGACGCCGCCGCCGGCAACTCGAACTGGTCCGAAGGCGACTGGAACGGCGACGCCGACTTCAACAGCAGCGACTTCGTGGCCGCGTTCCAGGATGGCGGCTTCGAGAAGGGTCCCCGCGCCGCCGTCGCCGCGGTGCCGGAACCGACCAGCGCCGTGCTCTTCGGCCTGGGGCTGCTGTTCGGCATCCGTCGTCGCAAGTAAGACCGCTTCGTGCCAACAGCTCGTCTGTCAATCATCCCGACCGCCCCGCGAACGCCAGCCCCCCGGTGTTCGCGGGTGTGGTCGGGGCGAGCTGCCTTCGGGGGATCCGCCCCCGCCCACCCTCGCGATTCTGCTGCTATGCGTGCTCCGCGCGAGGCTTCTCGTCTCGACACATTCCCGCAGGGCCGTGACGTTCGCTGGCCGTGACGTTCAACGGCTCACCCCGTGTGCCCCGCGGTGCCGGGGCCGAGGTCCGTCCTCGCGGGTCAGTCATCAATAGCGGAAAATGGCGGCGACCGCGGAGCTGGCGGGAAGATCCTGTCGCGGCACGACATAGACGGCGCCCCGCTGTTCATGGGTCAGGACGGCGGCCCGGTCCAGCAGGTCTTCCGCGCCCGGCGAATCGGAATTGAGGAACTGCACGGCCTGCGTGCTGGGTTCGAGTGATCCCCACAGGTGGGCGTCCCGGTCGACGAAGAGGGACGCCACGCGTCCCTGAGCCGCGGCGGCGATGATCGATCGCTCGTCGGTCGATACCCGCTCGCTGCCGGACAGCTCTTGGAATGCCCGGGCCGCTTCGCGAAACTTGGTTTCCACGACACGCTGGACCATGGGCCAGGAGCGTTCGTGAAGTTCATGGGGCGTGAGGTAGTCGGGGTTGCCAGCCACGGCCTCCTCCCTCAGGTGCGGGTACTCGTTCACCTCGCGGAACGCCGCCGCGTTTTCCGGAACGGTGGCGAGGACCAGGGGCAGGGTGCTGCCGCGCAGCACTGGACGCATCGCTTCGCGAATGCCCTTGAGATACAGCGTCATCTGCGTCGCGTTCTCATCCCGCCGTCCTCCCTGTCCGTGGTAGACCGACGTGGTGGCTTGGCCTGGATGGCGAGCGCCGCCTGTGTGGAACTGCACTCCGGCATCCGCGTCCCCCACGGGCGCCGCGATGGCCCTGCGGCTCGCCGGCAACATCGGCTCGGGCAACGCCTCGAAGGAGAACCGCGAACCGCGGAAGAGCCGGATTCGATTCTGGCTGAAGGCGAGCAGGTAGTACGGCTGATCCTCGACCAGCAGCGGCAGCAGAGGACGCAGTTGGAACGTGCGCCCCGCATGCACGAACTCCTGGAACGCCAGCGGCAGTCGCCAGCGGCCGAAGATGCGCCGCGAGATCAGCAAGGCGAGCCCCTGCGAGCGATCGTGCCAGAAGCCTTCGTCGTCGACAAGCAACTCCGCGGGGGCGAGCATCCTGCGGATCTCCGCGGTCGGCATGCCGCGCTGCGCCAGCAACTCGGCGGCGCGGTGCAGGGCGTTCTTCAGCAGCAGGTGGTCCCGGAAACCTTCGGGAGTGCCCGGCGAGGTCGGCAGGTAGATCGAGACGCAGTGGCCTTCCTCGGCTGCCAGGCTCTTCCATTCTTGCTCATGAAGGATGTCCATCGTATGTCCCTTTTCGATTCCGGTTCCTGGCAGAGCCCCCATCGCTCGATGGGGCCGCTCATCACCCGACGAGGCCTGACTCCGCAACTCCACCTTGTCTCGCACATCGCGTACCGCGTCCACGCGATTCGTCACTCCGGCCGCGTCAGGACCGCGCCGCTCCTGAATCGCACCTTCTCCCAGTCAAGTAACTCTTCACCTGCTCCATCGGCGAAAGCGGTCGTCGGCCCCCAGCACGAGGGTGGCGAAACCGCGACCTGCAACTCGGTGAACAGGCGAAAACGTGCCGGTCGTTTGTCTTCTGTCGGTCGTGTAAGCGGTTCGGCGCAGCGAGTTCGCGCGGGGCCAACGCGGGACCGACGCAGGACGCGACCGGCGATGAAGTGAAGGCGTGCGCTGGGTCAAGCGACCAGGACGCGTGCGCGGGAGTGTGCGATGCGCGCCGCGGGCGCGAACGATCGGCTCGCTTCTGCACGGAGGCGACAGGCGAGCCTTGGTGACTTTGCCGCATCGTCACGACCGATACTTTGCCCGCTCCTTCGCGGACGACGACAGCATGCGGACGATACTGTCGCTGGCAAGGACGGCTTCCCCGATCGTGGCACCAGGCTGCGGCTGCGGATCAAGAGCGGGGAAGCAAGGGGACGGGATTGGATTTCAGTCGTCGCCGGCAGCGCGGGATGACCGACCGAGATCCAACGACGAGGCTGGGAGGCAAGCAATGCGATCTCGTAACTGGATGGGCGGCTGCGCCCTGGGCCTGTCGGCGTTCGTCGCCTCGGCCACTCTCCTCGCCGCGGAACCCGGCTTGATCAGCTGGCGGACGAACTACCGGCAGGCCTACGAGCAACGGACCGACCAAGGCCTCCCGCTGCTCGTGTTCGTGACCTCCGAAGCGTGCCCGCACTGCCATCGGATGCTGGACGTGACCTATGCCGATCGCGACGTCGCTCGCGAGGTGGCCGGCGGCTTTGTTCCGGCGCTGGTCAACGCGTCGGAGCAGGAGGAACTGGCGAAGCGGTTCGGCGTGCGCGTCTACCCGACGACCTTCGTGGTCGGGCCGGATAACCGGATCGTGGACCGCATCGAAGGGTACATGGAACCCGAAGCGTTCCGATTACGGCTGGCGACCGCTACCAAGCGACTCGCCTCGCAAACTCCCGCGGTCACCCGCTGACCGACGGGCCGCTCGGTCACCCGTGCCACCGCCTGCGC
>CAZUJM010000354.1:1226-4814 GCA_964620405.1 uncultured Pirellulaceae bacterium | reverse complement strand
CGTGGAAGGGGAACTGAAAGCCGAGGAAGCACTCACCCTGTGTGCCGAAAACGGAAGCCCCATCTCCGAAGTGTTTGTGGCCGCGATCAAAAAATGGGGCCGGCCCTCGGTGGAAGTCGAGCAGGCCGTGCTCGACTCAGGTGAACGTGTCGCCAGTCGCCTGCGAAAGAACCTCCGTGTCTTCCACGGTGTTTCCACCGTCGGCCCGCTGCTTGGACTCCTGGGCACCGTCTTCGGAATGATCGAGTCGTTCAACGCGGTCGCCTCCTCCGACGCGATGGGACGTCCGGAGCTGCTGGCGGCCGGGATCAGCGAAGCGCTCATCACTACTGCCGGTGGACTGAGTGTCGCCATTCCCGCGATCCTGTCCCATCTGTTCTTCATCGGACGCGTGGACCGGCTTGTCTCGGAGATCGACCAACTGGGGCAGGAGATGGTCAACGCCATCGCCTCCGATGGATGGCGGGAGAAACGCGAGAAGAAACCGGCCAAGTCGGCCAAGCCCAAGGCTGCTTGACCACCGCCTCGCGCGAGCCCCGGAGATGAGCCATGCCGCTCAAGATGCACCAGGATCCGCTGCCCGAGATGAACCTGACGCCGATGATCGACATCGTCTTCAACCTGATCATCTTTTTCATGGTGGGCACGAAGTTCACGGAAATGGACCGCTCTGTCGAACTCCAAGTTCCCAAGGTGGCCGCCGCCAAGAACCTCTCGCAGACGACGGCCAGTCGCGTGGTCGAAGTGCACCGTGACGGGTCGATTCGTCTCGGGAAGCAGACGGTACAACTTGAGGAACTGCAGCGGTCCTTGCGGAACGACGTTGCGTCCGGAGTCGACGTTCGCGTGATGGTCCGGGGCGATGCGGAAGGTTCGTTCCAGCACGTCGCCAGCGTGCTCACCGCTTGCCGTGACGCGGGGGTCAAGGACCTGGGGATCGCCGTGGAAACGGCGGGCAAGACGGTTCGCTGAGGTCCCGCGGAGGTTGGATGCCGTGCGTCGGGCGAGCGATCGGCCGTTTTCGCGGACGGCTGAACCGCTTGGAGAATCGCGGCCGGGGTGGCAGGGGCGCGAGCACTATCCGGGGCGGCTGCGGGGCAAAGAGACGAAGGCTGATTTTCGCCGGAGCGCGACAACCCGATGGTGCTGATCCTGGCATCGCTGACCTCCATTGCCCCGCCCGGACTGCTGTTCGGTCTTGCCGCGGTCGTGGTTTCGGCGGGACTGCTGGTGGCCACGCGGAAACGCTGGAGCCACACGACGCCGCTCACTCGCTGCGTGGCGCTTTCGGTCTGGATCCACGTGGTGCTGCTGGGCATGGCCAGCCTGACCAACTGGTGGACGCCCACGCCGGGGCGTGGGACCGGCCGAGCCGTACGCGTTGCCTGGGTCGACGCAGAGACGTTCCTGCAAGACGCGGCGGCCGAAGCCAGGCAGGCTCCGTCGGATACCAGTGCCGAGATGCTGGTCGAATCGGCGGCGGAAAACCAAGCTTCGATGACCGAGGTGGCCGCGGAAGCAACGGCCCTCGTCGCCTCGACCGCCGAGCAGGTCGTGGAAGCTCGGGGCCGATTAGAGGCTGTCACGGAAGCCCCGGGAACGCGGGAGCGGACGCCGGACGTCGACCAGCCCGATCGCAACGAAACAGCTCCGGCAATTGCTCCGGTGATTGCGCCGCTCATGCAACCAGTTCCATCACCGCCGGTCGCTGCATCGGCGCCGACTCCCGGACAGCCCGTCTCGAGCGACGCGATTGACGCCCCGGCCCTGCTGCCGCTCGAGTCGGAGTCGGAGTCGGAGTCGGAGACGGCTGCGGTGGATAATCGTGTGAGCGATCAGGATGCGGCGGCGCTGCTGGCCGAGACGCGGACGCCTCCGATGACCGCGAAGGAGCCATCTGTTGCCTCGCCGGCGGAAACTCTGGCGTCGGCCGGTTTGCGGGCGGCAGACGCGGTTGAACGGAATCGAAACATGTGGAAGGGCGTGGCGACGGCGGCCAGCCTGCCGCAGGTCTACCAGGGGCGATCGGCCGAGCAGCGGGACGCGTTGCTGGCCAACGCGGGAGGCTCGCCAGACACGGAAGCGGCCGTGCAGTTAGCGTTGCAGTGGCTCGCGAACGCCCAGAATCGGAAGACGGGCGGTTGGGACACGCTGGCTTGGGGCGGCGGTCAGGAAGTCCGCGACTTCCCGTCGTCGGGCCAGTCCGTGCAGGCGGATACGGCCGTGACGGGCTTGGCGCTGCTGGCGTTCCTGGGAGCGGGGCATACGACGAAGGAAGGACAGTACCAGCAGACCGTGCAACGCGGCATCGACTTCCTAGTTCAGAATCAGTCGCCGCGCACGGGCAGCCTCGCCGGGCGTTCGGCTCGCTACGCGGCGATGTACAGCCACGGGATCGCGACCTTCGCGCTGGGCGAGGCGTTGGTGATGAGTGGGGACGCGCGGTTGCGGGAGCCGCTGCGACGTGCTGTAGGATTCACGATCGCCGCGCAACATCCGGTCACGGGCGGATGGCGTTATGAAGTGGGTGACCAGGGGGACACCAGTCAGTTCGGCTGGCAGGTCATGGCGCTGGTGAGTGCCCGGACGGCCGGCGTGGAGGCACCGCCCGAGACATGGCGCCGTGCCGAGTTGTGGCTCTCGCGTGTCGCGTTGGGACGCCACGGGGGACTCGCCTGCTATGTCCCGGAGCAGCCGCGGGCCACTCCGAGCATGACGGCGGAAGCAGCAGTCGGTCACCTCTTTCTTCGAGGCAGCCTGCAACCGGACGCGCAACGCGAGGCGGCGGAGATGATCGCCCGGCACTCCCCGGCCTGGTCGGGACAGCTGGACCTGTACTACACGTACTACGCGACGCTCGCCATGTATCTGTCGCAGGATGAGGGCTGGCCGGCCTGGAACCAGCAGGTGATCGGCCAGCTGTTGCCGAGCCAACGCCGCCAGGGGCCACTGGCCGGGAGCTGGGATACGGACTCCCGCTGGGGCAGTGTCGGGGGCCGGGTGTACACGACGGCGCTGGCGTGCTTGTGCCTGGAGACATACTACCGGTATCTCCCGTCCTACCAGTTGGCGCGGTCGACGGGCCCAGGCCGCGGCTGGACCAGCCGCCAACGGCAGTAGGCTGAGCTGAACGGCAGTAGGCGGTCTGGATCTCTCGCGGCGGACCTTCGGGAAACGGCGTAAGCGTCGGTTCGACCGGCGGGCGAAGACGCTTTGGGGAGCCGTTCCTGAGAAGGTTCCAGGGCTTGGCGCGGGGGGAGGCGAATCTCGGAAGCCTTTGACACCCTTTCTTTTGCGGCTACAATTCGGGGGTCGACGCGAAGGCTGTTTGGGCAAGTGGGTCAAGGCGACCCAGGCACCCTCGGCATATTTCGCTCAACATCCGTCGGTTCTGGCGTTGCCCTGGTCGCCTGGGGCCCAACGCCCGCTTTCGCCGCGCAGGATAAGTCTCTCAAAAACATCTCCCAACACTGTGCGAGGGCGACGAGTATGTCGGCACTTTTTGCGATCATGGGCATCGGCACCACGGAACTGATGGTGGTCATGGCCATCATGGTGATCGTGACCTGAAATAGGAATTTAATAAAA
>CAZUJM010000354.1:0-1216 GCA_964620405.1 uncultured Pirellulaceae bacterium | reverse complement strand
CCGGCTCCCCAGTCTCATGCGCTCCTTCGGACGTGGCCTGGTGCAGTTCAAGAAGTGCATCAGCGGCCAGGAAGACGACCTGGAGGGAGCCGGCCGGATCTCGCACAAGGACGAGGTGTAGTCCGAACCTCGCGTGAACCGAGGTCACGCGCCTGGGGGAGACGTGAAACAGCGTTTCGAACTCAGGTGTGTGGACTGGTGTGTGCGATGAGGCCGGCGCTCTGCGGAGACGCCGAGCGTTCTGGAGTGGCGGGCGTGGCCTGCCGCGGGCGACTGCCACCCGAAAATTGCGGTCCGAGGACTGCAGACCGGTGATCGGCGACCGTGGACTGTGGGACGACTCGAAAAGTTCATGAGAGATATGGGGACGGGGCGATGTTCGGCTTGGGCATGCAAGAGGTGATGATTGTCGGCGTGGTGGCCGTGATCCTGTTCGGGAAGAAGCTTCCCGAAGTGGCTCGGTCCATGGGCAGCAGCTACCGCGAACTGCGGAAAGGGCTGCATGACTTCCAGTCGGCGTTCAACGTGAACGACGCTTTGTATCCGCGCTCGGGCAGCAGTTATGCGTCGTCGTCGACCACTCCGGCGCGTCGCGAGGAGCCGGACGACTACGAACGTCCGACGGCCCCGAAGTTCGAACTGCCGTCCGCGCCGGATGCGGACCCGAAGGCCTGATCCAACGGTAGGCCGATGAAGGGCCGAGGTTGGGCGGCGACGTTCAAGAAGTCACGGGCTGGGAACGCGACGGCAAAGTGGACATTCTTGGCGACCTCGAGCGTGGGTTTCGAGAACCGTCGGAAGGGCCGAACAAGCCGCTGGCTGGGCAGAATGGTGGCACCGGGCAGCCGTCCAGCAGGGCCGCCCGCCAAGAGTCCGTTGCGGTAGCCAGTGGACTCAGAGCGGCATTTACAGGTCGAGGAGAGCTTCCTATAATCCGACGCTTCCGGACCGGATGCCAGTCCGATCCTATCCGGGCGATTAGCTCAGTTGGTTAGAGCGCTGCTTTCACACGGCAGAGGTCACAGGTTCGAGTCCTGTATCGCCCACTGGACGTAAGTCCTTCCGAATCTTAGCTTTAGATACCCGCCGGTGGTCGGCGGCGCGGCCTGAATTTCCTTCGGTAAAGTAGTACGTACTACCGTTGCCCCTCGCAACGGACTGCTGCGTACCCGGAAGGAGCACCGCGCCATGCCTCGAGTCGCATCTATTCCCAAGT
>CAZUJM010000353.1:312-4831 GCA_964620405.1 uncultured Pirellulaceae bacterium | reverse complement strand
GGACGCCTCGAACGCCCCGGCTTCGTCGACATCCGCTCCGGAAAACCGCCTGCTGCTGAATCCGCTGAGTTTCCCGCGACGCATGGGTCCGCTGTCGATCGCCCAGCCGCCCGACTCGCAGCCGCCCGTGTACGCATTGGAGGAGGAGGCGTCGTCCACGGCCGTGATCGCCGACGTGCCATCCATGGGCTTCGCGCAGCTTCGTCCGTCGCGCGAAGTCCGCAAGCGGGCCAAGGCGACGCCGAAGATCGCGGAGTCGGAATGGCTGCGCAACGAGTTCCTGGAAGCGAGGATCGATCCGCAGACGGGCGGACTGCGCGGCATCAAGGACTACGCGTCCCGCGCCCATCGCCTGAGCCAGCAACTGGCCTACCGCTGGCTGCCTCCTTCGCCTTATCCAGGCGGCTACTACGCCAAGCCCGAACCGCTCTATTCGCGGATGGTCGGCGAGTCACTGGAGGTCACCCGCGCTGACAGCCTGGTGGGTCGACTGGAGACCCGCGGGCGGCTGGTGGACGAACAGCAGAAGACGCTCGCCAGCTTCACGCAGACCTTCCAACTGGCGCGCGGCAGCCGCGTGCTGGAGATCGAGATCGAGCTGCAGCCGGAAGTGCTG
The DNA here is from genome assembly GCA_964620405.1 of uncultured Pirellulaceae bacterium. Lineage (GTDB taxonomy): Bacteria > Planctomycetota > Planctomycetia > Pirellulales > Pirellulaceae > CAZUJM01. The sequence goes on along the minus strand of CAZUJM010000353.1, from coordinate 4,215 downwards.
CCGGACGGCGAGCCGTGGGACAACTACTATGCCAGCCGCGTCGCCTGGTCGAACGAAGCCTGCGACCTGCACCGCAGCCTCGCCGACGGTCGCCGCTTGACGAAAGCCCGCACGCTGGAGTCGCCGCTGTTCGTACAGATCGAGGATGGACAGCAGAGTTCGGTGATCGTGACAGGCGGACTCGCCTTCCACCGCGCGGTGGGCAGCCGGATGCTGGATACGCTGCTGCTGGTGAAAAACGAACCGGCGCGCACGTTCCGCTTGGGCATCGCGTTGGACCCGAAGCAACCGTTCCGCGAAGCACTGGCCTTCCTCTCGCCGGAGATCCAGCTGCCGCTGCCAGGTCCGCCGCTGGCCAACGATTCGGCGTGGATGTTCCATGTCGATGCGCGGCACGTGCTGGTGACTAGCTGGTGGCCGCTCTGGGAAAACGATCGCGTGGCGGGAGTGCGTCTGCGGCTGCTGGAACTCGAAGGCCGCACTGGCGCGGTCCTGATCCGCTCGTTCCGCCCGATCGCCGAGGCGCGCAAAGTCGACTCGGCCGGCCAGACCGTGCAGCCCTGCAACGTCGATGCCGAAGGCCTCCGTGTCACCGTCGCCGGCCACGAACCGCTGGAAATCGAAGCCCGCTTCGCCAACTGACGCGGGAAGCGCACAAGCCGCCGCTGCCATGACGGCTCTTCCCGACGGCACGCGCGACACGCCCCCTGAATCGAAGCCGTCGCAGCAGGTAAACTGCCCTCCCCGACGCGCCGGGTGTCCTCCGCCGCCTCCCCTGCGAGAACCTGTTTCATGCCGCACCATGTCATCACCATCGATGGCCCCGCCGCTTCGGGCAAGTCGAGCATCGCCAGCCAATTGGCCGCTCGGCTGGGGTTTCGCTTTCTCGATACGGGTGCCATGTATCGCGCGGTGACCTGGAAGGCGTTGCACCTGGGCGTGCCGCTGGAAGATGCCGATGCGTTGGCGCAACTCGTGCGGGACCTGGAACTGCGTCTCGATCCGCAATCGGTGCGGGTGCGGGTGGGCGAGGAACTGGTGGACGTCACGCGGGAGATCCGGCGACCGGAAGTCAGCGAGGCCGTCAGTCGCGTGGCGGATAACCTGCCGATACGCCGACACCTGAGCGACCTGCAGCGGCGGATCGCCGCCGAAGGCGACCTCGTCACCGAAGGCCGCGACCAGGGCACGGTCGTCTTTCCGGAAGCGTGCTGCAAGATCTATCTCACGGCCCAACCCGACACCCGCGCCCAACGACGGTACGCGGAACTGGCCCAGCGCGGCACTCCCGTGGAATACCAGCAGGTGCTGCAACAACTGGTGGAACGCGACCAGCGCGACTCCGAACGCGTCGAAGGCTGCTTGAAAAAGGCCGAAGGCGCCGTCGAATTCGCCACCGATGGCCTCACCAAGGATGAAGTGCTCGATGGCCTCGAAAGGCTCGTTCGCGCCCGATTGCAACTTTGAGTGACCATGCGGAGTGCCAAGCTTGCTTGGCGGCGCTGGAGCACCCGTCGGCTCCCCGCATGTTTCGATCGAGAAACGCGACGCATCCTGCGTGTTTTTTCGCACGCGTTGCGAATTCTTCCAACGCGAAGCTTTCTCGGCTTTTTCACCCAAACTCACTGTCTGGAGCGGATGCACTCCATTAGACTGGCGCCCAGTCCTGATGGACTCGCGGCTGCATGAGGTCCGAGCTGGCCAGGGATCGTCGTGTGAAACGCACGGCGACGCGATCCCTGCTCTTCAGCAGTGTTCGGCCTCTTAAGCAGTATTCGGCGGGAATTCCACTCCCACCGCGTTTCAACGGCGGGCTCCGCTCTGCGAGCCTGCTCTCTTTTTTTAATGCCCTGAGGAAGAAACCATGAGACACCGCACACGCACGCAACGAATCACGACGACGGCCGCAGCCTTGGCGCTGCTGTCGAGCCCGGCCCTGGCCATCGACTGGACGGGGGGCTCAGGCGCCTTCGGACAGGGAGCGAACTGGAGCGGTGGTTCCGTCCCCGGCCCCGGCGATGAAGCCCTCATCAACAACGGCGGCACGGCCACCCTGGCCAGCGGAGACCAGGAGTTCCAGACGCTGCGTCTTGGCGTGGATGGCGGTTCGGGCAACTTTGTCCAGACCGGCGGCTCCCTGATCGCCGCGGGCGCGTTCTTCGGCGATACCGGCACCTCCACCGGCATCATCCGGGGCGGCGAGTTCAAGATCGGCGGCGACAGCATCCATGTGGGCCTCAGCCCCGGTGGCGTGGGCACCCTGACGATCGACTCCCCCTCCGCCGTCGTCACCTCGGGCGACGACTTCCAGCTCGGCCGCGAAGGCACCGGTACCCTGAACTTCAACGCGGGTACGCTGCGAGCTGGCTACACGGTCGTCGGCAAGTTCGGCACCGGCATCTGGAACCAGACGGGGGGGCTCTTTGACCAGGACTTCGGCGACGTCGAAATCGGCGACGGCGGCCGTGAAAACCAGGCCGACACGCCGGGCCCCCGAACGGGCACGATCAATCTGTCGGGCGGGTACATGCAGGTGGCCGACCACTTTGCCATCGGGAACCGCCGTGGCTCCGGTCGGGTCACCATCACCGGCGGCGCCCTGATGGTCGACGGACGCGGCGACAGCACCCTGTACATCGGCCGCGGCAACGACAATCCGCCGGGCGTTGGCGGCCCCACGTCGCTCAAGGTGACGGGCGACAAGGCGTCGATCCTGGTTTCCGGCAACCTGTCGATGAACCAGTCCGACGTCAGCACGAAGGCCTCGCTGGTTGCCAACCTGACCGGTCCGAAGCACACGCCGATCGTGGTCGGCGGCGATGCCCTGATCGACAATGGTCACCTGGAAGTCGAGCTGACCGGTTACACGCCGGTTTCGGGCGACAACTGGACGCTGATCCGCACGGGAGCGGAACTGACTAGCCTGACCAGCGTGCTGGACGCCCAGATCGTCGCTGCCGGCTATGACCAGCCCGTGCACGCCGATCCCGCCGTCCTGGGCACCGTGCAGGGTACTTTCCGCAGCGTGACCGGCCCGGCCTTGCCCGCCGGCCTGTCGTGGGCCCTGGACTACACGACCACCGAGGTAAAACTCCGCGTGGCCGGCACGCCGGTCGGACTGAAGGGGGACTTCAACAACAACCAGGTGCTCGACGCTGGCGACATCAATCTACTGTCGGCCGAGGTACGCACTGGTTCGAACCCGGCCAGCTATGACCTGAACGGCGACAAGCTGGTGAACGGTTCGGATCGCGACGTCTGGGTGAATGACCTGAAGAAGACCTACTACGGCGACGCCGACCTGAACGGCAGTTTCGATTCAACCGACTTCGTGGCCGTCTTCCAGGCAGGCCAGTACGAGGCCTCCCCCGGCGGCAACTCGGTTTGGGAGACCGGCGACTGGAATGGCGACACGAAGTTCGACTCAAGCGACTTCGTGCTGGCCTTCCAGGCAGGTGGATACGAGAAGGGCCCGCGAACGGCCGTTTCGGCCGTTCCGGAACCGGGCAGCCTGACGCTGTTCGGCCTGGCCGCCCTGCGCCCCCTGGGCACGCGCCGACGAGCTCGCTAGTCTTCCGTCACGGTTCCCGCGACGAATTCGAGCGACCGGCCAACTCGGTCCGTTCAGGCATTCAACGCCAAAGCCCTCCGAACTCTAGAGTTCGGAGGGCTTTATTTATGGGACCGTTCCCCGCGTACTTCGTATCCTCCGTGGTCAATGACGAACTCAGCCGCGGCGTCCTGGAAAGCAGAGAGACGTAACCACCGAGGACACGGAGAGGGGGACCGGTGGATCATTCCAATCGGCGCGCGCAAAAAAAAACCGCCCAGGCTGGCTCGGCCTGGACGGTTTCTTTTCTCGGTTATTTGGTAGTTTTCTGAACTGAATTAACAGTTCAAAGC
>CAZUJM010000353.1:0-302 GCA_964620405.1 uncultured Pirellulaceae bacterium | reverse complement strand
ACAGCCCCGGCGGGTCCACGTTCATTGACTGCCCCGAAGGGCAGCGGCAGTTTCGCCTTGGATCGGTTTCCCGACCCGGCAGATCTCTTTCGTCGGCATACCCCGCCGGGCCGTAGCCCAGCGAGTCGCGATCGTCTCCACAATTCTTTGGACCCGAAGCCCCCCGACACATGACGAACCGAAGTTCGCCTCGTGCCGATCAGCAGCGGGTTGCCCCGACCACGAGCGAGCCCGTGGAAGAAGGCGATTTCCTTTAGAAAGGAGGTGATCCAGCCGCAGGTTCCCCTACGGCTACCTTGTTA
>CAZUJM010000352.1:0-4832 GCA_964620405.1 uncultured Pirellulaceae bacterium | reverse complement strand
CCCGAGGATCCACTGGGGGACATGACCGGGCAGCTGACACTCTATCCGACCATCGAGAAAGGCATGCGCACGCCGTTCGACCTGTGGCGCTACTACGGTCGCGGTGCCAGTTCGTTCAATACACCCGTGCTGCCCATGCGTTTCGAGCAGTGGTTGGACTTTCACGCGAAGCAGAAACCGCAGCTGATGGAAGACATCCGAGCCTACATGGGCAGCCGGTTCGATTTCTCCGGCGCCGCCATCCCGGGTGCGTTCATGAGCGGCGGCAAGCCGGTGATGCTGGGGCCGGTCGCGCGGCTCCCTGAAGAGATCGCCACCTTCGAGCAACTCGCCTCGCTGTCTGCCCGCGACATTCGTGAACGGGACTGCTTCCCCTACAAGCCACTCTCGCATCCCCTGCAGTCGACCGCGCACATGCTGTTTCCGTCGGAGTGGATCAAGGCGCACCCGGAGCACCAGCGTATCGACGTCGACATGGACCTTCCGACCGAATACCTGCCCGAGTTCCCGCCGCCTCTGTTCTTGACAACCCATCGGGAGCTGGGCGACATCTCGCGCGGCCAGGAGATCACGCTGGACAACTATTACGAGATCTTCGACGGCCTGCTGACGCCGGAGCAGATGGAGGGGCTCAAGGAACTGCTTCGTCCGTCGCCGACGACCTGGTTCAACCAGACAGAGCACCGACTGACGGTCAAGCCATCGAAGGGCGTGGCCTGCATGGACTGCCACGTGAATGGCCACACAAACGCTGCCGTGGAACTGGGGCCTGACTCGCGGCCAAACATGGGACGGCTGCGCACCGATACGCCGACGCTGCGAGGCAACTACAACCTAGTCCAGTTGTCGTCCAAGCGGTCCATCCGCAGCATGGACCACTTCGCGGAGGTGGAGGAATACTTCGACGGCGATCCCGGCATGCAGCAGGCCATCGGTCCTCGCGGCGTGCAGCGGACGGTGACAAACCGCATGGCCGACTTCAATGCCATCATTGACTACCCGCCCGCGCCGAAGCTGGATCCGTTGATGCGGCTCGATTCGTCGCTGGCGACGGAGGCGGAGCTGCGCGGGGAGGCGTTGTTCCAGGGCAAGGCGCAGTGCGCGAAGTGCCATTATGGGCCGGCCTTCGTGGACGACTACATGCACGACCTGAAGGTCGAACGTTTCTATGTGGGGCGGCCGGAAGGGCCCATCAAGACGTTTCCGCTGCGCGGCATCAAGGACTCACCGCCGTATCTGCACGACGGACGCTGCCCGACGTTGCACGATACGGTGGAGTTCTTTGACCTGGTGCTGGGGCTGAAACTCACGCGGCAGGAGAAAGAAGACCTGGTGGCCTACCTGCTGTGCCTGTAGAGGGTACCTCCGGCGACGGTTGGCGTTGCTGGAGCGGCCCGTCTGGGCGCGAAGTTCCGGCAGATGGAACGCTGCCGGACCGTCAGGGTGCGGGTTTGGCAGAGTCGGACTTCGAAATGCCCGGCACGGCGATCGGGAAGTTTGGGTTTTTGGCCATCTCAGAGGCGAGCACCTGCTCGGCCATGCGGATCAGGTCGGGGCGCGTGGCGGACAGGTCGTGCTGTTCCTGCTCGTCGTGCTGCAGGTCATAGACTTCCCAGGGGCCGGGTTGGGCCGTGAGCAACTGCTTGCGAAGGATCTTGCAGGAGCCGATGCGCACCGCGACCTGCCCCTGGTATTCGGCGAAGACCCAGGTCATGGGACGCGAGCGGGCCGGCGACGGCTGGCCCGTCAGCGAACACCACAGGCTTTCGCCGTCGGCTTGGGGCGGGCAGTGGATGCCGGTGGCTTCGGCCAACGTGGGAAACCAGTCGGGAAAGTAGCTGGGATTCGCGCAGGCGGTGCCGGCGGGGATCTGGCCGGGAAGCCGCACGATGGTGGGCACCCGAATGCCGCCCTCGTGCAGGCTGCCCTTGTAGCCGCGAAGTCCGCGCGTGCTGTTGAAGAACTGTGCGTCGACGCCACCCACGGAGAACGGCGAGTCGGCGAGGCCGGCGTGTGTCGTGCCGTTGTCACTGGTGAAGATCACCAGCGTGTTGCTTGCGAGCCCCTGTTTTTCCAGCGTGGTCAGAATGCGGCCAACATGCGCATCGAGATCGGCGATCATGGCCGCGTAGGCGGCGCGCGGACGCGGGTGGGGCAGGTAACCGTTTTCACCGCGATACGGTTTGTCGTCCCATTCCTTAGGGAAGCGATCCAGAGATTCCGGTCGCGGGTGCATTGCCACGTGGGGCTCGATGAACGGCAGGTAGAGGAAGAACGGCTGGCGATGCGGTTGGTCGAGGAAAGACACTGCCTCGTCAATCATCCGCTGGGGCGCGTACTGCTCGCCGATCCAATCTTCCATGCGGATGGGCTGGTCGCCGAGTTTCGGATGAGCGGGCACCGGATCGACGTTCAGCGTGACTCGCTCGCGGTTGCGCCACAGGTGTGGCGGGTAGTAGCTGTGCGCCACGGACTGGCAGTTGTAGCCGAAGAAGAGATCGAAGCCCTGGTCGTTGGGATCGCCGGAGCTGCCGACGGGGCCGAGTCCCCATTTGCCAAACGCGGCGGTGCGATAGCCGGCCGCACGAAACGCTTCGGCCAGGGTCCATGTGCTCGCCTCGATCGGGTGCTGGCCCTCGGTGAACTGGGGATAGCTTTCGCTGGCCTGTCGGTTGCCGCGGATGTCGGCATGCCCGGTGTGCAGCCCCGTCAGCAGCGTGCAGCGGGAGGGAGCACAGGTAGGCGCGCCGCTGTAATGCCGGGTCAGCCGCATGCCTTCGGCCGCAAGACGATCGAGGTGCGGCGTCGGGATGCGTTCCTGTCCAAAGCAGCCGACTTCGCCCCAGCCGAGGTCGTCCGCGACGATCAGGACCACATTCCAGCGATGGGTCGAGGTCTGGCAGTCCGCGGCGCGAATCGCGGTCTGGAAGCACACGGCAATCGCTGCGGTCAGGAAAACTAGGAGAGGTTTCACGACGCCTGCAGCTCCCAGGTTGTGATGCCCCGGCCGACGGCGGGCGCTGCGCCACAGCGCCGGTCCGCGGGACGAAGCGTGCCAGTCTAGTGGGATCGGGACGACCATGCGAGTCCGGCGCGTCGGAAGTCGCTGTTCAGGCCGTAGGACGGTGTGTCATCATCGACTCGGCCGCAGGCGTCAACTCTAGGGCGCTGCCTTGGGGATCACCCAGATATTGATGTCGCCGAAGCACATCGAGTGCGGCCGGAGAAGCCATTCCCCTGAATCCGGGTCGTATTCCAGGTCGCGACTCCAGCCTTCGTTCATCGCCGTGGCGACGCGCGGTTGCCGGTCGTCCAAGCCGGGGATCTGGAGCCGAAATGCGACTTCCGGGAACGCACCGGTGTTGTTGGACGCGATCAGGTAGTAGTTCTGTTCGTCGGCCAGCGCCAGCGTGGTGACGTCGGCGACCGAGTCGGTGAGGAACTCGCGGGTGATGCATTCATGATTGTGACGCACAGTGAAAGGCGGTCGCTCGTAGCTTTGCTCGAAGGCGGGCATCAGCTGTCGAAGCTCCCGGTGCAGTCGTCCCACGTTGCGGGAGATCTCCTCGTTGTTCGGCCGCCCAAAATTGCGGATCCAGTGAAAGACTCCCCAGCTGCCGACGGTCAGGGAGGAGTAGGCCATGTAGCGAGTTTCTTCGTAGAGCGGCGCCCGCCAGAGGCCGAGCTGGCTGCCTTCGGTGTGTTCCAGCCCCACGCCCTGCATGCAGGGAGACGGATTGCGGAGATGCGGATGATCCTTCATCGCCTCGACGCCATGCGACATCGACCACGCCATCATGAGCGGTCCCCAGTCGCCTCGGTGCCCAAAGTAGGCCTGCTGGGCGTCACAAGGGTAGCGGTCGACCTGGAAGGAGTCCACGACGGGCAGGTAGTCGATCCAGCTGGAGAGCGGAACGAGGTTGAAGACGGTCTGGACCATGTGCAGCTGGTTCGGATCCCATTGGCGGAGCGCAACGCGATTGCGGTCCAGGGCATCGACGAATCGCTTCAGGTCCTGCTGGTCGGACACGCCGAGACCGCCGCCGGAGTGGTATTCCGGCTCGTCATACAGCTGGTAGCCCAGCAGCGCCGGGTGTCCGCAGAGGGCTTCGACCCAGCGTTTCTGCCGACCGATTTCGGCTTCGTCATTGCGGTCGAACGCGCCGTACCAGCTGGCCAGTTGGACCAGCACCTTGACCTGTCGCGACTGGGCATGGTCCAGATATTCGCGCATCCGTCGGATGTTGTCGTCGGTCATCTGATCGTCATCGACGCCGCTGGGCGAATTGATGAACAGGATCAGGTTGCCCCCCTGGTCGGCAATGGCGTCGATATCCTGCGAGTTGCTGTCGTAGCTGAACCAAGCCAGCGGGAAGAAGGGCTTGCCGGTCTGCGGATCGCGCCAGGGCCTGCGTGGGAAATCGACAACGGCCGAGTCCGCTTCCGGCGGGACGCTCCCGGTCGCCGGCGGCGCGGCCACTGACGCGGGGCTGTCCGTGCTGGCGGCGGCCGCGACGCGAAAGCCGACGTGGATGTTGTCGGAGATGGAGCTGAGGTTGCGGTTGGGCGTGGGGACGTTCAGGCCGGCATCGTCGGAGCCGAAGGAACCGCCCCACATCTGACGGAGGAAAGGGGGCTTGAGGCCCTCGGTCCATTCAAAGAGGTTGCCTGCCTGGTCGTAGGTGCCGAAGGCGGATACTGCGTGCCGAAACGCGCCGACATCCGTAAAATACTGGCCGGGCAGCAGCAGTTGGCCGTCGAAATAGTTCGCGCCGCGGGAACTGGCGACGTCCCGGTCAGGCCTGTCGTCGCTGCGCGTCAAGGCGTTCCGC
>CAZUJM010000351.1:3124-4947 GCA_964620405.1 uncultured Pirellulaceae bacterium | reverse complement strand
CGCGCAGGCGACCTTCGCCGAGCAACTCGCGGCCAGCCCGTACGCGCCGGCATCGTCGCGTTTCGGTCCCTACTGTGACAACATCCTGGGCATGAACTGGAGGCTGCCGAGCGGTCGCGTGGTCCGCATCGGTGAACGCGTCGCAAAGTCGACGACGGGTTACGATCTGCTGCGATTCCTGATGCACTCGGGTGGACGGTGGGGCGAGCCCACGGACCTGGTAATGCGGCTGCGGCCCGATTTCGGCTACAGTGGCGTGCTTCGCATGCGTGGAGCCCCTTTGGCCGTCGATCACGCGATGAGGCAGGTGCTGGGGAGCTGCTGGTTACACTGGTTCGATTCGGTTGACGTGCTGAGGGATGGCCGGGACGACGAGTGCGAACTGCGCATTGCGATCAACTGTCCGCAGGAAGAATGGCCGGTGTACGAGCGGCATCTGTCGGCGTTTGCATCGTCCCACACGCTCCGGATGGTCATTGAGCCGGGGACGGATCTTCCTCCCGATAGCCTCCCGGATCTGGTGCTGAAGACAACTCCTGAACGGACGTTGCTCCTGGGTCGCGTGGTGGCCGCCGAGCAGGGATGGCGAAGCGTCACCTTGGCGTATCCGGGCGTCGTGCACGGATATCGCGAAATGCCGGCGTCGCCGGAGGTCGTCCGCGGTGAGGTGGAGACGCTGCGGCGTCGCATGGAGCTGCAATTGCAAGAGGTGGGTGGCGACTGGCATTCGCGTCACTTGGACCAGATAGCGCCGGCCCTGGGGGATGGCGAGCGACGTTGGTTGGAGATCCTGGATCGGGAGTTTTCCGCGGTATGAGCGAGCCAACTAGCGACACAAAAACTCCTGAGGAAAGTGCGCGGCCGGCGTGCGGCTCGGCGATCGACCCGGATCTGCTGACCAGTTGCGTCCACTGCGGCTTCTGCTTGGAAGTGTGCCCGACGTACCAGCTGACCGGGGACGAGAACAACTCGCCGCGCGGAAGGCTGCGGCTGTGGCGCGAGGAGTCGAGCGGCCAGTTGGAGCCCGATCCTTGGACGCTGGCGTACACCGCCGAATGCGTGGGCTGCCTGGCGTGTGAATCGGCCTGCCCGGCGAACGTGCCGTACGGCACGATCCTGGAGCAGGCGCGGCATCAGCATGTCGCGACGGGCCGCACCAAACCGGCTGCTTGGCTGCGTATGGCGGCGAAGTTGGCGGCGCGGCCTCGCTGGTTCAGCCGCCTGATGACTCCCGCGCGCTGGCTGCGCCGGCAGGGACTCTTGCGCCACTCGATGGTGTTTCCCGGCGAGCCGGCGACGACGCTCTCGACTGCGGACTATGCGGAAAGGCTGATGGCGAGCCATCCGCGACGACCGACCGGACCGCGCGTCGCGCTGCTGACCGGTTGCCTGATGGAGTCGCTGTTCCGCGAGATTAATTTTGCCACGGTGCGCGTGCTCATCGAGAACAACGTGCAGGTGGTGGTGCCGCGCGAGCAGGGATGCTGCGGGGCGATGCAGGAGCACCTGGGGCTGGATGGCGTCGAGACGCTGCGCGGCGATAATCGGCGCGTGTTCTCGTCGCTTGACGTCGATGCCGTCGTCGCGAACTCCTCCGGCTGCGGCTTGGCGACCATGAAGGCGATGTCGGGGAACAAGCACGTCTATGATGTGCTCGACTTCCTCAGCCGCCTGCCGCTCCGTCGCAACGAGCGTCCCGATCCATCGCCTCGCGTCTACGTCGACCTGCCGTGTCATCTGGTGCACGGTCAGAAAGTGGCTGGCATCGCGGCGAACGTGCTGGATGCCACGGGCTACGCGTGGGAGTACGCTCCGATGGCACG
>CAZUJM010000351.1:1729-3114 GCA_964620405.1 uncultured Pirellulaceae bacterium | reverse complement strand
CACGCGACTGCTGCGGATCGGGCGGGGTCTACAACCTGCAGCAGCCGGAGCGGACGCGCGAGATCCTGGCTCGCAAGGCGGCGTTCCTGGAACAGGCCGAGGGCGAACCGGTAATCTTGGCGACGAGCAACCACGTGTGCATGATGCAGTGGCACTCGGCCCGCTCGCTGGGCTTGGTAAAGCGACCGTACGAGGTACGCCATGTCATCCAACTGCTAGACCCCGGCAAACGCGGCGGTTGATTCTCGCGGCGGGAACCCCCAGCAAGGCGGCGATGGTTACGATCGCCAGCGTGCTGGGTTCGGGGACTTCGCGGATAGGCAGGGCCGCCGGACGATCGTAGCCGCCGTCTCGGAAGGCCGCGACCAGATCTGCCGTGTTGAAGGCACCGTCGGCATCCCAATCGCCCTCGTGCCACTGGGCCAGGCGTCCCGTCTCATACTTGCCCGCGGCGAAGACCTGCACGAGGTCCGTGCTGTCGAACACGCCATCGAGGGTTGCATCGCCGAAGAAGGTCCCGCGTAGGTCATGGACCCACTGGGCAAGATCCGCGGCGTCGATGCGTGTGTCCGCGTTCAAGTCGAAGGCGCGATCGGGAATCCAGGTCAGCGTGTACAACCGCGTGCGGATCTTGGTCATAAGGCCGTTGACGTCGTCGATGGTCAGGAGATCATCGGTGTCGTAGTCACCGGCAGGCGATGGTACGAACTTCAGGTTATACGCCCGGGGATCGAATGTGGGCGGGAACAATGTCCATTGGTTGTAGGTTGTCGATGAGTCAAACAGAGCGGCGGTCGCATCGGAGACATCGCGAAAGCTCGCGTTTCGCAGGTTGGCACCGCGGAGGTCGGCACCTCGCACAAGGGACTGGCTAAGGGTCGCGTTGGCCAAGTCCTGTCCCTGGAAGTTCCAGTCCCTGAGGTTGTTTCCGCTGAGCCGCACGCCGGTCAGACGCTTTTCCTGGTAGCTGCGCGTCGAGTACAGTTGCTCCTTGCTAAATCCTCCTCTTGTGGTGGAAGATAAAAAGGTTCCCTGGATGTTCGCGTTCGTGAAGTTGGCGTCACGGAGTGTCGCACCCACGAAGGATGCTTGCCGCAGGTCGGCGCCATCAAGCTGGGAGGCCGTGAGGTCCGCTTCGACGACGGTCGCCCTGGCGAGGCTGGCGTTTTGCAAGTCGGCGCCGGGCATCTTGACGCCGGTCAGGGTGCTGTCGGAGAGGTCCGCCTGCCGTAGCGACGTTCGGGTGAGGTTCGCGAGAGCCAGCCGTGCCCCTGGCATCCTCATGCCATCGAGGTTCCATCTGGTCATCACGCATTGTTCCAGATTCACGCTGCCCAGGTCGGCCTGCTGGTAGCTGCTGGTGGAGTACAGTTGATCCGCTGTGA
>CAZUJM010000351.1:0-1719 GCA_964620405.1 uncultured Pirellulaceae bacterium | reverse complement strand
GGATCGCCTGCGTGAAGATGGCGTCGTGAAGCCGTGTGCCGACGAAGTTCACGCGTGATAGGTTCGATCGTTCGAAACGGGCCGACGATAGATCCGACGACGCGAAGCTCGCTCCATCCAAGTTAAGACCGGACAGATGGACGCTGGGCAGAGCCATTTCCCGCAGGGTAAGGCCGGCGAGGCTGTTCGTCTGGTAGCTGGCCGTCGAATAGAGTTGCTCCGCGGAAAAACCGATCACGCCCAGCAGACGCAAATCCGTGATCGTCGCGCCGGTCCAACTGGAATCGGTCACATCCACACGCATCAGCATCGCCTGCGAGAGGTTCGCATTCCGCAGGGAAGCTCTCCGCAGCGATCCCTCGACGAAGCGGATACCGCGAAGGAATGCTCCCGACAGTTGACTGTCGTCGAAGATGGCCTGGTCAAGACTGGCCTCAGCGAAGGTTGCATCCGTCAAATCGGCGCGAGCGAATCGCGACTGGGCGGTCGCTCCATCAAAAATTGCACCGCGGAGTGACGCGTCCTCGAAATTTGTGGCGGAAGCATCGATGGTTGAAAAGTTCCAGCCGTCCATCTGGTTAGCGGAAAGGTTCATTCCGCTGAGGTTGCCTTCCTGGAAGTTGCGGGTTGACGTCAATTGGCTGTAGGTGAACCCGAGAGGAGTCGTGCCCGACAGGTCGGCGGCCACAAGGTAGGAGTTGTCGAACGAAGTGCCACGCAGGCCAGCGTTGCGGAACGAAGTGCCCGACAGGTCTTGGCCGCGGAGATCCCAGCCGCCCAGGTCGTTGCCGTCCCACCGCACGCCGGTGAGGTCACCGTCTCGGTAGCTGCGCGTCGCGTAGATCTGTTCGCGTGTCAGTCCGCGCGCGGTGGTCGCGGACAGGTCCGCCTGGCGGATGAGAGCGTTGTCGAGGACCACGCCGGTCAGGGTAGCTCCTGCCATGCTCGTAGCGGCGAGGTTGCTGTCCTGGAAGGAGGCGTTGTCGAGGCGGCTGGCAGAGAAATCGGCTCTCTGCAGATCTTGGCCCTGCCACTGCCAGTCGCGGAGGTCGAGCTCCGCAAGGATGATGCCAGCGAGTTGCTTCTGGCGATAGTCGGCCGTGGAGTACATCTGGCCGCGAGTGAAGCCGCGGACCCCCTGCAGATTCGCTTCGGACAGCAGAACATCGCTGAGATCCGCTCCAGATACCTCGGCCGACTCCAGCCGCGCGCCTCGCAGGTTCGCGCCGCGAAGGTTGGCATTCGCCAGCAAGGATCGTTCGAGTTGAATGCCCCCGAGGTGACTGTCCGCCAACTGGGCTCCTGACCAATCGCTGTCACTGGCCCTTGCCTGCTGGAGAATGGCTTGGCCGAACTGCGCGTTGCGGGCCGAAGTGGAACGCAGGTCCGCTTGGGTGAGGTTCTGGCCGGTGAAGTTCCAATCATCAAGGCGGTTGTGGGCGAGCCCGATGGCCTGCAGGTTACGAGCCTGGTAGTTGGCCGTGGCATAGATCTGATCGGCGCGCAGGCCGCGATCCGTCGTGCGTTCGAGGACGACCCCGTTGATCAGGGCCGCGTCGAGGTTGGTGTCCAGCAGCGTGGCACCGGTAAAATCGGTGCTGGACAGGTCGGCTCCCGCCAGATTAGCGCGCGTCAGGTCGGTCTCTGTGAATCGCGACAGGGGCAGGAACGCGCCAGCGAGGTTCGTCTCCACGAGCCGCGCGTTCGCGAAGTTCTGTT
>CAZUJM010000350.1:0-4979 GCA_964620405.1 uncultured Pirellulaceae bacterium | reverse complement strand
TGGATCGAGTCGACTTGCGGCCGATGATTCCGCCTCTCTTTCGGCTGCATGCTCCGCTGCGATCGTCTATGATGACACCGCGGTGCCGACCGGCGGCTGGGTGATTCCGCTCCGCGGAAGGCACCTCCCCGAAGACGTCCGACTGCGGAGGTCCGGCAAGTTCGCGAACTCCGTTCGCTGCAGCCCCATTCGTTTGCAATCGCCAATTACCGCGATTCCAACCTGAGAAGATCCGGAGCCCTCCCATGCTGCGTTGCCTGCTGGACCTGCCCGTCGCTCAGATTCCCACCTCGAGCTGGCCCATTCCCGCCATCGCGGGAGCGGTGTTCGCGGTCCTGCTGGCCGTATTCATCCTGGGCAACTACGGCAGCATCTGGTTCCAGGCCTGGATGTCCGGCGCCGATGTCTCCCTGCTCAGCCTCATCGGCATGACACTCCGGCAGGTCAACCCCCGCACCATCGTCACCGCCAAGGTCATGGCTTCCCAGGCCGGCCTGAGCATCGATCGGCGGGCGGGGATCTCCACCTCGCGACTGGAAGCCCACTACCTGGCCGCCGGCGATGTCATGGGCGTCATCAAGGCGATCATCGCGGCCCATCGAGCGGGCATCGACCTGGATTTCGATCGAGCGGCTGCCATCGACCTTGCCGGACGCGACGTGCTGGACGCGGTCCGCACCAGCGTCCACCCCAAGGTCATCGAATGCCCCGACCCGCAGCGGAGCGGCAAGACGACGCTCAGCGCCATCGCCAAGAACGGCGTGGAACTCCGCGTTCGCGCCCGCGTCACTGTCCGTACCAACCTGGAGCAGCTGATCGGCGGTGCCACCGAGGAAACGGTCATCGCCCGCGTCGGTGAGAGCATCATCTCTTCGATCGGCTCGTCCAACACGCACCTGGAAGTGCTCGAAAACCCCGACCGCATCTCGCGCGCCGTTCTCGACCGAGGCCTCGACGCGCACACGGCATTCCAGATCGTGTCGATCGACATCGCCGATATCGACGTCGGCGAAAACATCGGAGCCCGCTTGCAGGCCGACCAAGCCGAAGCCGATACGCGAGTAGCTCGCGCCATGGCCGAGCAGCGGCGTGCCGAAGCGGTGGCCTACGAGCAGGAGATGAAGGCGAAGGTCTACGAAAACCGCTCGCGCCTCGTGCTGGCCGAAGCCGAAGTGCCCCGCGCCATGGCCGAAGCGTTCCGCCACGGCCGCCTTCACGCTCAATAGCCAACCGGAGCGTCCTCTCCGCGGCCCTCCGCCCCAACCTCCGCGCCCTCCGTGGTTAAAGAAGGAAAAGGCTGACGAGCGGCCAGCGGCTCGAAGCCTCTGCTCCCCGCATCACCCGAACAGCGAAGTCACCGCCTCGGCCTTCACCATTTCTCTCGGCTGGTTCAGGTGGTTGTAGACGATCGTCTGCGGATTCATGCCCACGGCGTGGTAGACCGTGGCCAGCAGTTCGATCGGATGCACGGGACTGTCGAGCGGCGCAGAGGCCGTCTTGTCGGAGCGACCGTGCACGTAGCCGCGACGGATTCCCGCGCCGGCCACGCAGGCCGTGTAGCAGTACGGCCAGTGGTCGCGGCCGTCGTCCGAATTGCCGTTCCCCGAGGTGCTCACGCCGCGCTGCGGGCTGCGGCCGAACTCGCCCAACGCCACCACCAGCGTGTCTTCCAGCATGCCCCGCTCGTCGAGGTCAGAGAGCAGCGCCGACAGCCCCGCGTCCAACATCGGCGCGGACTGCGTCTTCATGCGGCGCGACAGTTCCACGTGATGGTCCCACGAATGATTGTCCGAGTTCGCCACCTTCGGCCAGATCACTTCGACCACCCGCGTACCCGCCTCCACCAGCCGCCGCGCCAGCAGGCAGCTCTGTCCGAACGTGTTCCGCCCATAGCGGTCACGCACCGAATCCGGCTCGCGACGTAGGTCAAACGCCTCCCGCGCACGACCCGAAACAATCAAGCTCAGGGCCGACTGGTAGTACTCGTCCAGATCATACTTGGCCACCGCCTCGTCGATCGCCGGCATTCCGGCGTTGATCATCTCCCGCAACCGAGCCCGCCGCTCCAGCCGCATCGTCGACACATCGGGCCGCAGCACGAGGTCGTCGATGTTGATGCGGTCCATCTTCGCCATGTCCATGTCGTCGCCGGTCGGGAACAGCGTGTAGGGGTCGAAGGCACGGCCCAGGAACCCGGCCGAGCCTCCCTTGCCCACCACGTTGCTCTCCTGCAACGGACGCGGCAGCATCACGAACGGCAGCATTGGTACTTCCGGCGGTCGCATCTTGGCAATGTACGAACCGAAGGTCGGGAAGTCCTTGGGCGAAGGCGGCTCCAGCTGCCCCGAAGGGCTCACCTTGTCCGCCGTGTATCCGGTGTGCAGCTGATAGATCGCCGCCGTGTGGTTGAAGAGCCCGTTGGGCGAATAGCTCATCGAACGAATGAGCGTCAACTTGTCGGTGATCTCGGCCAGCTTCGGCAAGTTCTCCGTCAGATCCATGCCGGAGACCTTGGACGGAATCCGCTTGAAGATGCTGCGTACGTTGTCCGGCACATCGTCCTTCGGATCCCACAGGTCGAGATGACTCGGGCCGCCCTGCAGGTAGACCATGATCACCGATTTGGCGCGGCCAAAACCGGGGGCACTCGATCCCGCACTGCTGGCCTGCGCCGACTTCTCACCCCGCAGCAACGATGCCAGGTTCAGGCCAAGAAACGCCGAACCGCCCACCTGCAGCAGCTGCCGGCGAGTTACCCCCAGGTGACGATCACAAAGATCCTTGCCCGACTGACCCGGTATCACCAACATGCTGAAGGCTCCTCTCCTGACGACCAGACTACATGCCCCGGACCGCCCCAGGACCGTCCGAGTATAAAGCCCCTTGGAAACCCGTGTCAAACTTTCGTCGCGGGATAAATGGGGTCAGATCTCTTTTTCGCCAGCAGCTTGGCGGGATCTTTCGGGAAACCCGCAGGCGGTGCAAACTGGCCGGCGGGGAACAGTTTTCCACGATCGCCTCCGCAGCCCACTGTGCCTCCCCCGTGTCCTCCGTGGTTGACTCCCCCGGCATTCTGAAGGGGCGTTGGTTTTGCGACAGGGTCCTCTATTTACCACGAAGATCACGGAGGTTTGCCACGGAGGGCACGGAAAGGCTCCGCAGCCGCCGCGGCGTTCCGATCTCTGGATCCTCTCGGGCTCTCCGCAGGGAAACTCCGCGCTCTCGGTGGTTCAACGCCCCTATCCAAGGCCCCAGCACCCCGCCCCTTGTATTTCGACCCCATTTCGCCTTGCCAGGCCGCAGGAGATCCCGTACAAGCCCCCGGGTTTTCTCAGGCGTTATTCCGGGAGTCGATTGTCATGCGAGCCAACCACGGGTCCGGTCGTTACCTTGCCGTCCTGCTGGCCGCCATTCTGGTGCTGGCCGGTGGTCCGGGCCTGTCTTCGCGGGCCACGGCCCAGACGGCGGACAAGTCGCGGCTGAACGCCAAGACCGTGACGCTCCAGGAGATGCTCGAGAAAGGCCTGCAGGCCCGTCGGCCGGCCGAATTCGCCTTCATCGACCGCGTCGTCCAGCAGGTCCACAACGGCACCCTGCCGCTCGATCTCGTCCGCGGCACCTTCGACTGGGCGCGCAACAAGCGGCCCTATCCGTTCCCCTACTTCGAACGGGCCCTCAAGGTTCGCGCCGCGCGTCAGGGGATCACCGTCCAGTAAACGAATCGCGGCGGGGAAAGCGGTCCGAGCTGGTTTCCGTCTAGAACAGCCGCTGCGGCAGCGCGCGGGACGAACGCTTGCGGAGCGTCGTCAGGGTGATCGCCAGGCCAAGCCCGAAGGAGCCGGCGAGGCAACCGAGGACAATCAGGTTCACCACGAACTGGTCCCGTCGCGCAGCTTCACGACGCCGCCGGTCCTCCGCGTCGTTGCCGTCGCTTTGCGAAGAAGATTGGAAGTAGCTGGCGGGAAGGTTCTGCAGCACGTCGCGCGACGCCGCTCCGGCACGCGAGCCCTCCCACGAGTTCAGGGCCAGTTCGGCCTGTTCGCTGCTGGCACGCTGCACGCCTTGCACGCGGTCGAGGCTCAGCTGCCCCGGAGACGGTCCAGCTGCCAGCAAGACAGCACCCGACACCACCGCTCCCACGCCCATCCATTTGCGCATGGACATTGGCAATACTCCCTTCCTGGAAGAATCAAGCCATCCTTGATGTGCACTCCTTGCACCCAATGTGCCTTCGTTGTAATCCGCCCCCCCGCGAATCACCAAGGCCGTTTTCATCGCCGGAGTGAAATAATCCGGCCGGGTCGATTGCAGGAATCGCCGCGGGCCATGGAACCAAGACTCGGGAGAGGCCCCACGGAGAAACGAAGCCCCAGAAGAATCTCCGTGCCTTCCGTGCCTTCGTGACCTCCGTGCCCTCCGTGGTTAAAAAGAACCGGCGCGAGAGCCGAACGGTGAAAACGGGACCGGCCTCCTGTCTCGGACGGCTACACGTTCTTCCAATAACCGCCGCGAGCGTGGTCGAACTGGATTTCCGAGCCCCGCTGCGTCAGGTCGAACTCGCCTTCCCAGTACACGCAGTGGCCGCCCACCCAGGTCGCCACCGGCCAACCCTGCAGGCGCTGGCCATGCCAAGGACTCCAGCCCGACTTCGTCAACTGCTCCTCGTTGAGCACCACGTCGGAACGATCCATGTCCACCAGCACGAGGTCGGCGTCGTATCCGACTTCGATGCGTCCTTTGCCAACGATGTCCCAGACCAGCGCTGGCGCTTCACACATCCAGTGCACGACCTGCTGCAGCGTGCAGCGTCCCTGGTGCACCTGGTCGAGCATCAGCGCGAGGCTGTTCTCGACCGCCGGCAGGCCCGAGGGCGACTGCGGATAAGGCTGCGACTTCTCCTCCAGCGTATGCGGCGCGTGGTCGGTCGCGATCACCTGCAACTGGCCCGCGCACAACGCTTGCCACAGGGCAGCGCAATC
>CAZUJM010000349.1:3488-4985 GCA_964620405.1 uncultured Pirellulaceae bacterium | reverse complement strand
AGCTTTGCCGTCCGTGTCGCGGTTGCGGGATCGCGACACACCCTCCCTCCTGGGTAGAAGCAATTTAACTGGCCGGGATTGCGGTTTCTGGGTCAACCGTTCCGGCCGGTGCTTCACGGCAAAGCTTAGACTGAGTACCGGGAGCGGGGCTGCTCCCGGTACTCAGGGAACACCGGGGGCGGGCTGTCGAAGTCGACGGCCCGCCCCTTTTTCTTTTCCTCGCACGTCCCGGTCGAGCGACGAGTCCGGTTCCAGCGACCTACCGAAACGCCTTTGCTCCGGGTATCCTGCCCGTCCAGCGTCGCGAGCGAACCCCTTCTGCGATCCATCAAGGAACCATGCCCTTGAATCCAACTGCTGCGGAACAACGGGTTGTCTTGGTCACCGGAAGTTCTCGAGGTATTGGCCGCGGCATTGCGGAGGAACTCGGGCTCCTGGGCCTGCGCGTCGTTGTCAACTACGTGCGTGACGCGGCAGCGGCGGAGACGGTGGTTCGAGCGATCGTGGAGGCTGGTGGCGAGGCGCTGGCCGTGCAGTCGGATGTCGGCGTCCTTGCCGACCACGAACGTTTGGTCGCAGCGCCGCTGGAACGTTGGGGACGCCTGGACGTATTGGTGAACAACGCCGGCATCACTTCGGTCGGTCGTCTCGACGCCCTGGACGCGAACGAATCGAGTTGGGACCAGGTGATGGCCACCAACCTCAAGGGCCCCTTTTTCCTGACGCAGCGAGCGGCCCGAGCGATGCTGGGGCAGGAGACCTCCCCGCGGCCCGCCGATGCGCCGGGACTGGTCATCAACATTTCGTCGATCTCCGCCTATGCGGTCTCCTTGAATCGCGCCGACTACTGCATCGCCAAGGCGGGCATGGGCATGATGACCTCCGTCTGGGCGGCACGCCTGGCCGACCTGGGCATTCAGGTGTTTGAGATCTGCCCCGGCGTGATCGCCAGTGACATGACGGCCCCTGTGCAGGCGAAGTACGATGCCTTGATCGCAGAGGGCCTGAGCCCGATTCGCCGCTGGGGCACTCCCGAGGACGTCGCGCAGGCCGTGTCTGCCATCGTCCGCGGACACTTTCCCTTCAGCACCGGCATGCGCTTCCATGTCGACGGCGGCTACCACCTGCGGCGACTCTAAAGCCGACAGGCTGCTCGAAGAACGGCCGCTTCCGGACCGGCCAAAGACAGTCTCGACGCCTGTCCCACGGCAGCGAGCATCACTCCCCGTGGGGCCAGTTCCAGCCATCGTGGAGGATGGCTTCCTTGGTAATCACGCCGATGCCGTCGCTGATCGCACAGTGCTCCCATGCGTGGAAGCCGGCCAGGTTCGACGGCGGCACGATCTTCACGTTTTGCCCGATGCGAACATTCTTGTCCACGATGGCCCGTTCGATGTGCGAGTTAGCGCCGATTCCCAGCGCCGGACGGTCCAGTCGGAGGTCGGTGGCGTGCTCGCGTTCCGTCTCATAGAAGTCGGCACCCATGATGATCGAATC
>CAZUJM010000349.1:0-3478 GCA_964620405.1 uncultured Pirellulaceae bacterium | reverse complement strand
GCAGCCCCACGACGCTGTTTTCGATGACGGCCCCGTCGCCAATCTGGCAGCCATCGGCCACCAGACTTCGGCGAATGGTCGCGCCGTCGATGCGGGACGGGGGCAGGAAGCGTGCCCGGGAGTAGATTGGATCTTCCTGCGAAACCAGCTCAAACGGCGGACGGTTCGAGGCAAGCTCCAGGTTCGCCTTGTAGAAGGCCTGGATCGTGCCGATGTCCTCCCAGTAGCCGTCGAACAGGTGCACCATCACGCGTTTCGGGTCGATCAGCGACGGAAAGACCTCCTTGCCGAAATCCTGGTAGGTCGACTTCCGCAGCACGTCCAGCAGGACATCGCGGTTGAACAGGTAGATGCCCATGCTGGCCAAGCACTCGCGGCCGCGGCTGGCGATGCCATGGGCGTCGATCCAGCGGGGATCCATGAGCACGCCCGAGAGCGCGTCCTGGTTCTTGGGCTTCTCGACGAATCCGCGCACCCGGCCTTCGTCGTCAACTCGCATGATCCCCAGCGCGCTGGCCGCCTGGCGGTCGACCGGAATCGTCGCAATCGTGGCATCGGCCCTCGATTCGCGATGCGTGCGCAGCATGTCTTGGAAATTCATTCGATACAACTGGTCGCCCGAAAGGATGAGCACATAGTCGATGTCCGACTGCTCCAGGTAGCGGATGTTTTTCCGCACGGCGTCGGCCGTTCCTTCGTACCAGTCGGTCGTCTGCTCCATGGTCTGCTGCGCCGCGAGAATCTCGACGAACCCGCCTCCGAAGGCATCGAAGCGGTACGAGCGACGGATATGGCGGTGCAGGCTGACCGACATGAACTGGGTCAGCACGTAGATGCGATTGAGGCCGCTGTTGATGCAGTTCGAGAGCGGAATGTCGATGAGCCGATACTTGCCGGCAAGCGGGACGGCGGGCTTGGAGCGGTAGCCGGTCAGCGGCAGAAGGCGGGAACCACGACCACCACCCAGCACCAGCGTCATCACGTTCTTCATCGCGCCTCTCGCCTTCCCACTGTGTTCGACACACGACCTCACCCGGTCCGCAGGATCGTCTCCGGCCAGCCAACCGCCTCGGTCGACGGTAGCCTTGAGCCCCCTTGGCTTGGGCGTTCCAGCCATTGGGACCTAGGAATGCCCGGCCTCGCAGTTCCGGACGCAGTCCGGCGAGCCACCGGAGCCCTTTCCTCGCGGACTCGCAGGATAACACGCTGTCGCACGCATCGACAAGCCGAGGGGGGAGGGCGGAGATCGTCGTTCGGCGCGATGGAGACCGTTGGCACAAGCGATGGGCGGTCGGCACGCGAGGCCGAGGCCCGCGGTATCATCAGCGGCCGCAGCGTCGGGGGGCCGGTTCTCGTCGTGGCGGTCCGCCAGCGGCCGTTCAGCGCGTCGCCGCCGCGGCCGAATGTCGCTGTCCCAGGCGATCGTGGTCGTTCAGCGCCGCCATGCGCTGGCGAAGAGCCGGCTGCGTGTCGAGCAACGACACGATCCGCTGCCAATCGAGCTGGTCGTGCCCCAGCGCCTCCACGATCTGCTCGGCGTGTTCCCAGTCGTCGCCATGGCGCACGGAGAGCCGCAGGTCATCGCGGTCGAGCAGGGCGGGCAAGGCCAGCAGCCGGACGTGGAACTCATCGGGCCGCCCCGCGAGGAACTGGCCCGGATCGCGCCGCGATTCACCCGCCGGCACCAAGCCGTCCCACCGTCGCAGCGCTTCCACCCGCAGGTACTCGGCCATCAAACCGATCTGTGCGTGCACGACAGCCCCTTCACGGGCGGAACGATAGGTGGCGTAGTCGGCCCGGGATTCGCGGTCCGCCGAGATCACGAGGCGATCGAGCAGGCAGGGATCGACGAAGGGGCAGTCCAGGCGCAGCTGCACGAAACCGGTCACGGCCTCCCGCCGCTGTTGCTCCAACCACTGATGGCATTCGAGCAGTCGCGTCCAAGCGTCGGGGGCTTCACTGACATGCAGGCAGACGTTGCCAGGCAAGGCCTGCTGGAACGCGGCCGACGCCTGTTCCGGCTTCGCGGACACGACCAGGCCACGCAGTTGCTGCGCTTCCGACGCGCGTCGCAGGACCCAGTGCACCAGCGACTGGCCAGCCAGTCGCCGAGGATTCGGTCGCTCGCCCGCAGCTTCCTTGCCTCGGACCACGGCGGCAAGGCCACCCCTGGTCGCTTCGACCTCTTCCCCCAGCAACAAACACCCGAATGCACCGCTCATGGCCCACCCTCCCTGATTGCAAAGCGTCTCGACTTCTCGCTCCCTCGCACACTCCGGAAGCGACCGCGACCGCGAGCGATCTCAACTCGCCCCGCGTTTCACCGGTGCGGCAATTTACGCAGCGTCCCGGCGCGGGTCAAGTACGCGCCGGCTCCGCAGCGCGGCGGCTGAGTCAACCCGTGTCCCCGCTTCCAACTCGCTGGCGACCCGCGCATCCGCATCACACGTCGGACTCCGCCGGCCTCAGCAGTTCCAGAATCCGCGGGTCGTGCAGCGACTCGGCGATCCAATGGGCACTGGGGTAGTCGGTGTTGAGCGTGTGGGGGCCAGGGATGGCAACCACGTGGGCCTCGGCCTGCTCCGCCGCGCGGCAGCCGAATTCGCTATCCTCCAGCACCAGCATCTGGCGGGGCGCGATACCGAACCGTTCCGCGGCCTTCCGGTAGATCTCCGGATCCGGCTTGCCATTCCGCACGTCGTCGACGCTGAGCAGGAAATCGAACTGGGTCGGCAACCCAGCGATCTCCAGCACCCGCTCCAGATACCTCCGGCCGCTGTTGGTGGCGATCGCCTTCGGGTAACGATGACGGTCCAGGTGCTCCAGCAGCTCCAGCAGGCCGGGCCGCGGGGCCAGCCGGGTCAGCAGCAGTTCCTGGAACAGCTGACTCGTCTCCGCCTCCATCTGCTCGGGTGTGTCCGGCAGCTGGTACCACTCGATGATCATCGGGTAGACGATTTTCGCCGGCCGACCTTGGATCCGATGAAGTATTTCCGGCTCCAGCACGCGGCCCCGGCGTTCCAGCAGACGTTCCGACACCTCGATGTACAGCTCCTCGGTGTTGAACATCAGGCCGTCGAGGTCGAACGCGACCGCTCGAATGTCCATCTCCGCTCCCATGCGCTGGCCCCTCCACTGCTTCGCGTCTTTCCCCGTTCCCGTCGCTTAGGATAGCGTATCCGCAAGACTTTCCGTCCGGGAAGGCCTCTCAAGGGCCGATGGAGGGGATTGGGGCCTGGGTTCACGGAGTCGTGGCGAGCCAGGAGCGGGCGCGGGGAACCGCGGCCGCCGGTCCCTTTCGGGGAAGTCTTGCCGACCAACGCCCGCCGGAGTCGACCCGCGTGGCGAGTTGTCACCGGCGACGTTGCGTTGCCGATCGAACGCGCACCGTGCGCACCACGATCGAACCACGTTCGAGGCGATCGGGACACTCTGCGGAGTGCGTGTTGCAAAAACGGCACCCCGGTGTTCGCCAACA
>CAZUJM010000348.1:0-4994 GCA_964620405.1 uncultured Pirellulaceae bacterium | reverse complement strand
CGGGCGATGCGTACTCTCGTTGCCGCGAAAACGAGACGCGACTGCCCATTTCGGCCGCTTCGGCTGCTATAGTGTGCAAACAGCCATGATGAACAGCGACATTACCATCACGATCAACGGCGAACCGCGGCAGGTGACGCAAGGCCTGACGCTCGCCGGTCTCCTGGACCTGCTCCAGCTTCGCCGTCCACAAGTGGCGGTGGAGGTGAATCGGGAACTGGTGCCGCGCGAGATGCACGAGCAGTGCCAACTGGCCGCAGGCGACCGGTTGGAGATCGTGACGTTGGTGGGAGGGGGGTAGTCGGGCGTGATGAACGAGAGATCCGCGAAGGGCAACTCGTCGGCGGCTCCAACTGCCAGCCAGTCTTCTGACCATGCGGCCCAGGCCTCTTCCCTGGATGCGTTCCAAGTGGGATCGCACCGCCTGACCAATCGACTCATCGTCGGTACGGGCCGATACGACTCATTCGCCGTGATGCGCGACTCCCTGGATCTCTCGGGAGCCCAATGCCTGACGGTGGCCGTGCGCCGTGAGCGACTCTATGACGAGAATGGCCAGAACATCCTCGACTACCTGGACCTCGATCGTTACCTGCTGCTGCCGAATACGGCCGGCTGTTACAACGCCGAGGATGCGGTCCGCACGGCGCGGCTGGGCCGCGAGATCCTCCGCGGGCTGGAGAACCCCGGTGCGGACTGGGTGAAGCTGGAGGTGCTGGGCGACACCAAGACGCTGCTGCCGGATCCGGTAGCGACGCTGGAGGCGACGAAGCGACTGGTGGCCGATGGATTCCAGGTGCTGTGCTACACGTCGGACGATCCGATCATGGCGCGGCGGCTGAAGGAGGCGGGGGCCACCGCCGTCATGCCGGCCGGTAGCCCGATCGGGTCGGGCCAGGGCATCCTCAACGCGAACAACCTGCGGATCTGCCTCGAGTACCTCAAGATGGGCGATCCTGACTACCCGGTGATTGTCGATGCGGGCGTCGGCACGGCCAGTGACGTGGCGGAGGCCATGGAGTTGGGCGTCGATGGCGTGCTGCTGAACACGGCCATCGCGCACGCCCGCGATCCGCTGGGCATGGCCCGGGCGATGAACCTGGCCTGCCAGGCCGGACGCTGGGCCTATCTGTCGGGCCGCATTCCCAAGCGACTCTACGCCACCGCCAGCAGCCCGGAGGAAGGGAGTTTTGCAGAGAGGCGAGAGTAAGGACCGCCGATCAAGGTTGGAAGTCGAGGCGGGGGATTGCCTGCCCGGTAGAACGCAAATAGACGGCGGTCTGGGCGAAGGCCAGCAGAGGAGCCACGACTAGGAAGCCCAGGCCGAGGGTGAGCAGGCTGAATAGCATGGCTCCGAGGCCCAGGATGGCCATGGTCGCGAAGGCGGCCAGCACGTTGCCGCGGGTGAAGTTCCGGGACTCCTGGATGGCCGGGAAAATGCCGGAATGGCGGTCTAGGATGAAGTGGTCGACGAGCAGGTAGCGCAGATAGAACCGGACGAAGACGGCGAGGCCGACGAGGAGCACGGGGGCGAGAACCAGGGAGGCGGCGGCCGGCACGGCACCGCCGCTGGAACCGGCCCCGAACAGACCGACGAGCAGCAGGCCGAGCGGAAGGACCGAGAGGAAGGCGACGGCACTCACGATCAGCATGACGACGAGTCGGCCCCCGAGGATCCGCCCGAGGGACGTTGCGTCCAGGGGTGGTGGACTGGTGTCGGGGCCGGGAAGAATCTGTCCCGCCGTTTCCCGTTCTCGTGCCCAGCGGAGGGTGAACCAGGTCGGGATGGCCATCAGCAGGGTGGTCGCCACGAACTGCATCAGGGCGACAGGCAGGATCGTCGGGGAGGCCGGATCGGTCGCGCCGACGAACGCGTTGGCCGCGTTGAAGATCGAGCTGGCGATCGTGACGCCCAGTCCCAGCAGCAGGCTCCGCCCCAGGTTGCGGCGAAACAGGCCCCACGTGTCGGCCAGCAGTTGGCTGACGGCGATCGACTGGTACTGCAGATCGCGATCCCCGCTGAAATCGGCTCCGCTGAAATCGTTTCCATGGTGATCGGCCGTTGGCCACGAGGGCTCCGAGGCGGCGTAGGGGTTGGTCTGCGGTGGAGCCTGAGTCCAAAGCGGTGGCCCATTGGGGAGCGGCGGGGGACTCGCGGCGGTGCCTTCAGCGACCACGCGGAATTCAGGCGCATCGCGAACGAGTGTATGCTTCTCGCAGGTGGGGCAGGAGGCGAACTGCCCAAGCGACTGGTCGGGCACTCGGAGACGCGAGCCGCAGCCGGCACAAAGAAACTCGATAGGCATTCAACGTCCCTCGCTGCAGCCCCACCCTCGAGCCTTTGTTCTCCGAGCCCTCAACGCCCTCTGTGGTAAAACCAACCGGAGCCAACCCCGAAAACCGGAGGGAGCCACCTTGGATGGGGCCGCTGTTCTACCTCTCGTATCGTACCCAATGCCTACCCAGGCAGGAAGATCCTTGTTAAGCTCGCGATCCCGGCCGAGTAGCTTCCGGGAGCCCATTGGATCCCTCAGCGTGGCAGGCCTGGGCATCGTGGGCGGCTGCGGTCTTGGAGAGTTCCGTCGGAACGCTGCGAGTCGGAACGCTGCGAGTGCTGGGGGAAACGAGCTTCGCGCGGGCGGGCAGAAAGCAAGTGGCCGATGATGGATGGCGACGCGACGGACAGCGATGCGACGGACTGCGAGCCGAACGGAGAGCCGAACGGAGTCGAAGGGCCGTTGACGCCGCGTGGCATCCTGGGGCCCGATGGTCGGCTGGCGCAGCGACTGCCCAACTACGAGGCGCGGGAGTCGCAGCTGCAAATGGCCGATGGCGTGGCCGAGGCCCTGGCGGGCGGCCATCATCTGCTGGCCGAGGCGGGCACGGGTACGGGCAAGAGCTTCGCGTATCTGGTGCCGGCCATTCTTTACGCGACGGAGCATGAAGGGCAGGCCGACCGTGCGCCGCGGCGGATCGTGGTCTCGACGCACACGATCAGTCTGCAGGAGCAGCTGATGGGGAAGGACCTGCCGCTGCTGAACAGCGTGATTCCGCGCGAGTTCTCGGCGGTGCTGGTGAAGGGCCGCGGGAACTATGTGAGCCTGCGGCGGCTGCGGAATGCGGCGGAGCGGGCCGGTCATCTGTTCCACGAGCCGGAGGACGCTTCGCAGCTGGGCGAGCTGGTGCGCTGGGCCGCTTCGACGCGCGACGGTTCCCGCAGCGACCTCGACTTCACCCCGTCGTCGGCCGTCTGGGATGAAGTGGCCAGCGACAGCGGCAACTGCCTGGGACGCAACTGCCCGATGTATGGCGAATGCCACTACTATCGCGCGCGTCGGCGGGCCAAGCACGCGCAGATCCTGGTGGTGAACCACGCGCTGTTCTTCACGGACCTGGCGCTTCGCGAGATGGGAGCGCAGTTGATTCCGGATTACGATGCGGTGATCCTGGACGAAGCGCACACGCTGGAGTCGACGGCGAGCGAGCATCTGGGGTTGCGGGTCACGAACGGGCAGGTGGAGTTTACGCTGCGGCGGTTGTACAACGACCGCACGAACAAGGGGCTGCTGGTGACGGCGGAGATGGCCGAACTGCAGCGGCAGGTCGAGAACTGCCGCGACGCGGCCGACGATCTGTTTGGCGACCTGGATCGCTGGCTGACGCAGCGCGGCAACCGTTCGCAGGGGCGCGTCGTGCAGGCGGAGCTGGTCGAGAATCCGCTCGCTCCGCAACTCGAACGACTGGCGGGCGGCATCAAGCGGCAGGCGGAGGCATTGGAAGACGAGTCGCGTCGGCAGGATTTCGTGGCCGCGTCCGATCGCCTTCTAGGCCTCGCCGATTCGGTCAACCGCTGGCTTCGGCAGGCCGCCCAGGACAACGTCTACTGGCTGGAGCGGTCGTACTCGCGGTCGGGGTTCCCACGCATCTCCCTGGCCGCCGCGCCCCAGGATGTCGGTTCGGCGCTGCGCGAACTGCTGTTCCAGAAGGTGCGCAGCGTGATCCTCACCAGCGCCACGCTGACGACGGGACGCCAGGATTTCGCCTACGTGCAGAAGCGGTTGGGGATCACGCGTTGCCAGACGCTGGAGGTGGACAGCCCGTTCGACTACACGCGGCAGGCCGTGCTGCATGTGGTGCGCGACATGCCGGATCCGTCGTCGGAGGCGGGCGAGTATGAGAGTCGGCTGGCGACGATGGTCGCACGGTATGTCGTGGCGACGCAGGGCCGCGCGTTTGCGCTGTTCACGAGCTACGACCTGCTGCGTCGCTGCGCCGCGCGACTTGCGCCGCTGCTGCAGCCGCACAACCTGGCGATCTACAGCCAGGCCGAGGGAATGCCGCGGGGACAGCTGCTGGAACGCTTCAAGCAGGATCCGCGCGGCGTGCTGCTGGGGACCGACAGCTTCTGGCAGGGCGTCGACGTGCCGGGCGACGCGCTGCAGAACGTGATCATCACCAAGCTGCCGTTCAGCGTGCCCGACCAGCCGTTGCTGGAGGCGCGGCTGGAGGCGATCCGCGCCGCGGGCGGCAATCCGTTCCAGGACTACCAGCTGCCGGAGGCGATTATCAAGCTGCGTCAGGGCTTCGGTCGCCTGATCCGCACGCGGCGCGACACGGGCATCGTGGTCCTGCTGGATCCCCGCGCGCTCAGCAAACCCTACGGGCGCAAATTCCTCGAAGCGCTGCCGGCCTGTCCACGGGTGGAGGTGTCGATCCACGACCGCGGCCCGCTGCGGCTGGTGGACGACGGGACGACCGGAAACGCTCTGCGAGTTTCGGGGTTGGAGTGAGTTTTTAGAACGTGGTGCTGCGGGGACGCCGGGAGGGCAAGCCGGAAGCGGCTGGATGGACGAACGGACGAACGGACGGCGGCGCAAGCGGTGGCAGCCATTGACCGCGCGCGGGGGCAAGCCTTAAAGTTTGGGCTTGTCCCGGGATGGGTACGGCGGCCAAGCAGCCGAAGGCCCCTGCTTTCGAAGGCCCGTTCCGGCTAC
>CAZUJM010000347.1:4030-5005 GCA_964620405.1 uncultured Pirellulaceae bacterium | reverse complement strand
ATAGGATGCAGGCCCCTCCCCAGGTGGAATCACACCTTTGGTCCGGAGACATTATCTGGTATTACCGGCAGTTTCCCGCCGCTATCCCAGTCCCGGGGGCAGATACCCTACGCGTTACTCTCCCTTTCGCCGCTTTCAAGATCTAATGCAAGCACCAGATCTTTCGCGCTCGACTTGCATGCCTAATCCATGCCGCCAACGTTCATTCTGAGCCAGGATCAAACCCTTCAAAGTATTTGCTTGCCGCATGCACCCGAAGGAGCACACGGTTCAATAGCCTGAAAAAGTTTGAACTTGATTTTCTACAACAGAAGCCGATTGCCTCACGGCAAACAGACTCCTGCTTCGCACAGCCTCATGCTGGCTAACTCTCTAAAAGAGAATTGATAGAAGTCACTACCAAATTGCCAAAGATCACTCGGGTGGTCACTCGGTCGTCTCTCGACAACTTCGTGTCCCGAAGGTCTGCGTAATATTATCGACAGACGAACGCCCGTCAACGCCTCTTGGCTGATATTTTTTCGAACTTCGTCTGGCAGCCCTCGCGCTGGTGCGAAAACGGCCGCCGAACGCGCTCAGAAAAGCCTACAAAACAAGCTCTTTTTGAAGCTCACCGGCACAGCTTAACAAGCTCAAAAGGCGTCGAAACTTTTTTTCGAAATGGGTTCCCAAAAGGTCGCTGCCCCGCCGTCACGACGCCTCGCGGCGAACTTTTGCCGACGCATGCACCCGACGAGATCGCAGCCTTTCATGGCTCGCCAAGCAACTGCCGCCGTGGACGCCAATCGGCCTCAAAACACGGCATTCGGCCGGCGAAAGAGATGATTCCGGCCCAGCAGGACGTCCGCGGGGTTGGCAATCGCCGACCAGCGACCGCCGAAAACGGACCTCCCACGTGGCCGCGAAACTCACGAGAGAGAAACCGGGTACCGCGATTAACCACCAGAGCCCGCAAGTTACCCAGAGCCCCAAACT
>CAZUJM010000347.1:2354-4020 GCA_964620405.1 uncultured Pirellulaceae bacterium | reverse complement strand
TCCATCGAGGAGCAACTCGTGGGCAAGGAACACGACGCGTCAGGCGTCGCCGTAGCGGTCTGCCAGTCGCCGTACCGTTTCCGCCATCGCCCGACGTGACGCTGCCGGCGACAACAGTTCCGCTTCGGCACCCAAGGCCAGCACGCGGGGAATGATCTCCAGGTCGTGCGCCGCCTTCACCGTGAGGATCACGCTGCCATCCGACTGCTTCTGCACCTGCTGCTCCGGGTGCCAGGGATCCTCCTCAATCCACGGCGCCGCGAAGGCACTCACGCGAATCCGGAAGTTCTGCAGCTTGCCGCCCGTGAAGATGCCCACACTCTCACGCAGATGACGCTCCAGCTGAAAATCGCCCCGCGGTTTGAACCACTCGTCCAGCGCCGTCGCTTTGCGGAAACGATCGAGCTTCAGATGGCGAGTCCGCTCGCCATCCTTCGGCACTTCGCAGGCATCCGCCACCACATACAGACTGCCGCGATACAGGGCGATTCCATACGGCTCGATCCTTCGCGTCGTCGGCTTGTCCTGTCCCAGCGGCTGGTACGCCACCTCCATCACCCGATGTTCCTCGATCGAACGATGGATCGTGCTCAGGATCCCCTGCTGCTTTTCGTAGCTCTTGGCTGGCATACCCAGCACATGCAGCATGCGGCGATACTTCTGATAGTGCTGCCAAACTCCTTCCGGCAGACTCTCCTTTACCTTCGTCCAGAACGATTCAATGCCGATCCAGAACGCCGTTCCTGCCAGCGGCGTCAACAAGTCGCGCGCCATACTGAGCGCCATCAGCTCTGTCGCCGACGCCGTGATCGAATGGGAACCGCGAAAACGTGGTCCCAGCTTCCAGACCTTGCCGCGCGTCCCCATGTCCTGCGCGCTGATATCGATGCCCGCCGCCTGCAACGCCTCGATGTCACGGCGCACACTGCGATCGTGAAGCGACGTCAGCCCCAACTCTCCCACCAGGTCATCGCGCAGCTCTGTCAACGTCCTGCCAAAACGATTCCGCTCCAGTATCTGCAAAATCCTGTGCTGGCGGATCAACTGTTCGTTTCGAGCCATCTTCATCTCCTGGGCTGCGCCGTGACTCAAGCTGCTCGGTCGCGGATGTCGCATGACAAGCCTAGGACACTCGCGCGCGGGAAATCAACCCCCGACGATGTAGGGTTTTCGGTAGTCGGCTCACGCCGTGAGCCGAACCAGCAAACGCCATCCGGCGTCGAGGCCTCTGGGGCGGGCCCGGTTCGGCACACGGCGTGTGCCGACTACAGCTTGCGCCGTGTGCTGCCCACAAGCTGGCCTCGTGCTTCTCGTAGTCGGCTCACGCCGTGAGCCGAACCAGCAAACGCCATCCGGCGCCGAGGCCCCTGGGGCGGGCCCGATTCGGCACACGGCGTGTGCCGACTACAGCTCGCGCCGTGTGCTGGTTACAGCTCATGACGTGTGCTGGTTAGATTTCGCGTCTTGAGCTGACGACCAGAACTCGTCGCGAACACCGTGTCAGTTCTTGGGTTGCAGCAGGAGGGTGTGCATGTCCATCAGGTAGCCCTGCACCGGGCCGGATGAACGCAGGACAATGCGTGAGCGTCCTGCGGGCAGATGCAGCGTGCCGGTCCGCGTCCAACGATAATTTTCCCCAGTCCCCGTCGACTCCACCTGCCCCGTC
>CAZUJM010000347.1:0-2344 GCA_964620405.1 uncultured Pirellulaceae bacterium | reverse complement strand
GCAGACGATCGCATACTGGTTGCCCGCCGAGTCCTCGGGGCACGCGTAGTGCAACGTCACCGTGTAGTCTCCTTCCTCCGGCGACTCCACCGTCCACGCCGCGTAGTCCTGGCCGCTCGCCCAGAAGCCCAGGTTCGTGTTCGCTTCTTCGTACACCAGCGACGGCCCGTAGATCTCCGCATGCATGGCCAGCAGCCGCATCGAACCATCGTTCCAGAGCGGCACCAGTTCCGGACGGTTTCCCGGAAACGACTTCGGCTGGGCCTGGCGTGACTGCAAGAACGCGATCAGGTCCGCCATCTGCTGCAAGGACAGTTCGCGTTCCAGCCCTTCCGGCATCAACGACCGTTCCGTGGCCTGCACCCGTTCGACCTGCTGCCGCAGCACCGCGACCCGCCGAGCCTCGGGCCCCAGCAGTGCCAGGCTGACACTCGTGTCCTCCACGAGGATCCCTGAGAGGGCTAGTCCGTCGGACGTTTCGACCTGGTAGTCGCGATACGTGGATTCGACCGCGCGGTTGGGATCCAGGATCGCCACCAGCAGGTTTTCGCGGGAGCGATTTTCGAGCGCGGCCAGGGCCGGTCCGACGGCGTGTCCCATCTCCTCGAACTGGTGGCAGACTGCGCAGCTGCGTTGGAAGACCGCGCGTCCGCGTTCGGCATCGCCCGAGGCGGGCATCTCCTGCTGGTACCGCGCCAGTACGGCATCGCGCGAGGACAGAGGGTCGCGCTGCAGTAACGCCTCGGCCAGTTCCCGCACTTCCGGGTGCGGATTGCCCAGCAGCATCTGGCGCCGGCGGGCATCGAGGGGCAGCGTCAGCGATCGCTGCCGCGCCTCCACCAGCAGTTGCCGCGTCAGTTCGCGCCGCTCCAAGAACTCATCCAATACCTCCAGCTGCAGGCGTGGCGAAAACGAACCCCAGGCCTCCAGCAGCCGCGCGACCGATTCGTCGGGAAACCCCCGAATCCACGCCGCGGCGGCCGCTTCGACGACGGCGGGCGGCTGACGCGGATCCAGCATGGCGGCCAGCGTCTCGCGCACCAGCGCGTCCTCGCCCAGGCCGGGCCGCAGCAGGCGCAGAGCGGCCTCCCGGTCCGCCTCCGCCAACCCCTCGTCGCGCGCCGCGGCCAACGCCTCCTGCAGCGGCTCTCGCAACCACCGCACCAGTTCCCCAGGCAACGCGTGACCCTGGCCGTGCGCATTCGCATGCGCATCCAAGCCGTCGGCCAGCGTGTTCCACCGCCAAGCTCCCGCCAGGCCCGGCAGCCGCGCCACCCAGGCCAATTCCTCGCCGTGCAAAGTCGCTTGAGGCACGGGTGAACTGGGCACGGGCCCGTCGTCGCGCGCCAACACCTGCTCCAGCAGCTTGCCCAACCAAGGCCGATGAAGGGCCGCGCGGTCGGATTCGCCCACGGCACGCAGCACTTCGGCGATGTTCGCATCCTGGAGCGACGTCAGCACGGCATCCTGAATCTCCGCCGTCGTCCGTTCGTCCAAGGCCAGCGTGGCCAGCAGCTCTCCCACTCCGGCCACGGCCGGCTGCTGCCCCCAGCTGAGGGCCAACTGCAAACGCAACGAAGCGTCCGGATCGGCGACGCGCGACTGCATGGCACGTCTCACCGCCTCGCTTGCCTCCAAGCGACTCTCGGCCAGGATCACCGCCTGCCGCGCCACCACCGGCTCCGCCGTTCGCAGGACGCGTGCCAACTGTTCGTCATCCAGCAGCGACCACTCCGCCAGCAGGTAGATCGCGTGCACACGTCCCGCCGGCAACGCGTCCTCCGCGTCCACCAACCGCCGCAGCGCGTCTGCCACCGACCGATCGTCACTCCACAGCAACCGCTGGTGGGCCATGTCGCGCAGCCAGCGATGCGGCGAACGGAGCTGTTCGACCAGTTCCGCCGGCGACAGGCGATCGAGGCGGGGAACGGCGCGCGTGGGCGCGCCGGTCTGCGGAACGACACGATAGATCCGGCCGCGGTCCTCGCCCGCTCGCAAGTTCATTCGAGCCTGCTCCACGCGCGGAATCCACTCCGGATGTTCAATCACCTGCCGGTACATGTCGGCGATCCACAGCGAGCCATCGGGAGCGGGCTGGACCATCACGGGCCGGAACCAGTGGTCCGTCGACGCGAGGAATTCGGCCGCCGCGTCCTCCCGGGCCCGCCGACTGCGAAACGACACGCCGTCCACGGCCAGGATCTCGCGGTGCACCAGGTTGTGTACCGGTTCGCAGACGTAACTTTCGAGCGAGTCGCCTGTGGCGAATCCCAGGCCGCGCGCGACCGCGGGCCCGCAGGCGGACGTGACGCGATTGGCTCGATCGAAATCGTTGAAGCGAGGC
>CAZUJM010000346.1:0-5035 GCA_964620405.1 uncultured Pirellulaceae bacterium | reverse complement strand
GAACTTCCCGGCCGGCCAGGCGTCCGCGGCGGCGCTGCTGCTGAACGAGATCAGCGGCGTGGCGGACGCGAACCTCCGCATTGAGTTGGTGAATACCAGCACCGCCGCCTTGCCGCTGGTGGGATACCGGATCGCGGGCGGCGACCATGACACGGGAGGCTTCACGTTCGGGGATACGGTGCTGCCACCGGGCGGTTACATCACCGTGGACAAGACCCAGCTTGGGTTCGCGCCGCTGGACGGGGAAGCGATCTTCCTGTTTGCACCGGGCGGCAAGTCGGTGGCCGACGCGCAGGTGGTGAGGGGCAAGCTGCAAGGGCGAAATCCGCAGCTGGACAACCGCTGGCTGACGCCGCAGCAGGCGACGTTCGGCGCAACCAACCAGTTCGCGATCGACGCCAACATCGTGATCAACGAAGTGCACTATCACGCGCCGGCGTTCTATGTGTCGGAGCTGGACAAGATTTTCGAGAACGGCGAGGAGTGGATCGAGCTGTACAACCGCAGCAAGACGGCGACGGTGGACCTCAGCAACTGGCAGCTTTCCAATGCGGTCGGCTACCAGTTCCCGGTGGGCACGACGCTGGCTCCGGAGTCGTACTTGGTCGTCGCCAAGGACCCGACGGGGCTGGTGGCTTCGCGGCCCGCGCTCAAGGGGCAGCGTGTGCTGGGGCCCTTCTCCGGTTCGCTTTCGAACCGCGATGAAAACATTCGCCTGCTGGACGTCGTGGGTAATCCGGTGGATGAAGTGCACTACTTCTCGGCCGGACGCTGGCCCAGCGAGCCGGACGCCCAGGCAGCGAGCTTGGAGCTGCGCGATCCGTTCAGCGACAACAGCATCCCCGAGTCGTGGGCAGCGAGCGACGAGAGCGGCAAAGGAGGCTGGCAGACGATTCGCGTCCGCGGCCTGGGGGCCGGGGTCGCTTCGGATCCGACGCAGTACAACGAGTTCCTGATGGGCCTCTTGGATGACGGCG
The DNA here is from genome assembly GCA_964620405.1 of uncultured Pirellulaceae bacterium. GTDB lineage: Bacteria > Planctomycetota > Planctomycetia > Pirellulales > Pirellulaceae > CAZUJM01. Next base: position 4,058 of record CAZUJM010000346.1, on the reverse strand, counting down.
TCGTGCTCATCGACGATGTGTCGGTCATCGAGAATCCCGACGCGCCCACCGCGCGGCAGTTGATCCAGAACGGCACGTTCGATGCCGATACGCTCGGTGCCGCGCCGGCCAAGTGGCGCATCATCGGCACGCAGCACGGGTCCGTGGTGGCCGATCCCGGCAATCCGCAGAACCAAGTGCTGCGGATTGAGGCATCAGGTCCGACAGAGCACATGCACAACAACGCCGGCACAACGCTCAAGTCGGGTGACACCTATGTGAAGCTGTCGAACACGATGACCTATGAGGTGTCGTTCAAGGCTCGCTGGGTATCCGGATCGAACCAGCTCAATTCGCGTCTCTACTTCAATCGACTGGGCACGGTCACGCGCCTGGAGCGACCGCTGTCGGTGGGTACTCCGGGAGCGGCTAATTCGCAGCGCGTGGCGAACCTCGGACCGACCTACGAAGGCCTCCGGCATGCACCGCTGATCCCGTTGCCCACCGATTCGGTCACCGTCTCCGTCGCCGCGGCCGATCCGCAGGGCGTGCAATCGCTGGAGCTGCTGTACTCGGTCAGCGGCGGCGCCGTGGAGCGGCTGCCGATGACTTTGGGCGCGGATGGGCGTTACGCGGCGGTGATCCCGCCGCAGGCGCAGGCCAGCATCGTCCAGTTTTACGTCGAGGGACGCGATGCCCAGGGCGCGACCTCCCAGTTCCCGGCGGCCGGACCGTCCTCCCGGGCGCTCTACCGTGTCGATTCCACGACGCCGCCCGAGGACCCTCGCCATGTGTTCCGGATCGTGATGACGACCGCCGACACCAAGCTCCTCCACACCTCGACGAATGTGATGAGCAACGATCGCATGGGTGCGACGGTGGTCTACAACGGCGAGGTCTTCTACGACGTCGGCGTTCGCCTCAAGGGCAGCCAGCGTGGTCGCAATACGGCAGTGCGAGTCGGGTACAACGTTTCGTTCGACCCGATGCAGCTTTTCCGCGGCGTGCACTCGACGGTCGGCGTGGACCGCAGCGGCAGCGGCGACGAATACAGCCAGGAAGAGATCATCGTCCGCCAGATCCTGATCCACGCGGGCGACCTGCCGCAACTGTACGACGACCTGATCCATGTCGTCGCGCCTGACTCGCGATTTACCGGCAGCGCGATGCTGAGCACGGCTCGCTACAACGATATCTTCCTCGACAACCAGTACGAGAACGGCAGCGCGGGGACCGCGTTTGAGTACGAACTGATCTACTTCCCGACGACCACCTCCGGCGGCGTCGAGGGATTGAAGAACCCCAATCCTGACGACGTTCGTGGCGTCGCCATGAACGACCAGGGCGTTGGCAAGGAACGCTATCGCTGGCACTGGCTCCTGAAGAACAACAGCCGCCAGGATGACTACAGCCAGATCATGGCCGCGCTGAAGGTACTGGGTAAACGCCAGACGGATCCCGGCTTCATGGATCAGTTGGAGGCGGTGGTCGACGTGGACCAGTGGTTGCGTTCCTTCGTGGTGACGAACCTCGCAGGCATCGGCGATAACTACACGTCCGGTGCCCAGCATAACGGCATCTTCTACGTGCGGCCGTCGGACCAACGGCTGCTCTATCTGCCTTGGGACATGGACTTCTCCTTCACGCAGTCGGCCACCGGACCGCTGATCGAGAACGCTGAGCTGCGGAAGTTCCTCTCCAAGCCAGAGTATGAGCATGCGTTCTACGGGCACGTCTGGGATATCGTGAACACGACGTTCAACGCCACCTACATGAATCCCTGGATCGACCACTTCGATGCGCTGGTGCCCGGCCAGCCGTTTTTCTCGAGTTTCAAGGGCTACATCAACACCCGCTCGAACTTCGCCAAGGGGCGTGTCACGGCCGCGATTCCCCAGGTGCCATTTGCCATCACGACCGCCGGCCCACTGGATGTCGGCAACGCGCTGCAGGCCACGATCAGCGGTACGGGCTGGGTGGATGTGCGCGAGATTCGCCTCAAGGGATCAGATACCCCCCTGAAGCCGAAGTGGCTGACCAAGAGTACCTGGGAGGTTACCGTGCCGGTGAATCCGGGAACGCAGCAGGTGGCGTTCGCCGCTTATGATTTCCAGGGCAAGCCGGTTGGCGAGACCGCGATCACGGTGAATTCCAGCGCTGTCACGCCGGTGCGCGATTTCCTGCGAGTGAGCGAGATTAACTACAATCCGGTCGATCCCGCGGGGGCGGAGCCGAATGTTGATAACGATCAGTTCGAATTCATCGAGCTGACGAATACCGGCAGCGTGCCGCTGGACCTGAACGGCGTTAAATTTGTCCAGGTGGACAACCAGGGCACGCTGGAGGGCATTCGCTTCACCATGAATGCCCAGGTCCTCGCGCCGCAGGCTTCGATCGTCGTGGCCCGCGATCGCGCCGCGTTCCAGGCTCGCTATGGCGCATCCGTTCCGCTCGCCACTGGATCGGGCGATGCCGGCGTCGTGGATGTGTTCAGCGGGCAACTGGATAACGGCGGCGAGAAGCTGACGTTGGTCGACGCCAGCGGCGGTATCATCCAGCAATTCACGTTCGACGATGCGTGGTATCCGTCCACCGATGGCGGCGGGTACACATTGGAAGTGCTGCGGCCCGGCAGCGGCGATGCCGCGAGCTGGAGCAGCAAGGACGGATGGTGGGCCAGCGCGCAGAAGAATGGCACACCGGGCGGTGGCCACGCGCTTCCCGGCGACAGCAACCTGGACGGGGCGTTCAATTCGTCGGACCTTGTGCTGGCTTTCCAGGGCGGCAAGTACGAAGACGGCCAGACCGGCAATACGAGCTGGGCGGACGGCGACTGGAACCGCGATGGGGAGTTCACCACGCAGGATCTGGTGTTCGTGTTCGCCTGGGGCGGCTACCAGTCGGGCGCGGCCACGCGACCGGCGACGGAACCCCTGGCCAATCCGGTGCTGGCGGCCCTGGCCGTCGATGCGATCTTCGAAGACGACGAAGAAGATGCCTGACGTCGTCGCGCCGTGGAACGCCTTCCCACCTGGGTAGAAAGTTAGCCGGCGCATGCCGTGTGTGTTCGTAGTCGGCGCACGCCGTGTGCCGATCGTGCCTCTTCGCGTAAGTCAATCGACATCCGTGGTTCGGCTAACGTCGTTTGCAGACTACGACTTATCCCGCGCGTCAGGCAACCATTTCCTTCGCTTCGACGTCGACCGACACGGACATCGAATGGTCGCCGCCGCCGATGACAACTCCCTGGATCGGGCACACGTCGCCATAGTCACGGCCCCAGGCGACCGTGATGTGGTCGGTGGAGGTGAGGCGGTTATTCGTGGGGTCGATATCCACCCAGCCATCGGGGCCGCAGAAGATCGACAGCCAGGCGTGCGATGCATCGGCGCCGACGAGTCGCGGCTTGCCCGGCGGTGGCAGGGTGCGAAGATATCCGCTGACGTAGCGGGCGGCGAGGCCGATCGAGCGGAGGCAGGCGATCTGCAGGTGCGCGAAGTCTTGGCACACGCCGGCGCGCAACGCGAAGACATCCGCGAGGCGCGTATGGATCGTCGTGGCGCGAGGGTCGTAGCGAAACTCCGTGTGGATGCGTGAGGTGAGGTCCAGGACCGCGTCCAACAGGGGACGGCCCGGTGGAAAACTGGGCCGCGCGTAGTCGCCATACATGCGGTGCAGCGGGATGTAACGCGATGGCACGGTGAAACCGCAAGCCTGCAGTCGCTGTGGATCGGTTCCAAACGTCAGGTAGCTCGCGACCGACTCCCAGCCGAGTGTCCGGGTGGGCTGCGGCCACTTGGGCTCCTCGACCTCCACCAGGCTGTCCGCCGTGATGGTCAGGCCCGTATGCGGCTCATGGATGGAGAAGTAGTCGACCTGGTTGCCGTAAAAGTCCTCGCGGCGCCGGCGTTCCACGGGCGCGGGGCTGACCAACAGCTTGAACTCATGGCAGGTCTGGTGCGAAACGCTGCGCGGCGCGAGGTGCACCTGGTTGTGGCAAACCGGCACCGGCTCGGAATAGGCATACCGAGTCGTATGTCGAATCTGGTACTTCACGACACGATCCTCGCGGATACGTT
>CAZUJM010000345.1:1468-5060 GCA_964620405.1 uncultured Pirellulaceae bacterium | reverse complement strand
ACCGTGGCCTGCAGGCCATAGTTGCGCGTAGCGTAGGCCCCCGAACGCACGAACGTATCCGCCTCGGCGCTCAGCGCCATCACGGCCATCAGAGCTCGCGGTTCGAGACTCTCCAGAATCCCCCGGCATCGGCGCTGACGGCTCACTCGAACACCGGCCCCCAGCGGAGCCCTCCGATCCTGTGGCGATCGCATGACATCTTCCTTTCGCGAAAAGGGCTTCCCAAACCTCCAGACAGCATCCCGCTCCTGCGAAGTCGCATCGTTGCCGTCCCTGCGAGAGACGCGTCAGACAGAGCGACTGTCCGCACGCAAACGGGGCGCATCCGCACGCTTCCCGCGGAAAAGCCGCCTTCTCGGGGATGAGTGCATCTCGCGTGCCAAGCAATGCACGCGAGAACCGATCGACAAACGCCGAGGGGAGAGCCTCGGGCCAGAAGCGAATGTCGCTAGTCGCTCGACCACCAGGGCCACCGCATCAGGTGGTCCTGCGAGTCTTCACGGAACTCGTCCGCCAGATGGAACTGGCGGGCAGGGCGGCAGCCACGAGCCCTCCTCCCAGCGACGGCGTCTTGAGCCCCCCCGCCCCGGCGATGGGTACCGGCGTTTCCATGCTCGCGGTCACCGGTGTCGGAGTCGGTTCCGGCTCCGGATCGGGAGGCAGCGACAGCTCGACCGCGAAGGTCGCGGCGGGATCGTCCAGCGTGGCCATGAAATCCTTCACCGCCAGCCACCAGCCCTGGTTTTCGTGAAAGGCGGCCGAGCGCGTCTCCGGCTCGTAGATCACGATCCCGTTGACTTGGTCCTTAAGATACTCCAACTGCAGGCGGAAGAAGTCTTGGTCCAGGTGGTCCTCGCCCGCGCCTCGCATGCTTGGCGAGATCCAGCCATAGGTCGGCTTGCCGAACTTGCGTCCCTCCGCGAGGTTCTGCTTCGCGTAGAGATCCCAGTCCAGGATGCTCGGATCATGCCACATGCTTTCCGCCCAAGGACCCTTCACCCCCGCGAACACCGTCCCCGTATAGTTCGCCGTGAAGTCGATGGGTGTGCCGCCCAATGTCAGTGCGAGTTGGAACGAGTCCGCCGTGACATTCACCGCGTAGTAGTCGCGGTTTGCACTCAGGCCGTTGGCCAGCGACCCGCCCGCGGTTACGGTCAACTGGAGGACCATGCCGTTTTCCAACGCCGGTCCATTCCACGTCAGCCGATTGGCGGTCGGATCCAGGGCAATCTGCCGCCAGTGCGGCAGGTCGTAGGCGTTGTTGCGCATGACGGTGTAGAGCGACACGTTGATGTTATCCAGCAGGTCGGCCAGCGGTGTGCCACCGTACTGTGCCGCCACCGGCTGCGTGCGGAACAGTTCGTTGCGAGCCACCCACGCGTCATAGTCTTGCTTCAGCGTCGTCGCGTTGCGCGTGTACCAAGTCGAGATACCCAACGACTGCTCATGCAGCGAACGCTCCCAGTACACGGGCTGATACCACGACCGCTCGGGGGCATACATATAAAGTCCGAAGGTAAGGTCAGGCCGCGCCTGCTGGGCCAAGTAGAAGACCTCCGCGAAACGATCGCGTCCTTCCGGCGTGTTGATGTAGTAGTCATTCTCGATATCGAACACGATCGGAATGGTCGCCTCACTCGCCGGCACCGCGGCCAGCGCGTCGAGGAACTTCTGGACGGCCAGGCGGCTGAAGTCGTAGCGTCCGTTCACGTAGTCGAAGAAGTACCAGTGCGTCCAGAGCGCATTGCGTGCCAGGCCGACCCCCGTCTTGTTCGGAGCGATCACCCCCGGAGTGCCAGCGATCTGGTCGTACACCTTGAACCCCTGGGCCACCGGAGTGCCCGTCGTCAAACCGCCGCGATCGGTCGCCGAGAGCGTCAACTCCGCCGTCCCCGCCTTGCCCGCCGCATGGTTCAGGATCAGCTTGCCGTTCGGCAGATCCCAGACGATCGACGAGAACAGGTCGGGACGCGAATTGGAAACCAGACGATAGGTCAACTGCTGGACGCTGTCCTGCGCGTCCGAAAAGGCAGCAAAGAGGTCCACCACGGTCTGGCTGTCCGTGCGCGTGATCGCGTTGGCGAACCCGTGGAAGACAGGCGCCGTGTTCGCGCGGTACCCCGCGTCGGTCAACCGCCCGGTCGCCGTCCCATCGCCAACCACCGCCTCGGTCGCCTCGCCCAGGTCGACGTAGAACTCCTCGATCGCCTCCAGTACCGCATCGCCAAACACATTCACGACGACCGTCCGCGTCGTCTGGCCCGGAGCGAACACGAGCACGCCGGCCGCCGACGCGAAGTCGACGCTGGCGATAGCCGAACCGTTGCGTGTCGAGAACGGCACCGTCACTTCGCTGGCACTGGCCTGCGACAAGACCACCGGAAACGATACCTGCGTGACGCCGGATCCCTTCTCCTGGATCGCTACGTCTTGGATGTTCAGACGCGGCAGCACGGGGATCGTGATGGTGACCTGGGCCGACGCAGTGCCGCCCTCTCCATCAGTGATCTCATACGAGAACGCATCCACGCCTTCGAAGCCCGTGGCCGGCGTATAGCGGACGCGTCCGCCGGACAGGATCGTCACCGTGCCGTTGGCCGCCGCGCCCACGCCGGTCACCGTCAGCGGACTGCCCTCCACATCCGAATCGTTCGCGAGGACGTTGACTTCCACGGACGTGTTGCGTCGCGTCACGGCCGAGTCGTTGACGGCAGTCGGGGCGTCGTTGAGGGGTTGGACCGTCACCGTCACCGTCGCCGTGGACGTCCCAGTCACGCCATCGCTACCCGTCACCCCATCGGTGATCGTATAAAGAAACGTATCGGTGCCAAAGAAGTTCGGCTGCGGCGTGTAACGCACCGTACCCTCGGGGAGGATCGTGACGCTCCCCCGAGATCCCTGCGTGACCGAGGTGATGGTCAGCGGGTCGCCCTCCGCATCCGAATCGTTGCTGCGCACCGCCACGATCACCGAAGTATCTTCGTACGTCGTCGCCACGTCGTCACGCGCGGTCGGCGCCGAGGTCATCGGCGTGATACGCAGATAAGGCTGGTAGGCCGCTTCCGTCGCCGATCGCGAGTGGAAACGCACCAGCGAGTTCTTGGCCTCCGTCGCCGCCTGGATGTGGAACGAGGCGATCCCGTTCGCGTTCAGCCCCTGCTTGACCAGGGAAGTCACGTCCACCACGAAGGGGCTGTTGACCACCAGCCCCGTGCCCGGGACCAGCAACTCGTCTCCCTCTCCCACGGGACGAAAATCCCAGGTGATCTCCCCCGCCGGCTTGTTGTCCGTGCCGCCGTTCCCCTCCAGCCATCCGTCGGCGGTGTCCCCCAACAAACGCATTCGCAAATTGCCCCGCTGAAGCGGCAGGCCAACCGACTGGGGCGTCAACACCAGTTCGGCCTTGGCGATTCCCGCCGTGACGGACGAGGCATCGAACTTGTAGTAGATCTCCGCGTCAGTCGTCGCGCCCACTTCGTTGTAGGCATCCACCGTCGTCGCTGCGCCGTAGTTGCGGTTCGAGAAGTTGCCCGAGCGAACAAACGTGTCCGCGATGGCCGGGAAGTTCGTCGCGTCCATCATCGCCCGCGAC
>CAZUJM010000345.1:0-1458 GCA_964620405.1 uncultured Pirellulaceae bacterium | reverse complement strand
CGCCTCCGCACTCGCCAACCGACGACCGCGCAAAGTCGCCCCACCATGGCGACGGCGTCCAAGAGTCACTTCCCGCAAACCCGCCCAGATCGATTTCCACCCCATGTGAACGCTACTGCCCCCTGGAGACCGCTGGAGACGCAGTCCCGAAAAAACCATCTCTTCCCGTTGGCCCGCAATCGAAGCCATCGCAATCCGTTTCGGGAGGGAACCCGCGCACTTCGCTGCAAAGCAAGCCGACGAGCGACTCGCGTCCAACCCCAGCCACGGCCCCCGACCCCAGAAAACCAGCCGGCGCGCCAATCGCCTACCTGTTGATTTCCAAGGACATAGACCGCGTTCATACGGGTTTTTGCGCCACGAAGTTCTCCAAGTGTGGAACCCCGCAGTTTTTTTTCAAGAACCCCAGACCGGATTCGCTCAAGTCAACGCCTCGCATCGCATCGAACCAACGACGACACCTGGGACTACGACGGCCCGCCTGGCCCCGGAAAGCCAACCCAGGTTCCGCACTTCACCCACAGGCGAGGCTCAGTCAAGAAAAAAACAAAACCCCGAAAAGAGGGCGGGATCGACGGCGGGGGCACCGATGCGAGTCGGCCGGGGTGACATGGGGCCCACCGCCTCGACCATGAAGGCACCGCTCACGATCCGCCAGGTGTGCCTCACATCCAGCGGAAGAGCCCATACTGGAAGGCGAGCACGAAGTCGGCCGACGTGAAGTCGCCGTCACCATTCCAGTCGCCCGACTCGAACGTCGAATTATCGGACTGGTCGTCCTCGTACTGACCGGCGGCGAAGACGGCCACGAGGTCCGACGAATCGAAGACCAGATCGCCATTCACATCGCCCGGAATGCGGGGCGGAGTTCCTGGCGTGCCACCTATCCCGACACTGGGCCGCCAGCTCTCGCGCCTGTCCCAGCGTGCCGGCTCGGCAAAGTACGAGTCGATGTACTCCAGCGAAGCTCCGCCGCCGTCCGTGGCCGCGTACCACGAGTCGGCGTATTCGAACGTCTGCAGCGCCCGCGCGCCGTCCAGAAGCGTGATGCGGTCTCCCCGGTTGCTGAGTCCTCCGGTCCACTGGCCCGCGATGCGTGCCGCGCCGCCGTAGCGAGTGCGAAACGCGTCCACGTTCTCGACAATCACCACCCGCTCACCCGGCACCATGCGCTGGACTCCGCTCTGGCTGAAGTCAAACTCCACGCCCCGCAGTTGCCCGCCCTGCAGCGACTGACTCAGACGCACATGGCTCAGGTCCAGCGGCCGGGACGTTGGATTGACCAGTTCCACGAACTCGAACTCGTCCGCGTCCGTGAACCCCGCGGCCATCTCGGCTTCCGATGGCGGCGCCGGATGATAGTGGATCTCCGACACACGCAGCGCGTCCGGCGCGATCGCCTGCCCCACCTCATAGCTCCACTCCACCAGCGGGCTCCAGTCCGTCCCCTGCAGGACG
>CAZUJM010000344.1:0-5065 GCA_964620405.1 uncultured Pirellulaceae bacterium | reverse complement strand
TGGTGGAGAACTCGACCGTGATCTGGTCCACCGTTGCCACGCGCAGTACCGCGGGCTGGCTCCGCGTGAGGACCAGGAGGGATTCCAGTTGGAGATCCACGAAAAGTATCGTCAGCAGGCGGCGCGGCTCCGTGAGAACGCTGCGACGGGTGCGGCCAGCGGTCACGGTTCGCCCGCGGCGGGAGCGGGAGTTGAAACCGACGCGGCCCCGCCTTCTGCGAATCCCCCGCGTGAGTGATAATGCTCTGCGGGCCGGACGTGGGCGGGCGGTTCGCCGTTTTCGACCCGCAAGGCTCGCTGCCCGTCGTTCGCTTCGGCCGACGTAGACGCAGGCTCTCTCCCAGGCTTCTCCAGGTGGGCACGCATGGACCAGGAACGCGACCGAGTACAGGCCGACCTGCGCGGACTGCTGCAGGGCGAGGTGCTGTGCGACGACCTGCACGTCCAGATGTACTCCAGCGACGCCAGCATCTTCGAGATCCGTCCCCTGGGCGTGGTGCGTCCGCAGGGTCCGGCCGACGTCGTGGCTTGCGTGCAGTACGCCGCCGACAACCAGATCCCGATCCACGCGCGCGGGGCGGGCACGGGGCTGGCGGGCGAGTCGCTGGGCGGTGGCCTGGTGCTGGACTTCGCTCATTCGATGCGACGCATCCTGGAAGTGACGCCCGACCGAGTCCGCGTGCAACCGGGCGTGCCACTCTCCCTGCTCAACGATCGCCTGGCTCCTCTCGGCCGCTGCTTCGGCCCCGACCCGGCCAACCGCTCGGTCACGACCGTGGGCAGCGCGATCGCGGTCAACGCCGCCGGCAGTCACTGGCTGAAGGTGGGCTCCACCCGCCAGCAGGTCGAACGCCTCAAGGTGGTCCTCGCCAACGGCACGGAGGTCGAACTGGGCGAGGAGGAACTGCAGGAACCGACGCCGGGCGAGATACCAACCGAAACCTCCCAGCAGCTTGCGCAACGCATCGCCGCGCTGGTGCGGAACCATGAGGGATTGATCGCGGAGCGGAAGCCGCGGGCGTTGGTGAACCGCAGCGGTTACCAGTTGGACGACCTGCTGTCGGGCAATCGCGTCCACTTGGCGCGGCTGCTGGTCGGCGCGGAGGGCACGCTGGGCCTGATCACCGAGGCGACGTTGCGCGTGCAGCCCCTGCCGCGGCATCGCGGCGTGCTGCTGCTGCTGTTCGACCGCCTGGAGCTGGCAGCGCTGGCTGCGATGGAGATGCGGGAATGGGGCGTGAGCGCCTGCGACCTGCTGGATCGTCGCCTGCTGCGGCTGGCCTGCGAGCTGGACGTGGACTACGAAATGCTGCTGCCCCAGCCGACCGAGGCCCTGCTGCTGGTCGAGAAGGAAGGCAACTCGCCGCAGGAGGTCCGCGACGCGCTGGTCCGCCTGGCCCAGCACATGCGGCATCGGCGGAAGTGGGCCTTCGACACGCGGATGGCCCTGGAGCGTGACGATATCGAGTTCTTCTGCAAACTGCCGCAGCGCGTCGTCCCGTCACTCTACCGACTCAAGGGCTCGACGCGTCCGCTGCCGTTCGTCGAGGACATCGTCGTGCCGCCCGACGAACTGCCGGGGTTCCTCGTGCAGCTGCAAAACGTGCTCAAGAAGCACCAGGTGACCGCTTCGCTGTTCGGCCATGTGGGACACGGGCAGCTGCACATCCGTCCCTTCCTGGATCTCTCCGATCCGGAACACATCCGCCGCATGCAGCACCTCGCGCGCGACCTCTACCAGGAGGTGCTGGAGGTGGGCGGCACGGTGAGCGGCGAGCATGCCGATGGCCTCAGCCGCACTTGGTTCTTGCGCGAGCAATACGGGCCGCTCTATCCGGTCTTCGTGCAGGTCAAGCGGATCTTCGACCCGCAAAACATTTTGAATCCCGGCAAGATCGTCGACGAGGGCGGCCAGGGACTGACACAGAACCTGCGTCCCGTATCGCGGGCGACGAGCGTGCTGGACGAGACGGCCGACGCGGGCGATCCGGACGCGATCGGCCATGCGGTCGGCCAGGCGGCGGCCGCGACGGGCGAGGTGCCGCCGCTGTTTCCGCTGGAGCTGGTCTGGAGCGAGCAGGAGCTGATGGAGACGGCGCGCGACTGCAACGGCTGCGGCGGCTGCCGGTCCACCGCCCCGGGCGAACGCATGTGCCCGATCTTCCGCGTGGAGCCGACTGAGGAGACGACGCCGCGCGCGAAAGCCAACTTGATGCGCGCCGTGCTCACCGGGCGACTCGACTCCAACCTGCTCAAGACCGACGCGTTCAAACAGCTGGCCGACCTGTGTGTCAACTGCCACCAGTGCCGGCTGGAATGTCCGGCGAGCGTGGACATTCCGCGGTTGATGACGGAGTGCAAGGCACAGTATGTGGCGACGAACGGCCTGAGTCGCGCGGACTGGTTCCTGACGCGGCTCGACCGGATCGCCGCCTGGGCCAGCCTCGCCCGGCCTCTCGCCAACGGACTGCTCGGCAGCCCTCTCGGCCGCTGGCTGCTCGAAAAGACGTTCGGCATCGCCCAGGGCCGCAAGCTGCCGCGTCTCGCCGCCCGCAGCTTCCTGCGGCAGGCCGGCCGGCGCCGACTGACACGGCCCAGCCGGCGGAGCGGCCGCAAAGTGCTCTACTTCATGGACGTCTACGCCAACTGGTTCGACACGCAGCTCTCCGAAGCGTTCGTGGCCATCATGGAACACAACGGCGTCAGCGTCTACGTCCACCCGCGACAGCAGCAGTCCGGCATGGCCATGATCTCCGTCGGCGCCGTCGAGCGGGCGAGACGGACCGCTGCCCTCAACGTCCAACTGCTCGCCGACTCCGTCCGCCAGGGCTACCAGATCGTGACCACCGAGCCGTCGGCCGCGCTCGCGCTCTCGCGCGACTACCCTCACCTGGTCGATGACGAGGACGCGGTGCTGGTCGCGGAGAACACCAGCGAAGCGTGCAGCTACCTCTGGAAACTGCACCTCGCCGGTCAGCTGGAACTCGACCTGAAACCGATCAACCTGACCGTGGGCTACCATGAGCCGTGCCATCTGCGGGCGCTCGAGACCGGGACTTCCGGCGCGAAGCTGCTGCGTCTGATCCCCGGCCTGACGGTCCGCCCGCTGCCCGACGCCTGCTCGGGCATGGCCGGCACCTACGGCATGAAACGCCAGAACTACCTGCGCAGCCTGCGCGTCGGCTGGGACCTGATCTCCAGCATGCGATCTCCAAGCATCCAGGTGGGGACCACGGAGTGCAGTTGCTGCAAGCTGCAGATGTCCCAGGGGACCAGCAAGCAGACGGTGCATCCCTTGAAGCTGCTGGCCGTGGCTTACGGGTTGCTGCCCGAAGCGGCCGTGTTGCACCAGACGTCCGGAAAGGAACTGGCGGCGCCATGATCGTGGAAGTGAAACTGTTCGCCGCCGCGCGGCAGCTGGCCGGCCGCGATACGCTGCCCGTCGACTGCCCCGACGGCGCCACGGTGGCCGACCTCCGCGGCCTGCTCCGACAGCAGTGCCCGGCCCTCGGCGGACTGCTGGATGCCACTCGGTTCGCGGTCAACGCCTGCTACGCCGCCGAATCGCAGGTGCTGCAGGCGGCCGACGAAGTTGCCTGCATCCCGCCGGTCAGCGGCGGCTGAACCCGCGTGTGAGAAAGGCCCGCCCATGGTGGAACTGACCCGCGACCGTCTCCAGGATCAAGAATACTTCACGCAACGCTATCTTCACCGCCACGGCATGGATACGGCGTTAGTCTTGATTATCTATTTCAAGCGTCACCTATATACTGGTTTTTCTGACCCTTGGTTCTCGCCTCGAAACCCAGGCCCGTGTGCAGTGGCCACTGGTGGGCTGCGCGCTGGTGCATCGGCTGGGTGAAGTCGGGCTGGGCGAGGCCAGTGTCGCCGTCGCCGTCAGCTCCCCGCACCGCCGCGATGCCTTCGCCGCCGCCGAATGGCTCATGGATCGCCTCAAGCAGGAGGTTCCGATCTGGAAACAGGAGCACTGGGCCGACGGCTCCTCGGAGTGGGTCCATCCCTGAAACGCATCCTTGAAGCGTGTCTTCATTCCGCAAGCCCCCCAGCCCGAGGCGGCGCGAATTGGCAGCCGGATCGGGGGCAGCTACACTGGGGGCAGGCGAATGTCGAGCGAGGTGCTCGCAGGTTCCGCCGGCAGCAGGGTCGCGACGCCGCGCAGTGGGAAATCATGACTCGGAACGAACCGCTGGTGGATCGCCTGGGCCGGGTGCACAGCAGCCTTCGCCTGAGCGTCACCGACCGCTGCAATATCCGCTGCTTCTACTGCATGCCCCAGGAAGACGTGCAGTTCCAGCCTCGCTCCGAGATCCTGACGTTCGAGGAGATCGAGGCTTTCGTGCGGGCCGTGGTGCCGCTGGGAATCCGCCGCCTGCGACTGACGGGCGGCGAGCCGCTGGTGCGGAGTGAACTGCCGGAACTGGTGCGCCGGCTGGCGGCCATCGACGGCATCGAAGAGCTGGCCATGACCACCAACGGCCTGCTGCTCGGCGAGCAGGCGGAGGCGCTGCGGGCGGCCGGCCTGCAGCGCATCAACATCAGCCTTGACGCACTCAGCGAAGCGAACTTCTTCCGCATCGCGCGGCGAACCGGGCTGCAGCGCGTGCTCGACGGCATCGCGGCCGCGCAGCGCGTCGGCTGGCGGAAGATACGCCTGAATGCCGTCGCCATCCGCGGGATCACCGAAGCCGAAGCGATTCCGCTGGTCGACTTCGCGCGACGGCACGGACTGGAAATGCGTTTCATCGAATTCATGCCGCTCGATGCCGAGCAGAAGTGGCAGAACGACCTGGTGCTGGATGGGGAACAGCTGCGAGGGATGTTGGAGCGGGAGTTTGGTGCGTTGGTGCCCTGCCAGCGCGACGACCCCAGCCAGCCGGCGCGGGACTACGAGTTCGTCGACGGCGGTGGCCGCGTGGGCTTCATCAATCCCGTCAGCGAACCGTTCTGCGGAGCGTGCAACCGACTGCGGCTCACGGCCGACGGCAAGGTGCGCAACTGCCTGTTCTCCACCACCGAGTGGGACGTGCGGGCGACGTTGCGGGCC
>CAZUJM010000343.1:4577-5067 GCA_964620405.1 uncultured Pirellulaceae bacterium | reverse complement strand
CGCCGTGTGCCGGCTACGCGCATGCTGAGGGCGCTGCCGCTCTTTACTCTTCCTGGCCCGCGATGTTGCCCCAGGTAATGTCGATCCATTCCTTCGGATATCCATGCGGGAACGGCACGACATCGGAGAGGCGTTGCCGTAGCGATTCGGGCAGGTCCCAGTCGCCGGCCACGAGACTGGCGGACAGCTGTTCGGCCGATCGCGAGCCCACGATCACCGCCGCCACGCGACGATCGTGCAACAGCCAAGCCAGGGCGACCTGCGCGGGAGTCCGTTCGACTTCCTTGGCGACACACCGGAGCTCCTCGATCAGGCGAAAGCTGTCGTCGTTCCAGTAGCGGGGCAGGTCGATCTCCTTGCGCAGGTCGATGCGCGAACCGGCGGCGGGGCCGGCCTGGGGGTCGTACTTGCCCGTGAGCATCCCGCCCGCCAAGGGACTCCAACACAGCAGGCCCATTCCTTCGCTGGCGCAAGCCGGCAGGACCTCCCG
>CAZUJM010000343.1:0-4567 GCA_964620405.1 uncultured Pirellulaceae bacterium | reverse complement strand
CAGGTTGTACATGTGCTGGCCGCTGATGAAGCGTGTCAGGCCCAGGCGGTCGGCCAGCCCGTTGCGCTGCGCGATCTGCCATCCGTAGTAGTTGCTGCAGCCCAGGTAGCGGACCTTGCCGGCGCGGACGAGATCGTCCAGCGCACGCAGCGTCTCCTCCGTGGGCGTGAACGGATCGGGCCCGTGGACCTGATAGAGATCCAAGTAGTCGGTGTCCAGCCGGCGCAGGCTGTCGTGGGCCGCCTCCAGGATATGCTTGCGCGATAGACCCTTCGCGTTGGGCGTGCCCCGCATGCGGAACCAGCATTTGCTGGCGAGCACCAGGTCGTCGCGGCGGAACGGCCGGATCGCCCGACCCGTGATCTCCTCCGACACCCCGGCGCTGTACATGTCGGCCGTATCGATGAAGTTGCCGCCCGCTTCGACAAACGTGCGGGTCACGTCCACGGCCGCGGCCTCGTCGCAGCCCCAGCCCGCCATCCCGAAGGTCATTGTGCCCAGGCAAATGCGAGAAACGAGCAGCCCGGACCGGCCCAGGTAGCGATACTTCATGAGGTTCCTTTCGTCGACCCGGATCCGCCGCGATGGAGATGCCGGGATTATTCGTGTGCGTCGCCGTCAGCGTTGCCGCCTGTGGTGCCGAGCCGAGCGTCGCGGAATGTCCGCGTGGACTCAGACGCCGCGCGTACCCGCCAGGCGTTCCAAATCGTCGAAGTATTTCGGATACGTCTTGGCCGTGCAGCCCGGATTTTCGATGACCACGCCGGGCACGCGAAGGCCCGGCAGCGAGAGGCTCATGGCCATGCGGTGATCGTCGTAGGTGGCGATCCGCGCGCCGTGCAGCGGTCCCGGATGGATCTCCAGACCGTCCGCGTCCTCGTGCACGGTCGCCCCCAGCTTGCGTAGTTCGCGGGCCAGGTCACCGATGCGGTCGGTCTCCTTGTGCCGAATGTGGCCGACGCCGTGGACGCGCGTGGGACCTTGGGCGAAGAGTGCCACGGCGGCCAGGGTCTGGACGGTGTCGCTGATGGCGTTCATGTCGACGTCGATGCCCCGCAGCTCACCGCCCGTCACGCGGATGCCATCGGCCAGTGTTTCGACCCGGCAACCCATCTGCCGCAGGCAGTCGCAGAACTTCACGTCGCCCTGCATCGCTTCGGGCGTCAATCCTTCAACGACGACCGATCCGCCCGTGATGGCGGCAGCGGCCCAGAAGTAGCTGGCTGCCGACGCATCGGGTTCGATCCAGTACAGGCGTGGATGGTAGGGATGGTCGTTGGAGACCCGCAGCGTCGCTCCGTCGCGGTCGACCCGCCCTCCGAACGCCTCCATCACCTGACAAGTCATTGTCACATAGGGCTGCGAAACCAGTTGCCCGGCCACTTCAATGGTCAACTGCTCGCGTGCGTAGGGCGCGGACAGCAGCAGTCCGCTGAGAAACTGGCTGGAAACATCGCCGCGGATGCGGACCTGCCCGCCTGCGAGGCCCGCTGCACGGACCAGCACCGGCGGGCATCCCGTCCCCGCTTCGGAGACGGCGTCGACGCCCAGGTCCCGCAAGGCGTCGAGCAGATCCTGGATGGGCCGTTGACGCATGCGGGGGACGCCGTCCAGGCGATAGCTGCCCTGTCCGAGTGCGACGAGCGCCGTGAGGAAGCGCACGGTCGTACCGCTGTTGCCGACGAACAGGTCGGCCGTCGCGTGGGGCAATCGCCCGCCGCAGCCCTCCACCACCAGCCGTTCGCCCGCCCAGTCCTCCGCGACCTCCAGCCCCAGCCGCTGCAGGCTGTCCACCATCACGCGGGTGTCGTCGCTGTCCAGCACACCTCGCAGCTCCGATCGGCCACTGGCCAGCGCCGCGCACACCAGCGCGCGATTCGTGATGCTCTTCGATCCCGGCGGCCGAATACTGCCCGTTACGCGTGTCGCCTGCTGGATCTCCCGCTCCGCACTTTCCACCATGGATGTTCTCTCGAAACGTTCGTGACTGCGGCAACGGCCCGACGAGGATTCGCCGCGACCAGTAAGAGCCTGCGGGCTGCTTCGTGCCCGCCAACAGGGCTTCGCCAGCTACTTCGACTCGCTGTCCCCTTCGGCGATCTTCCACAATGAGCCATCGCTGCGGACGTAGAGCGCTCCGTCCGCCACGGCCGGCGAACCCTGCACGCCCTGGCCGAAATCGTTGCGAGCGACGATTTCGGGCTTCTCGCCAAGCTTCACCACCTGGGCCTGTCCGCCATCATTGATGCAGTACAGGTGGCCTCCCGCGTAGACGGGCGTGGCCCAGAACGAGCCGGAGAGCCGCAGCTGCCACTGGTCCTTGCCATCTTGGAGGCTCGCGCAGCTGAGCACGCCGCCGCGATTGATGATGAAGACCTGGTCGTCGGCCACCACCGGGCTGGTGGGACCCGCGTTCATGCGGTTGGCGTTCCACACGACATCGGGAGCGCGACCGGACGGCGACAGATTCAGCAGCGTCAGGCCATCCTCCGGCAGGTAGATGCGACCACCTTCGATCGCGGCCGAGGAGATGCCGCCCGCGGCCGCGGCGTGCGTCCACTGCAGCAGCCCCGACTTCAGGTCGTGCGCGTCGAGGCCACTGCCCGACTTGAGCAGCACGACCGGATTGCCGCCGGGAACCTCGGCGATGACCGGCGAGGTCCAGTTGGCCTTCTGCGGCCGAGGCAGCTGCCAGCGTGTCTGTCCGGAGCGGGTGTCAATCGCACTCACGAACGAATCGCCCTGGTTTTCGACCTGCACCACGACCGTGCCGTCGTGGACCACCGGCGAGGAGGCCATGCCGACATCGTTGCCCGCCTTGGGGAAGTCGCTGGCCAGCCCGCGATACCAGCGCAAGTTGCCGTCGAGGTCCAGGCAGACCAGATCGTTCGACGAATAGAATGCGTAGATCGCCTCCCCGTCGCTGGCAGGCGTGGGTGCCGCGTTCGCGCTGGATGGATGCGACATGGTCCGACCCGTCGCCCAGAACTGGCGTTCCCACAACTTCCGGCCGCTGGCCGCGTCGAAGCACAGCACATGCAGACGGTCCTGCTTCGGGCCACTGGAGGCGGTGACCACCACGCGGTCGCGGACCACGATCGGCCCGGAGGGACCGCGGCCGGGCAGGTCGACACGCCAAGCCACGTTCCGCATCTCCGAGACGTTCCACTCCACCGGCAGGTGAGTCTCCGTGCCGGCCGAACTGCGGCCACCCGGGCCGCGAAATTGAGGCCAGTCCGCGGCGCGAGCGTCCGGCAGGTTCGCCAGGCAGCAGGCAACCGCCACCAGCCCGGCCGTTGCCCATCGCGGACGAACGACCGTAAAGCCGGTTCGGTTGGCGACCCGGGAAATACGCGCGAAGAACGTGGCAAGTCTCATGCGTCGATTCCTTGCAAGGCATCGCCGCTGCGCAATGCCGGGATGGGGAAAGCTGGAGTCGGGAAGTTCACTGAGGGGATCGAACGTCGGGGATGTTTAGCGGGCCTTCGCGTCCGAGGACGTCGGCAGGATGGCCGTGCCGAGCGAGTCGCAGACGCGCAACTGGAACTTCCAGTCCTGGGCCCAGTCCTCGGTCTGCTCGTTCTGGCAGATCTTCAGCAGGATGACGTTGCGCCCCGCCTGCAGACGCCCCGTGCCAACATACTGGTCGACACTCTCGCCCGCGTGGTACACGTGGTTGGCCGTCAGCAGTTCGCCGTTGAGCCAGATCTTGTTGGCATTGATGCAGCCCAGCCGCAGTTCCGCTGGACGCTCCTCGCTCGACTCGAAGTACGCGACGGCGTAAGCCACCGCTCCCTTGTGCTTGCCCAGCAGGTCGTTCAGATTCAGTTCGCCATACTCCTGCGTCGTCGCAGCGGGCGTCCAGCGCACGGCGCCTTCCATACCCGTGTATTCAGCGTCCAGCTTCTGTTCCTGCTCGGGCGGATAGGCCTGGTCCCAGCCGATGTCGTTGCGATTGTCGAACGGACCGATCAGGTGCCAGTTCATGAGGAAGCCGAAGTGGGTGGGCAGGTCGACCGTCTCCCCCGCGTCGCGCAGCGCCTTGGCGACTTCGTCCACCTGGTCCTTGTCGCGTGCGAACTTCAGGGCTTCACGCAGCAGCGCGACCGCCTGGGGCTTGTCGGACGAAGTGATCGCCTTGCCGGCGTCGAAGCGAGCCGCCACCGCGTCGCGGCGCAGTTCCAGGCTCGGATCGTCCAGCAGCTTGGGCAGCCACCGCTGGCGCGCCTGCTCATCCACGCGGACCAGCCATTCGTAAGCCAGCCGGCGGCTATGGCTCGAATGATTTCGGTCAGCGATGTACGCCTCCAGGCTTTCCACTGGCAGGCTGCCGCCCGAGGCGAGCGTTCGTTCGGCAATCGCATCGACGGCCGCTCGCACCCAGTTGGTGGCTAGGCGGTTTTCGTCGCGCATGCTGGCGAGGATCTCGGGCAGCTGCTCGGGCGACGCCTGGGCCACGACGGGCCAGGCCTCGATCGCCGCCGCGTGGCCGTCGCCTTCCGCGCCCACCTTCTGCAGAGCCGCCAGGCTTTCGGCCAAGCTCATGGCTGCCGCGGCCGGTGGGACG
>CAZUJM010000342.1:3259-5086 GCA_964620405.1 uncultured Pirellulaceae bacterium | reverse complement strand
CGTTTGTCGGTGGAGGGAACGGATGTGTTTGCCAGGCTGAACGTGTAGTCGCCGATCGCTCCGAAGTACGCCGTATCGACGTCGGCCGTGCTGCCGCCATCCAGCATGTTCGTGCCCGCGCCGCCATACAACTCGTCCGCGCCCTCACCGCCCGACAGCGTATCGTTTCCAGAAAGCGTATCGCTCTCCGCCTGGCCCTTCAGAATGTTCGCGGCGTCGTTGCCGGTGATCGTATTGTCGCTCGCGTTACCGTTCACCGTCGCCGTGCCAGCACCGGTAAGCGAGAAGCTGCCCACCGTGCCCGCCAGGTTGAACACCGTGCCGTCCGCGGATGCGGGCAGGTCCACGGTGACGCCGCTGGCATTGACCGTGGCCGTGGTCGAAGCGGTTCCCGTATCGACGAGCACTCGGCTGTTGGCCGTGGCTGCCGCCACTCCGGTCGCGAGCGTATAGCTGCTGTCGGCACCGACCAGGTAGACCAAGTCGTTGGTGGCGAACTTCAGGATTTCGACACCCTGCAGCAACGTCACGTCGCCGGTGTTGCTGACCTCGAACTGTCGAGGCGACGGGCTTGTTCCCGTGAAGGCCTTGGTCGTGTAGTTGGCATAGCTGTTCGTGAAGGCAACGGTCGCGATTCCCGCTCCCGTCAGGGTCAGCGTCCTGCCGCTCGCCACGGAACCAAAGGCGAAGGTCGTGCCCGTCACCTCGACCGGCAGGTCGATCGTCAGCCCGCTCACGCCCAGCGTCACCGACTCGTTGTCAGCGACTGCCGTGCCGACCTTGATCACCTGGCCGCTCGCCGCCTCGCTCACCGCAGCCTGGATCGTCGCGTACGTGCTGCCCGCTCCGACAATCAGCACCGGCAGACCGGAAGCGAACTGAATCTTTTCGATGTTACTCAGAGTATCGGTACCCTGGGCTCCGGTCACCGTAACCGTCGTCGCGCCCACCGTGATCGTGTAGTCGACATAGTTGCCTGGGTACACGACCGTATCCACGTCCGCGCCGCCATCGATGATGTCGTTGCCGGCACCGCCCTCCAGCGTGTCCGCTCCGGCGTTGCCGTTGAGCGTATCGGCATCGTCACCGCCGGAAAGACTATCGTCGCCCGCGCCGCCGTTGAGCGTATCAACGCCGCCCTCGCCGATCAGCGTATCGTTGCCGCCACCGCCGCTGAGCGTATCGCCGGCCGCTCCACCGGCGATCACATTGGCCGCATCGTTGCCGGTGATCGTGTTCGCATTGCTGTTGCCGACGACGTTCGTGCCGTTCGAGAGAGCGGCCCCGCTTCCGGTAAGCGTCAGGTTGTTCGCGACCGACCCGGCGAGCTCACTAAGCGTGAACGAGAATCCGCTCGCCGTCGTGGGCACATCGACCGTGAGGTTCTCCTTGGTGATCGAAACCGTTTCGGGATAGGTACCCGCACCGACCCGAATCGTATCACCCGCCGTCGCGGCCGTGACGGCCCCCTGGATCGTGGCAGAGTCCACGACGTAGATCGAACTGTCGCGCAGGTCCTTCAGGGCGTAACCGCCTGTGGACAGATTGAACGTCTGCGTTGCCAGCAGCGTGAAGATGCCGGACGTATCCAGCAAGTTACCGGCGACGGATACGCCGGTACCGAGACGGATCCCCGCTGGCGTCGCATTGAAGATATTGCCGGACAGTTGAGCGAAATTCACGTTGGAGGTGCGGTCGATGCCGAGGGACACCAGCGACGAGAACGTGTTGCCCGACACCGTCAGGCCCGTGGTGGAGGAATTCGCCGCGTCCACGCCTCGCCCCGCACTGGAGAAGACGTTGCCCTGGACTTTCGCATTCGTCGAT
>CAZUJM010000342.1:0-3249 GCA_964620405.1 uncultured Pirellulaceae bacterium | reverse complement strand
CGTGTTCGACACGGTCATGTCACTCAGCCGCACTCCCGTACCGCCGATGGTCACGGTAGGCGACACACTCGACGTGATCGTCGTCGTGGAGGCTCCAGAGAGCGACCGCAGTTCAAGACCAGTCACATTCAGCGTAACCGACTCGGTATAGGTACCCGCCAAGACCAGAATCAAGTCATTGACTCCAGCGGCGCTGACGGCTGCCCCAATCGTCGTGTAGGAGCTCCTCGAACCACTTGCATCGACAACTCGCACCGCTCGATCCGAGAACTGCAGCACCTCGACGTTGTTTACCACTACGGAACCTTCAGGCCCGCCCGAAAGAAGCAGCCCGCCCCCCGTGTTCAGGGAGATGGAATAGTCCCCGACGACTCCATTGAGCCCGAATGCCCCGGTGAACACGGCGGTGTCCGTACCGGCGCCGCCATCAATCGTGTCGCTGCCGGCACCACCGGCGATGCGGTCGTTGCCACCGAGACCCAGCAGCGTGTTGGTTCCCGAGTTGCCAGTCAGCGTGTTGCCGCCCGCATCGTCATTGCCCGTAAGGTTCGCAGCCCCCGTGCCGGTCAATGTGGCCTTCGCGACGCCCGTCGCCAGCGTCACCCCCGTGAAGCCGGTGACCCCCGACGCCACACTGAACGTCAGGTTCTCCTTGTCGACCGTCACCGCACCGCTCGCATGAGCACCAGCCTGAACCGTGATGGTGGCACCGGCAACCGAGGTCGTCCCCGCAGCCGCCATGCTGATCGCCTGCCGTACCAACGCGTTCGGCCCCACCGTCAACGTCGTTGCCGAACCCGTCGGCTCTACCGATCCCGCCATGGTCAATGGACGCTGCAGGTCGGCCGCTTCCACGCCCACCAACTCCACTGCCGCCAGCCCGGACGAAGCAAATGACCCCGTGCCCTTGATGGGATTACTACCCCGGAAGGCCACCAACTGTTCCGACCGATTCGTCGCCCCCGTCACCAAGCCGTAGTCCTTGACGACGATGCGATCAATGTTGAATGCAGGATCACCGCTGCCGGAAAACGTTCCAATGTCCGACTGGCTCGTGGGCGAGGAACCTACCGAAATCGACCCGCCTGCATACGAGAGATACGCCTGATCCCCCTGATAATCGAGAAACACTCGCAACTCAGAACCAGAGACGCTCGCCATCACCTTGACGTCGGTGACGCTGATCGTGAATGACTCGACGGTCGTATCCGAAAGATTCGTCGTGTCCGTACCTCGTACCTCGATCGAGTACGACGCCTTCGACTCGAAATCAAATACTTCCGCCGAAGTCAGGTAACCGTCGCTCGTCAACGAAAACTTTGCGTTGTCGTTCGACTGCCCGGACGCCGCCGGAGCGAACTCGTAGACCGTGTTCGTCACGTTGCTGGAAAAGAAACCGACGGTCGAACCCGCTACGCTGTTCTCCCTGATCGAGGAGTTCCCGAGAGACAGGTCAATCGCCATCATGGCCCGCGCCTCGAGGTACTCGAAGCGGGTCATGCGGCGGTGGATCGGCTCGTACCACGCGCGCTTCGGGCGATTCATGAAGAAGAACGAGATCAGCTGACGGATAAAACGCTGAATGGAGCTAAACACGGCTCGGGACTCCAGAAGAAAAACAGCGGATGCTGTGGCGATATTTCGTGGGCGAGACCAGGCAGGAAATGAACGCGGACGATGCTTACGAACCTTCAGGGCCGGGCACGCAACACCCGTCACGAGCAAGACCACGACGCTCGCATGCCGTTCGATAACAGCGTCCCGCAACCGGACACTTCGCGAGGCGAGAACACACGGCGAGGAGCATGTCGTGATCCCAAGAGAAGATGGTTTTCGCGATCGATCGCACGAAAGCGCGCACCGAATCGGATCGTCAAACTATCTCCACGTTTCTGTTTTTTCAACTATCTAAATCCCAACTCCACTCGCTTTTGAATCGAATAGTTTTTCACTTCAGCAGATGCGAAACACGGCACGAAACGAGCGATTTCAAGTGCGACCACAACGCACCACGCACAGCACGCTCCTGCAACTCGCTTGATAACAAAGACCCGCTTCTCAGAACGCACACAACGCAAGCCAGGCTATTCGCGCGACAACGATCTCCGAATAGCCAGCAATGGCTTCGCAGCATCTCTCCGATTCCGTCGCGAGCGGCCAACGGTGATCCACAATCAGCACACAAGAGATCCACATTCACGCATCACGGGTTACAAAAAGCGATCGAATCCAGCTATTTCATGGGGTCTTATTGATCACGCACTTCGCTCATTAAAGAAGACGCGCTACCCCATCAAGAGCACGCACGCGTTGAGAGCGACTCTCCGCATAGAGCACCCACGCAACAAACTCTACCGCAGCACCGGTCGCACTTAATGAACGAGCAGCAGCTCCGAGCACCGACCACGTCGCCTGCATGAAGAGAGAACCCAGATGCCTGAACTAGGCATTACCCTTGCGACCACTGCTTGTTGGTTACGCACAACTCGCGTACTTACCGAAGTGACTAGATCATTAAAGAAGACCCGTTCGCCTCGCGAGTATTAGCATTTGCGACCATATAGCTTTACTGTTTTTCAGCAAATGCGATCAACTCAGGCAGGCACCGCCAGTTGAGCCGAGTCGCTCACACGATGCTCTTCACGACACTTTGGTGATTGCGGCAACTCGGACCTTGCAAGTGGAGGACTCCGCGGTTTAGACTCCTGCAACACGCGAGGCACGCTCCGGCGAGCAAGTCATGACACGCAAGCAGCCATCCAAGCCTTCCTCCACGGATCGCGACGCCAAGACGCACAATCCGTCGGGAGCCAAGCCCAAGAAGAAGGCTCGTTCCGCGTCGTCCGCGTCAAACACCAACCACGCCACGGCGGGCGACGACATCAGGCCGAAAACCAAGGCAAAGAAAGCGTCGGCGTCCTCTGCGCGCAAGACGACCTTCGCCAGCAAAGGTCGGCAGCCTCAGCGGGGTGACGTCTCCATGGCGAATGCAAACCATGCTCCTGCAGCCAGTCCAGCCGATCGCAAGGCGCGAAAAGCAGCTCGCCGACTGGAGTCCCCTTTGCGGCCCGGGTACTCGCGCAAGGGCACTCGCTACTTCATCCAGGGCCCCGTGCCGCTCGACTGGCTGACCCGAGCCAGCACGTGCGGGCGGAAAGGCTTAAATGTCGGGCTCGCCCTCTGGTGGCTCACCGGCGTCAAGAAGAAGACGACCGTCACGCTCACACGCGAGGCCTTGGAACACTTCCG
>CAZUJM010000341.1:4015-5097 GCA_964620405.1 uncultured Pirellulaceae bacterium | reverse complement strand
GTTATTCTCGGGCCGACGCAGGCGAACGTCCGCCAGCCTGCCGCGCGGCGTGGGGATTTCTGACGCGGCGGAATTCGAAGAAGAGACATTCACGGAAGAGCCACCGATCGGGGCCTGGGGAGAATGGTCATGAAGCGTTGGGGTGCCGGTTGGCTGGGATGCCTTCTCTTAGTGTTTCTGGGGCTGGGGTTGGAGACAGCCGCGAGGGCCGAACTGCCGCCGCTGATTCCGCTGCGGGACTTTTTCCGCAACGCCGAGGAGTCCGGACACGAGATCTCGCCGGACGGACAGTACCTGGGGTTCTTGCGACCCTGGGAGTCGCGGATGAATGTCTTCGTGCAGAAGATTGGCGAGAAGGAGGCCGTCCGCATCACCTCGGTCACCGATCGCGACATCCCTGGGTTCTTCTGGGCAAACGACAATCGCATTGTTTACCTGCTGGACCAGGGCGGTGACGAGAACTTCCACCTCTACGCGGTGAATCGCGACGGCTCCAACCTGCTGGACCTGACACCTTTCCCGGAGACGAAGGCGGGCGTCGTGGACGACCTGCGCGACGACCCCGATCACATGCTGATCCAGCATAATCACCGGGATAAACGGGCCTTCGACGTTTTCAAGGTGAACGTCAACACGGGCGCGGCGGAACAGTTGCTGCAGAACCCGGGCAATCTGACGTCGTTCGTGGCCGACCACGAGGGGCACTTGCGAATTGCCACGCAGACGGATGGCGTCAACACGAGTCTGCTCTATCGGGCCACCGACAAGGACGAGTTCAAGACGATCCTGACCACGAACTTTCGCGAGACGGTCAATCCGCTGTTCTTCACCTACGACAACCGGCGTTTGTACGCGGCGTCGAACCTGAAACGGGACAAGGATGCCATCGTGGTGTTCGATCCCGAGAAGGCCGAGGAGGTGGAGGTGATCTTCGAGCATCCGCAGGTGGATGCGAGCGGCCTGATGCGCAGCGACAAGCGCAAGATGATCACCGGCGTCGCGTTCACGGCTGCCAAGCGAGGGTATCATTTCTTCGATGCGGAGCGTCGCGAGATCCAGGAATATCTCGAGGGCAAGCTGCC
>CAZUJM010000341.1:0-4005 GCA_964620405.1 uncultured Pirellulaceae bacterium | reverse complement strand
CGAATCTTGATGAGGACAAGTTCCTGGTTCGCACCTACAGCGATCGGTCTCAGGGATCGTATTACTTCTACGATCACAAGTCGAAGGAACTGCAGCATCTGACCGACATCAGCCCCTGGCTGCCGACGGAGAACCTGGCGCGGATGGAACCGGTGATGTATCAGTCGCGGGACGGCGTGCTGATCTATGGTTACCTGACGCTGCCCGTGGGGGTGGAGCCCAAGAACCTGCCCACGGTCATCCTGCCTCACGGCGGCCCCTGGTCGCGCGACTCCTGGGGCTTCCGGCCCGACGTGCAGTTCCTCGCCAACCGCGGCTACGCCGTCTTCCAGATGAATTTCCGCGGGTCCACCGGCTTTGGTCGCAAGTTCTGGGAGATGAGTTTCAAGCAGTGGGGCCGCACGATGCAGGACGACGTGACGGACGGCGTCCAGTGGCTGATCGATCGCGGCATCGCCGATCCGAAGCGAATCGGCATCTACGGCGGTTCCTATGGCGGTTATGTGGTGCTGGCCGGCTTGGCGTTCACGCCCGAACTGTATGCATGCGGCGTGGACTATGTCGGCGTGGCCAACCTGTTGACGCTGCTGGAGTCGCTGCCGCCGTACTGGGAACCGATGCGGAAGATGATGTACGAGATGATGGGCGATCCGAGCACTGAGAAGGAGGCCATGATGGCCGTGTCGCCAGTGTTCCATGTCGACAAGATCAAGGCACCGCTGCTGATCGCGCAGGGAGCGAACGATCCACGCGTGAAGAAAGCCGAGTCGGACCAGATGGTCGAGGCGCTGCGCAAACGGGGAATCGAAGTCCCCTATCTGGTCAAGGACAACGAAGGGCACGGCTTCAGGAACGAAGAGAATCGCTTCGAAGTCTATCGAGCCCTGGAGCAGTTCTTCGCGGAGCATCTGGGTGGGCGTCAGGAAGAGTCCACGGAACGCGTGTTGGAGAAGCTGCGCACACCCTAATTGGCGTCAAAACGCAGCCACGACGCCGGGTGGTTTGGTACGGGGGCGGCTGATGATTTGCGAACCGGCCGGCATTCCGGAGCGGCGTGGACGCGAATCGAGGGTCGCGAGCGAGAGCCATCTCGACGGTTGGCTCCGTCGAATAGCCCATCGCCCGCGCGTGGGCTCGGGAAATCGGGACGCGGTCTGCCCCCGAATCGGCCGACCAGCGCTGCCCGGGTGGTTCTCCCCCGGGAAGCGGAATGAACTGGGCGGCTGCCGCGTCGCGGTTGCGTTTCGGCGGATCCATGGTTTCTGTTCGAGGCGTCCAGGAACGCATTTTTGGCGGTAAAGCTGGATTGTGGTCGCATTCGTGGCAAAATAGCGAGCAGCGGCAGTGTGGGGGGCAGGGTGCATCGGTAAACTGCCCGAGGGGCTTGGTGCGTTCTGTAGGGACGACCTCTCTTGTCTGGGTTTTGCACCTCGCCTACATTTTCCGCGACCGTGGCCATGGCATCTGAGCTTATCCGCCAGTTTAAACCCCATGAAACGCACTACGCAGAGCGAACCGTTGGTGAAGCGTCCGGCTCGGACGCCTGCGGTGCTTCGCGCCCGGCAGCGTTTCGGGAAGTATGTCGTGGAGCAGAAGTTGGGGGAGGGCGGTTTTGCCGTCGTGTACCAGGCTCGTGACACGATTGAGGGCGTGCGGGTGGCCCTGAAGGTTCCCTACCCGCATCTGATGACGAGTCATTCGCTGGAGTGGTTCCGCAACGAGGTTCGGGTGGTATCGAAGCTGGACCATCCGAACATTCTGCCGCTGAAGTATGCAGACTTCATCGAGGGACGGTTCGTGATCGTGACGGCTCAGGGGCTGATGACGCTGGAGAAGCGTTTCCAGCGTCGCATGTCGGTGGATACGGCCCTGGACTACACGGAGCAGATGCTGGCGGGAGTGGCGCACGCGCACGAGCGTCAGATCATCCACTGCGACATCAAGCCCGACAATTTTCTGCTCTTCTCCGACAATCGCCTGCGACTGACCGACTTCGGCATTGCCCGGTTCGCCCAGAGGACTCTGCGGGGCTCGGGGGCGGGAACGGTGGGTTACATTGCTCCCGAGCAGGCGATGGGGCACCCTTCGCTGCGGTCGGACGTGTTTTCCCTGGGGCTGGTCATCTATCGGATGTTCACTGGGCATTTGCCGGAGTGGCCATTTGACTGGCCGCCGCAGGGATACCTGCGGCTGAGGCGGCGGGTAGGCCCGGATTTCATCGCCTGGATTCGCAAGGCCATGGAGGTCGATGCCCGAAATCGCTTCCGGGATGCCCGGCATATGCAGGCGGCCCTGGCAAAAATCCGCCATTCCGGCCGGCAAAAACCGCGTTCGGCCAGTTCGGGGGGAACGACCCGCAAGCCGGCTCGCACCGAGTGGCAGCGTGTTCGGATTTCTGAATTCCAGCAGCGTTTCGGCACGCTTTTGGACACCCAGTACCGCTGTGACCATTGCGAGGGACCGGTCTCCGAGGCGATGCCCTGGTGTCCCTGGTGCGGAAAAACCCATAAAATGCGTCCAGAGCAGACCAAGTTCCCAGCCGAGTGCTCGCGGTGCCACTGCGGGATCAAGCTGGACTGGAAGTATTGCGTCTGGTGTTTCGGGCCGGGCTGGGAGCCGGCCAAGACCGAGCATCAGGACGATCCGCGTTACACCCACCGTTGCGAGAACCCGCGCTGCTCGGGCAAACGCATTATGCCTTTTTCCCGCTACTGTCCGGACTGTCGGCGAAGGGTGCGGAAGAAGTGGAACATCGACGGAAACCGAACACGCTGCAAGCGATGCGGCTGGGGCGTCGTATCCTCCTTCTGGAGTTACTGCCCCTGGTGCTCGCAAGGGCTCAAGCCCTAGCGGCCGGCAACCGGTGACCAGCCGGAATGCCTTCCCACTCGGCGGCAGGACGCCACGATCACGGGAAGGAGAACGCCATGGCCCATGCGTTGTGCAAGAGGAGAAGAAGGATGGACCCCATTTCAGCGCCTCGACTGCTGTTCGATACCACGCTGCCGGCTCCCCAACTCATCGAATTCGCTGCCGGCGAGGTGGCGATCTTCTCGCAGCGCTGCCCCGACCTGCGCGCCGCCAACGAAGACTCGCTGGCCGTCATTCCGGTCACGCCTCAATCGGGCATCATCGCCATCGCCGACGGCTGCGGCGGGATGGCCAAGGGGGACAAGGCATCGCGACTGGCCATCGAATCGCTGCGAGATGCCGTCGAGGCGGCCGAGGGCTCCAGTCCCACGATGCGTCCCGCGATCCTGGATGGCATCGAGAATGCCAACTACGCGGTTCAGGGCCTGAGCGGCGGGGCGGCCACGACGATGGCCGTGCTGGAGATCGACGGCCACATGATCCGCCCCTACCACGTGGGCGATTCGGCCATCCTGCTGGTCGGCAGTCGCGGTCGCATCAAGATGCAGACCGTCTCCCACTCGCCCGTGGGCTACGCCATCCAGGCTGGCATCTTGGATGAGGATGAAGCCATCTCGCATGCCGACCGACATCTGGTCTCCAATGTCATCGGAACGCCCGAATCGCACACCGAAGTCGGGGCGCGGCGCCTGATGAACCAGCGGGATACCGTGGTCATGGGCAGCGACGGCCTGTTCGACAATCTGTACCTGGGCGAGATCGCCGACATCGTCCGCAAGGGCCCGCTGCTGGACGCGGCCCATCGCTTGGCGGAGATTGCCACGCAGCGGATGGCTAACGTCGACGACAGCCAGCCCTCGAAACCGGACGACCTCACGTTCGCCCTGTTTCGCTCCAGATACCAGGGCTGATCGGACCTGACACCGGCCTCGGTTCGGCACACGGCGTGTGCCGACTACATGGCACCGACGCACGCCCGAGGTAGTCGGCCCACTCCGTGTGCCGAGCGTGGACAACGTCACCGCGTGTGTCGAGCCGGGACATCGTCGCCGCGCGATGCCTGTCGCCATGCGGTCAGCACACCGGCCTCGGTTCGGCACACGGCGTGTGCCGACTACATGGCACCGACGCACG
>CAZUJM010000340.1:0-5116 GCA_964620405.1 uncultured Pirellulaceae bacterium | reverse complement strand
CAGCGGCATCGAACTCTGGAAGACCGACGGAACCGAAGCAGGCACCGTGCGTATCAAGGACATCCAACCGGGACCCTCCGGATCCTCTCCGTCATTACTGACCAACGTCCATGGCGTGTTGTATTTCCAAGCCAACGACGGCGCCAGCGGTGACGAACTCTGGAAGACCGACGGAACCGAAGCGGGAACCGTGCTCGCCTTCGACTTCTCGCCGGGATCCGGAGGCGCCTCCATTCGAGCGATCAGCCAGATAGGCAACGTCATCTACGTGTCCGCAGCGAATCCGACTGCCGGAGACGAACTTCATGCCTTGATGCCACCTACACGCCCCAGCAGACTACTCCTCGACGCTGCCTCCGTCGACGAGAACGCGATTACAGGAACCCTGGTCGGCTCGCTTGCCTCCGTCGACATCAATCCCAACGATTCGCATGCCTACACGCTCGTGAGCGGCCTGGGCAGCGACGACAACCCGTACTTCGCCATCGATGGATCCCGCTTGAAGGTGAAGACGCCCCTGGATTACGAGGCCAAGACGGCATACTCGATCCGAGTGCGGAGCACCGACCTGGACGGCCTGTACCTTGAGCAGATCTTCCAAATCGCCGCGATAGACATCCTGGAGACCGACATCCAAATCCACTCGGTCACCGCCGATGGCCTGACGACCTTGTCCGTTGGCTACACGATCGTCGGCGATCCCTCGCCCGCGTTCCAGCTGGGCGTCTACTCCTCCGGCGACGCCCTGTTCGGCGCTGATAGCCAACTGGCGGAACTCACCATTTCCGCGCCCGCCGATCTCGCTCCCGGTACGCATGTAAAGACCTGGACGATCGGCAGTGGCGCGGGCCAGGTCCCGCTGCCGGGAGCGGGCAGCCCGGAACTGGATACCGACTACTTCCTGCTCGCCGTTGCCGATCCGAACAATCTGGTCCTCGAAGGCGACGCCGCGGGAATTGGGGAGGACAACGTCGGTGCCTTTGTCGGCTCCTACTTCGCGGGCGCCGGGCGGGTGATGATCCACGGCGGCCTCGATAACGACTCCATCACCGTCAGCGCCCCCCTGGTCGTCAACATCAACGGCAACTCTCGCACCTACGCGGCCAACGCGGTCACCGGTCTGCGAGTCCGTCTGCATGGAGGCAACGATTCGCTCAGCGCGGGGACCTACACGAAACCGATCTTGGCCTTGGGCGGCGAAGGCAACGATACGATGAACACCGGTACCGCCGCCGACGCCATCAGCGGTGACGCCGGTGACGACATCCTCAGTGGCGGCGCCGGAAACGACACCTACCTGTTCGACGCCGATACGAACCTGGGAGTCGACACGCTCATCGAAGGCTCCACCCTCGCCGGCGGCCTCGATCGGCTGGACTTTACCTCGTCCACCGTCGATGTGCAGGTCTCCCTGGGTGCCACCCCGGTGGGAGGCCAAGTGGTGAACTCCAACCTGACCCTGAATCTCAACGCCCCCAATGCGTTCGAGCAGCTCCTGGGCGGACAAGGCAACGACACGCTGCTGGGGAATGCCCTGCCCAATCTGCTGGTGGGCAATGCCGGGGACGATTCACTGCAAGGCGGCGCGGGCAACGACACCTACGCGTTCGACATCGATCTACCCCTGGGCACCGATACGCTGATGGAACTTGTCGAGGCGGGCGGCGTGGACCTGCTGTCGTTCGACGACTCGTCGTCCGGTTCCGTCACCGTCGACCTGGGTCAGTCCGCAGCCCAGGTCGTCCATGCGAACCTGACGCTGGTCCTCGGCAGCGACAGTCTGCTGGAAAACATCACGGGTGGCCCCCTGGCCGACACCCTGATCGGCAATGGCCTCGCGAACGTTCTGCTCGGCGGCGCGGGCAACGACAACCTGCAGGGCGCGGGCGGTGACGATACGCTGGAAGGACAAGCGGGCGACGATACGCTGGCGGGCGGAGCGGGCCACGACAACTACCGGTTCGACGCGGATACAGTCCTTGGCAGTGATTCGATCGTTGAAGCCAGCGGCGACGGACTGGACACGATCGACTTTTCCACGACCACCACCCAGTCGGTCGTTCTCCGCCTCGCGGATACCGCCGCCCAGGTCGTGAACGCCAACCTGACACTGACGCTTCCCGCCGCCGATCGGCTGGACCACGTCATCGGCGGCTCGCTCGCGGACACCCTCACCGGCAACGGGCTGGCAAATCGCCTCACAGGCGGTCCCGGCAATGACATTCTCACCGGAGGCGACGGTGACGACACCTACGTCTTCGACGCCGATG
The DNA here is from genome assembly GCA_964620405.1 of uncultured Pirellulaceae bacterium. Classification (GTDB taxonomy): domain Bacteria; phylum Planctomycetota; class Planctomycetia; order Pirellulales; family Pirellulaceae; genus CAZUJM01. The sequence goes on along the minus strand of CAZUJM010000340.1, from coordinate 2,846 downwards.
CCGCCCTGGGCAGTGACCAGCTGAACGAAGCCTCGGCGGGTGGCAACGATACGCTCGACCTGGGCTTCACCACAACCCAGGGCTTGACCCTGGATCTTGGCAGTATCAACGCGCAAGTTGTAAATCCCTTGCTGACCCTGACGCTGAATGATGCCGGGGCTTTCGAGAACGCGATCGGTGGCTCGCTCAACGATTCGCTGACAGGCAACAACAGTTCCAATCAGCTGGTCGGCAACGCCGGCGCCGACACGCTGGCGGGCGGCGCTGGCAGCGACACGCTTACGGGCGGAACCGGTAACGACTTGCTGCTCGGCGGTGATGGTGATGACACCTACGCGTTTGTCACCACTTCGGCACTCGGCGCTGACACGATCACCGACACGTCCGGCCTCGACCTGCTCGACTTCACCGGCTCCACCGCCGCCGTCACCGTCGACCTGTCGCTGGCAACCACGCAGGCGATCAACGCCAACCTGAGCCTGGTGCTGGCAGCCGTCGACGCGATTGAATCCATCAAGGGCTCGTCCGCCAACGATACGCTGCGTGGCAACGCGCTGAACAACACGCTCGACGGCGCCGGGGGCAACGACCAGTTGTTGGGAGCGGCTGGCGACGACACCCTGCTGGGCCGTGGGGGAAACGACCTCCTCGAGGGTCAGGCTGGCAACGACTCGCTGCTCGGCAATGCCGGCAACGACACCTATGCGTTCGTCACCACTTCGCCGCTCGGCACCGATACGGTCGGCGAAACCACCGGCGTCGACCTGCTTGACTTCACCGGATCGACTTCCGCGGTCGCCGTCGACCTGTCGCTTCCCACCATGCAAGTGGTCAGCGACAGTCTCAGCCTCGTGCTCGGAGCGTCCAACACCATCGAGTCCATCAATGGCTCGTCGGCGAACGATACACTGCGCGGCAACGCGCGAAACAATACGCTCAACGGAGCGGCCGGCAATGACCTTCTGGTGGGAGCAACCGGAGACGACCGGCTCGTGGGCGGTGAAGGCAACGACCTCCTAGAAGGGCAGGCGGGTAACGACTCGCTGCAAGGCGGCCACGGGGACGACACCTACGCCTTCGTGACCACCTCCGCACTCGGTACGGACACGGTCACGGAGACGACCGGCATTGACCTGCTCGACTTCACTGGCTCGACCTCGTCCGTCATGGTCGACCTCGCGATCCCCACGGGCCAGATAGTCAGTGCCAATCTGAGCCTGGTGCTGGGAGCGATAGATGCCGTCGAGTCCGTCATCGGCTCGTCCGCCAATGATACGCTGCGTGGAAACGCGAACAATAATACGCTCAGCGGCGCCGCAGGGAACGACCAGTTGTTCGGAGCGACCGGCAACGACGAACTGCTGGGAGGTGAAGGCAACGACACCCTCGAAGGTCAGGTTGGCGATGACCTCCTCGCCGGTGGTTCCGGCAATGACCTCTATCGCTTCGACGCCGATATCGCGCTCGGCAGCGATACGATCACCGAGGCGGCCGGAGTGGACATCGACTCGATCGACTTCACGCTCACGACCACACAGGCCATTGCGTTGCACCTCGGACTGACGACGCTGCAAACGGTCAACGCCAACCTCGCCCTGACACTCAGCAATGGAGACAGCCTGGAAGGCCTCTCCGGCGGCGCGCTGGCCGACACCCTCACCGGCAACGCGCTGGCCAATCGCCTCACGGGCGGACCCGGTGACGATACGCTGGCTGGCGGGGATGGAGATGACACCTATGTCTTTGACGCGGATGGTGCCCAAGGGGTCGATCAGCTGATCGAGACCACGTCCGGCGGAATCGACACGCTGGACTTCACGCCCACGACTACGCGAGCGGTCGCAGTGAACCTTGGAGTCGCGAACGCCCAGGTGATCAACACCCTCCTGACCGTGACCCTGGGCGGCGCGGAGGTGTTCGAAAACGTCCTTGGCGGTCTCCTTGGTGATACCATCGCAGGCAACGCGCAAGCCAACCTGCTGGACGGCGGCGCGGGCAACGACACGCTGTGGGGCGGCGATGGAAACGACCTCCTGATCGGCGGCGCGGGCAACGACACGCTGCAAGGCGGCAACGGGGACGACACCTACACCTTTACGTCGAACTCGCCACTCGGAGCCGACACGCTTGCCGACACGGCCGGCATCGACCTGCTCGACTTCGCGGCGTCCACGATCGGCGTCGACGTCGACCTGGCGTCGATCGCGGCGCAGATCGTGAACGCCAACCTCAGCCTGACACTCGGCGCGGCCGACGCGTTCGAGATGGTCGTTGGCTCGTCGGCCAACGATACGCTGCGTGGCAACGGGCTGGGCAACGTGCTGATTGGAGCGGCCGGCAACGACCAGTTGCTGGGCCTCGGCGGCCGTGACCTGCTGTTCGGCGGTTCCGGCGTTGACCGACTGGAAGGAGGCGACGACGAGGATATCCTGGCAGGCGGCCTGTTCGCGTACTTCGGCGAAGCGACCAAGGCGATGAACCGCACGGCCATCGACGCGATCCGCGCCGAATGGTCACGTCTCGACCAGGCCTACGCCGCGCGGATCAACAACCTCCGCGACGGCGGCGGACTGAACGGCGCCGCCGTACTGGACAGTTCGACAGTCTCGGACGACGACGCGGCCGTCGACGATCTCTTCGGACAGGCTGAGCTCGACTGGTTCTGGCAGTTCCCCAACGACACGATCGGCGACCAGGATAACGGCGGAACGGAAACCGTGAACTGATCGCGCCGCGAGCGCGGCCGTCCCGGCCGCACTTGTAGCGCCACACCAGCCTCGCACAAATCCAGCCTCTTCGCAGCCGGGAGCGCGGCCGTCCCGGCCGCACCTGTAGCGGCGCTCCAG
>CAZUJM010000339.1:0-5153 GCA_964620405.1 uncultured Pirellulaceae bacterium | reverse complement strand
AGTTTTTGTCCAGGTGTTATGAGAGTACGGTTTGGGTAACAGATGGTATGTCGGTGTGCTGATGGAGCGGAGTCTGCGCAGCAGACGGAGCGGAATCAGCACACCGACGCGCGAACTCGTTGGGGGTGAGGCCGTCCAGGGATCCGTGCGGCCGATACTCGTTGTAGTCCTCCTGCCAAGCCGAGGCATGCGCCCGGGCGTGGCGGGCCGAATCGAACTGCTCCAAGTTGAGCAACTCGTCACGTAGTCGACTGTGGAAGCTCTCCACGTAGCCGTTTTGCCAGGGGCTGCCCGGCTCCACGTAGAGCGTCCTGACGTCCAGCGAGGCCAGCCACCGCTGGATTGCCTTGGAGACGAACTCCGGTCCGTTGTCGCTGCGAATGCACGAGGGCACGCCGTACATCACGAACAAGGTGGCCAGACGGTCGATCACGTCCTCGCTGGTCATCCTGCGTCCAACATCCAGCGTGATGCACTGCCGGGTGTACTCGTCCACGATCGAGAACCATTTCAGCGACTGGCCCTGGATGGTTCGGTCGAAGATGAAATCCCACGTCCAGACCTGGTTCGGACGCTCTGCCCTCAGTTGGTCGCACGAATTCCCACCATGGCCAGTGGCTCGTTTTCTCTTGGATTTACGACGCACACGCAGGCCCTCCAGCTTCCAGAGACGATGCACCCGCTTGAAACTCACGCGAAACCCTTCCCGACGCAGCAGGTGAGTCATGCGCCGATAGCCGAACCGCGGCCGCTTCCGCGCGAGCATTCGAAGACGCTGGCGAATCGATGCTTCGTCGTCCCGCTCCACCGTTCGATACCGAACGCTTGTCCGTGAAAAACCGAGGCCCCGGCATGCCCGACGCTCCGACACCGAGAACTTCCGTCCAACTCGCTGGACCGTCTCGCGAGTCTGCGCCGGGCTCAGTCGTTTCCCCGGAGAGCCTCCTTCAACATGGCCTTGTCGAGTTCCGCCTCCGCCAGCAGGCGTTTCAGGCGGGAGTTCTCCGTCTCCAGCTCCTTGAGCCTCTTGGCTTCTTCACCTTTCATGCCACCAAACTGGGCACGCCAGCGGTGGAACGTGGCTTCACTGACCTCCAGCGTCTGAAGGACCGCTGCCAGGTCCTTGCCTGAATTGAGCATCACGTCGGCATCCCGAAGTTTCTTGACGATCTGCTCGGGACTGTGTCGCTTGCCTCGCTTCTTCATTCGAGAGTCTCCTTGCCGTTTGCCGGCGGTCTACTCTCATAACATCTGGATCAGGTTTTGGGGAGCATGCCAGGGTGAGAAAGCAGGGCCGCCGGGCCAGGCGACGCGGCCGATCGAGGTTGGGGTTTCCGGTCTGGTGGGCCAGCTGCGGCGGACAGACATTCCGACCGTCCCCAACCATGTTCTCGACGTCTGGGCTTTCGGCGCTGATGCTCGGGTGGCGATCACCGAGTCATTCGGAGTGAAAGGAGAGTTCTTTACTGGCCAATGCATTGGTAACTACAACGCGGCCATCCTGCAGGTCAGCAACGACCTCTTTGGTCCAGTTCGGTCAACGGGTGGCTGGGGCGAGTTCTATGTCCATTGGAACGAGTGCCTGCATTCGCATTTTGGCTACGGCATCGACGACCCACTCGATAGCACAGTGACTCCTGGCCACATCGCCGCCCGTCCGGTACGCAACGAGTTTTTCTTCGCCAACATATTTTGGGATGTGACGGACAGCCTGGAAGTCGGCTTCGAAGTGAGCCACTGGGAAACCTCCTACGCCAACATCACGCCGGTTGACATCGACAATCAAGCGATGATGTACCACACGCGCGTACGGCTGAAGTTCTAGTCGTACACACGCGGCGGGCATTGCTGGGAGCGGCTACACGGCCTGAGTCATCACTTGTCCGTCGGCAGGACAGGCTTTTCAGTTGGCAGACCGCCGTCAACGTCATAGCCCGGATCAAGAAGCGTCTCGCCTTGAAAGCCGAGGAAATCGACCTGTGACTTGAGCCACAGGCTCATCTTCTGCTGCCTTGCATAGGCCATGAGCCGCGATTCGAGATCCGCTGTCACGTCTGGATTCTTGTCGGCGATGTTCTCTCTCTCGCCTGGATCGCTTTCCAGGTCAAACAGTTCGGTCTTCCCAGGCAGGGTAGCGACTTTGATGAGCTTCCATCTGCCTTTGCGGATCGCTCCGCGGAAGGCTTCCACGTTGATGACGATTTCATCGTGGGGTGATGGCTTGCCTTGTGTGATCGTTGCCCAGGCATCCTTACCGTCGAACGGTTTGGTGGGATCGCCCTTGCCACCGACGAGCGCCAGCAGCGTTGGCATGACGTCAATGTGGCCAAGCGGCTCAGTCACCACCGCTGGCTTAATCTTCGCGGGCCAGTTGACGATGGCCGGTAGCCGCACACCGCCTTCCTTGAGGGTTCCCTTCCCGCTGGCAAACGGCGCGTTGGAGGCCGGCGGTATTGCGCCCAGCGCCACGCTGCCGCTCTCCTCGCGCTCTTCAGGTGACCTCGCGCCGGTTGCGAATAAGGCACTCGTCGCCCCGCCGTTGTCGGTGGTGAAAAAGATGAGCGTGTTGTCGCGTATCCCCTTCCTTTCGAGGGCTGCCATGATCCGCCCAACCTGTCGATCAAGGTTCGTGATCATTCCCGCGTAGGTGCGGTGGAGCTCGTCCGGAAACACGTCTTGGTAGGCGTCAATATCTGCTTTCGGAGCCTGGTAGGGCGCATGCGGGGCGAGTGAAGCGAAATACAGGAACATGGGATTGGCCTTGTCATGGTCGTCAATCAGCTTCACAGCCTCATTGCCGATCAGGTCGATGTAATAACCGTCCTCCTTGAGGAATTTGCCGTTGCGTTGCCAGTCGATGAGCCCGCCCCGCTCATGGGTGAAGTAATCGACCTCGCCGACAACGTTGCCGTAGAAATGATCGAATCCACGGTTCTGGGGCCAGAACTTCTTGTCCGCGTGGCCGAGGTGCCACTTGCCCACCATGTAAGTGCTGTAGCCGACTTCCTTCAGCGCCTGTGGTAGCGTCTTTTCGTCTGACGGCAGACCGTACTTGTGACTCGGGAAAATGACGAGTGTCTGCAAGCCATGCCGCATCGGATAGCGACCGGTCATGAGCGCGGCGCGTGCCGGGCTGCACAGTGGCAGCCCGTAGTAAGACTCAAGCCTTGCCCCGCCCTTAGCCAGATTGTCGAGGTTGGGCGTCTGGATCTTGCTCCCCCGATAGCCGAGGTCCGCATTGCCAAGGTCATCCGCAAGAATCACCACGATATTTGGCTTCTCGGCACCAGCAATGGGCGTCACACTGAATCCGCCGAGCAAGGCAACGACAACCGACAAATAGCAACGGAGATTGGAAATCATGCGAAAGTGTTCCTAACTGAATGAAACGATGGCTAGTGAATGGAGCTTCGGCCTCTCACTTTAAGCGGACCTTCACTCTGCAAATTTTACCGCTAAACTCAAACGGACGTCGGTCGAAGTAACCGTTGGAGACTGTGGAGCCGAGGTCGGCACCAACGTCGAGACTCTCACTGGCGGTAAATGCGGCGGGCACGGTGCGCTTCACGGTGACTTTGCCGACTTCCACGCCGTCCACCTGCAGCACGACATCGGCGGGCTTGCCGGGGCCGGCAATGGTGGTGTCGACGGTGATCGTGTGCTCGCCGGCGGCGAGGGGCTTTGTGCTGCGGGCTTCGTACTGCTCGATGATCATCATGTTGTAGAGATAGACGAGCTGGCCTTTGTCCATGTAAAGCACGAGTCCGCCGCCGGAGCCGCCGAGCGCGTAGAGGACGCCGTTGGCGTTTTCCCCGCACTCCACGTCGAGTTCGGTGGTGTTGCTCTCGCGACCGAGCCCCGGTGCGGTGAACTCAGGCATGCGGCGTGTGCTTGCGGTGAAGGTCCACTCCTTAAAGGACGTCTTCTGGATGCTGGCGCAACCAACTGCCCGCACCGATCGGGAAGTCCTTGTTTTCCTCCGCGAGAGCGAGGAAGTCCTTCTTCAACGCGGCGAGTCTCTCCGGATGTTTCGCAGCGTGGTTTTCAGCCTGCGAGAAGTCCTCGGCTACATGGTAAAGCTCCCACTCGTCGGTCGCGGAATCCCACGTCTTCATCAACTCCGCCGACGCCTTTTGATTCCATGGCACAAAGTTACCGAACGCGCACGCCATCCAGCCATCCTTGTAGATGCCCCGGCTGCCGTTGTTGTCGAAGAATTGCACCTTGTTCGTGGCGGGCGCACTCGCGTTGTCGAACGTGGCGGCAAAGCTGTGACCGTCGAACTTCATCTGCTCGAAGCCGTTCACGGATCTCGGCGGCGCGATCTTAAGGATATCATAAATGGTGGGCGCGATGTCCACGCAATGGGTGAACTGCGGGCGTATGGCTCTGTCGGGCTTGATGCGTTTCGGCCAGGAGATTACGAGCGGATTACGAGTGCCGCCGAAGTGTGCGGCGACGAGCTTGGTGCTCTTGAACGGCGTACAGCCTGCCCAGGCCCAGCCAGCGTGATACATATTGTCGGTTTTCGGCGAGCCGAGTGCGGGGAGTCCGCCGAGTTGTTCCAATGCGGCGAGCTGCTGATCCACGGTGTTGGGGATGTTATTCTGCGCGAGCAGCTCGCTGATGGAGCCGTTCTGGCCCTCGGAGCTGGAGCCGTTGTCGCCCACGATATACATGATGAGCGTATTTTCGCGCAGGCCGCGTTCTTCCAGACCGTCCACGATCCGACCGACCTGCGCGTCGGTGTGCTCGACGAAACCGGCGAACAGCTCCATACCTCGGCGCTGGAACGCGCGCTGATTCTCCGGGATTTCGGCCCATGCGGCCATCGTCTTGTCGCGCGGCGTCAGTTTCGTGGCAGGCGGGATGATACCCATCTCGATTTGACGCTTATGGACGCGCTCGCGATAGGCGTCCCAGCCGTCGTCGAACTTGCCTTTATACTTGTCCGCCCACTCCGGCCAGATGTGATGCGGCCCGTGCGCGGCACCGGGTGCCCAATACATGAGGAACGGACGATCCGGCGCGTAGGCTTGCCGGTCGTCAATCCACGCCAGCGCCTTTTTCACCATGTCCTCAGTCAGGTGATACTTCGGGTCATCGTGCGGCGGCTCGACGGCGTTGTAATTCTCAAAGAGGCGAGGCTCCCA
>CAZUJM010000338.1:0-5160 GCA_964620405.1 uncultured Pirellulaceae bacterium | reverse complement strand
TCCGAAGACCGCAGGCATGTGGAACCAAAGGGCACCTCGCGCTTTCGCGCCAGGCAATGTGCTAACCAATCGAAACAAGGCCCCCCTTGGCTCACCGCCCACCTGCTGTCAGTGCTTGCGCACCGGCCAGCCGAGAGAGATCAGCAGGACAGGTATCGGACCGACGACGCGCGGACCTTGACGATTCTTCTGATTTTGAGGGCGACTTGGGCGGGCAAGAGAAGCAGTCGGGCTTTCCAGGGGGGCCGAAAGGCCCAGCCGAGCAGCATGGCTGAGTGGTTTTTCTGCCAGCATGGGCAGGTGTGGCCCGTCTCGCTGCCCGTTTTACCCCGGCGCAGCCGCAGCCACGCACGCATCGAGGCCCGTTGTCAGCGGCTCGGGTATCGGCGCGGCTCAGGAAAGCGGCCCCGCCGTTGTCATTGGGCCGGTTCCGCTTCTTGGACATCAGCCAGATCCACGGGTAAAGCCCTGATACGTGAAATTGGACTCGGTTGGCTGAATCGACTACGCTGGTGATCTTGTGTGGGTGGGATGGATCGTCTGTCTGGCTTGGCAGGCGCAGGTAAGTGGTCCGTCGGGCACGACGGGCGCAAGTAGATGGCCCGCCTGGCTTGTCAGGCGGGGTAGAGCAGAGGACACACCATGAGTCAGCTCAGGCGACGTGAGCGTAAGGCGGCGGGTGTTCGCGGTCGAGGTTTGCGGTTGGAGTCACTGGAAGCGCGAGCGATGCTGGCCATCACGGTGCAGACCGTGCCTGCCCAGGACATCACGCTGCGAACGGCGACGATCGGCGCGGAGTTGTCGGGCGTGGAGTCGTCGAAGCCCGACGTGACGCTCTACTGGGGCGATGACGACGCCGGGGAGACGGCGCGGGCCTGGGACCATTCGGTCAGTTTCCGATCCGCCGCGAACGGTGTGTACACGACGCCTCTCGCGGATCTCCAGGTCAACACGCAGTACTTCTATCGCGCCTTTGGGCTGAACTTCATGGCGGGCTACTCGCAGTGGACGCCCGTGGCGACGTTCCGCACGCTGCCTCCGGCTGCGGCTCAGTTGCAGGTTGAACCGGCCACTTATCTGGATGGCACGGCCGCGACGGTCCGTGGACGGGTGACCGAGAACGGTGGCGATACGCCCTCGGTGACGATCGTGGCCGGTCCTGCGGACGCGGGCGATCAGCTGTCGGCGTGGCCTTTGAAGTGGAACCTGGGACTGCAGAACGAGGCGTTCACCGGTCGCTTGGAGGGCCTGTCGCCAGGCGCGGACTATGTCTATCGCGCGGTGGCAACGAATGGTAGCGGCGCAACGTGGACGGCGGCCAATCGGTTCCGCACGCCCATGATCGACTCGCTGCGCATCAGTGAGTTCATGGCATCCAACAGCTTGGTTGCACTCAGTCGCGTGCGACCGACGCCGGAGGCGGCGTTCCCCAAGACGCTGAAGTCGTACGACTGGATCGAGCTGCAGAATGCCACGGACACCGCGATCGACCTTGGCGGCCTGCACCTGACGGACGATCCGCAGCAGCCCAAGAAGTGGGCGTTCCCGGCCGGTACGATGGTGCCAGCCCGAGGCTATCTGGTCGTCTATGCCTCGGGCGAGGACGTGCGCGATCCGCGACTGGATGAACAGGGCCGGTTGCACACGAACTTCCAGTTGTCGAGCGACGGCGAATACCTGGCGCTCACGAACGCGGAAGGCGCCGTGGTGCATGCGTTCAAGGATCCGCCGCGGCAGTATTCTGATGTCTCCTACGGCATGTACGCCAACGAGACCGGCCACTTCTCGGTGCCGACGCCCGGTGCGACGAATGCGCCGCTGTCCGCCGAGGTGACGCAGGTGGCGCACGAGTGGAAGACGGTCGGCGACGCAACATCGCTGGTGGTCACCGCGCGGGTGCGTGGCACGATCAGCCCGCTTTCCGCTGTGAACGTGCACTACCGGGTGATGTTTGGTACCGAAGCGACGGTGCCGATGACGGACGACGGGCAGAATGGCGATGCGGTCGCGGGCGACGGGACGTTCACCGCGACTTTGCCCCCGAACCTCGCCACGCCCGGCCAGATGGTGCGTTACTACATCAAGGCCTCTAGCCTGGATGGGCTGGAGCGGCGGGAGCCGACGTTTGTCGACTCGAAGAACTCACCGCAGTACTACGGGACGATCGTGGAGGATCCGCGTCTTGAGGGGTCGGTCCCCGTGCTGCACCGCTTCATCGAGACGCCCGGCTCCGCCAATACGGCGCGCGGCACGCGAGCCTCGATCTACTACCACGGCGAACTGTACGACAACGTCTTCATCCGCATCCGCGGCGGCACGGCCCGCGACTGGCCCAAGAAGAGCTATAAGGTCGAATTCAACGACGACCACAATTTCTTGCTGAACGAGGACGCGCCGCGGGTCACCGAGGTCGACCTGAACGCGACGTATACCGACAAGTCGTATACGCGACCGATCCTGACCAGCGATTTTCAGTTGGACATCGGTACGCCGTCACCCGAGACATACCATATCCGCATGCAGCAGAACGGCGAGTTCTTTAGCCTCGCCTACATGGTGGAGCAGCCCGACAGGGAGTTCCTTGCACGCAACGGCCTCGACCCCGAAGGATCGCTCTACAAGGCGAATCCCGGCTCGTACTACACCTGCTGCTTCGGTAGCACGTCAACCTTTGAGAAGAAGACACGCGACGATGAGGACAAGTCCGACATCCTCGCGTTGCTCCAGGGCCTGCAGCTCAAGGATGCGGCCCTGCAGTCGTTCCTGTTCGACAACGTCGACCTGCCCGCGCAGATCAACCTGATGGCCAGCCACATCTTGGCCCAGAATATCGACGCGTCCGACAAGAATCATTTCATCTATCGCGATACGAACGGCACGGGCGAATGGCAGATGCTGCCCTGGGACCTCGATCTGGTCTTCGGGCCCGACGCGCTGAACACGGATACGATCCTAGCCAATGAAGTGACGACCGGGGCGACGTTCCCCAACGCCGTGCATCCGTACCTGGGGACGCGAGATTTTCCGCTGCACGTTGGCAAGATCAACATGCTGATCGATGGGATCATCAGCAGCCCGCAGACGCGCGAAATGCTGCTGCGCCGCGTTCGCACGCTGGCCGATGACTATCTGGCGACCGGATACTTCCATCGCAAGATCGACGAACTGGTGGCGGACATTCGCGACATCGTGCCGCTGGACCGCGCGAAGTGGAAGACGCAGGCTCATTTTCCCGGCCAGAACCTGCCCTACGATACGGTTGCCCAGTACATCAAGGAACGCTATCTGGATCGACGCCTGCCGTACCTGACGAAGTACCACGTCGACGGCGGTGTGGGTATTCCGCAGGCGCAGCCCGCCGATGTCTCGCTGCGTTTTGGCGACGAGATGGTATATCGCCCGGAGTCGGGAAGGCCTGGCGACGAGTACCTGACCATCGTGAACCCCAACGCCTACGCCGTGGATCTGTCGAACTGGAGTGTCCGCGGTTCGCTGCAGCACGCCTTCAAGCCCGGTACGGTCATTCCTGCACAGGGAACGCTTTATCTGGTGGGGAATGTGGCCGAGTTCCGCGGTCGTTCATCGAGTCCACGCGGGGGCGAGACGCGTTTTGTGCAGGGGTATGGCACCGAACTGCCCGACACGGGCGGACGGTTGCAGTTGGTCAATCCAAAGGGCGCGCTGGTCGCCGACAAGGTCTTTGGCGAGGTGGTGGTTCCGGCCGGCTCCGGCAATCTGCGCATCAGCGAGATCAACTACAACCCGCGCACCGGGAGTCCCGAGTGGGGCGAGGCGGTGGCGGGCGGCGGGATGTTTGAGTTCGTCGAAGTCGCGAACATCGGCGATCAGCCGATCGAAATGGCGGGCGTGCGTTTCGTCGAAGTCGACGTGCAGGGCGACAGCCAGGGCATCCAGTTCCAGTTTGCGTCGCAGGTGCTGGGCCCGCGACAGTCGCTGGTCGTCGTCAAGGATCGAGCGGCGTTTGCGTCCCGCTACGGCAGCCAGCCGTCGATCGCCCGTGGCGGCGATGGAGCCGGCGGCGCGGACGGCGTGTATGGCGGGCGGCTCAGCGACAGCGGGGAACAGCTGACGCTGGTCGATGCCTCGGGCACGGTCATTCAGCAGGTCGCCTACTCCGATGGCGGCGACTGGCCGTCGCGCGCCGACGGACTGGGCAGCTCGCTGGAATGGATCGGCGGCGCGGCCAACCGCGCCGAGGCTCGTTCGTGGCGGGCCAGTTCCCAGTATGGCGGAACGCCCGGCAGCGGGACGAGTTTTCCCGTCTACGATGTGGTTGTCAATGAAGTGCTCTCGAGTTCCGCGGCGCCGGAAATTGATCGTATCGAACTGTACAACTCGCGGTCGGAAACCATCGACGTCACCGGCTGGTGGATCTCCGACGATGCCGACAATCCGATGCGTTATGCGATACCCGCGGCCCTCGGCAAGCTGCCGCCCGGCGGCTATCTGGTGCTTGACGAGACGCAGCTTGGTTTCGGCTTCCGCTCCGGTTCCACCGACGGCGTCTGGCTGCTGGCGACCGATAGTCGAGGACGCATCACGCGGTTTGCGGATGACATCATGCTGCCAGGCACTCCCGTCAATCGCAGCGCGGGCCGCGTGCCGGATGGAGCGCTCAACTGGCAACTGCTGCTGGCGAACAGCTTCGGGCAGCCGAATCGTCCGGCAGCGCCGGGGGATCGCGGCGACTTCAATCGCGACGGCCGAGTGGACGGCGTCGACCTGGGCATGGTCTGCGCCGCCATCCGCGCTCCCGTGCCCGACCTGCAGTACGACCTGAACACGGACAAGACGCTGAGCGAAGCGGACCTCGACGTGATGGTCGAGGATATCCTGTACACGAGCGCCGGCGATGCGAACCTGGACGGCGTGTTCGATTCACAGGACTTCGTGCTGGTCATGCAGGCGGGTGCATACGACAAGCCGGCATCCGCCGGAGCGACCTGGGAGATGGGCGACTGGAACTGCGACGGACGCTTCGACTCGCAGGACCTCATCAAGGCCGCCCAACGCGGCAAGTATCGTCCGAGTTAGGCGAGGGGACTCGTCGCTGGCGTGTCGTGGGACGCTATGGATCTATGGGTTTTAACCACGGAGAGCACGGAGAGCACGGAGAGCACGGAGAGCACGGAGAGCACG
>CAZUJM010000337.1:0-5170 GCA_964620405.1 uncultured Pirellulaceae bacterium | reverse complement strand
CGTCTGGAAATGCAGCGAGTAGAGTCGCTGGTAGAGTTCGCAACGGTCCATCAGTTCGGCATGGCTGCCGAAATCCTCGATGCAACCATGGTTCATGACAAGGATGCGATCGGCGAGGGTCAGGGTCGAGAGGCGATGGGTGATCATGAACACCGTGCGTCCCTCGGCGAACTCTTCCAGCGCCTGGTGGATCAGTTGTTCACTCTCCAAGTCGATCTGGCTGGTGGCTTCGTCCAGGATCAACACTTCCGGATCCCGCAGGATGGCCCGCGCCAGTGCGACGCGCTGACGCTGGCCGCCAGACAGCCGATTGCCGCCTGCGCCGACCCGTGTCTCATACCCGTCGGCCAGCTTCTCGGTGATGAAGCGGTGGGCCCGCGCCTTCTCGGCCGCGGCGCGGACCTCGTCCGGAGTTGCGTCGAGGCGTCCGCAGAGGATGTTGTTGTAGACGGTGTCATCAAAGAGGCTGGCATGCTGGCTCACCATGCCAATCCGCTTCCGCAGGTCCTTCACGCGCAGTTCGCGAACGTCGACTCCGTCGATGCGTACCGCCCCCTCGACCGGATCAAAGAACCGCGGCAGCAGATTCACGAACGTCGACTTCCCGCAACCGTTGGGGCCCACGATGGCAATCGTCTCGCCGAACCGGACCTTCACGCGCACCTGCTGCAGCACCGGAGCTTCGGCGGAATAATGGTACGAGACGTTATCCCATTCCAGTTCCCGGTGGGGTCTTGCCAAGGTGCGAGGCCGCGACGGGCTGACGATCGTATCCGGTGCATCGAGGAGCGGATAGAGTCGATCGGCGGCGGCGACGCCGGCCTGGATGGAGTTGAACACCTCGGACAGCTTACGTGCCGGTTCCGTGGTGCCGATCAGCAGGCCGTAAAACACCAGCAGCGAGGGAAGGTCGAGCGGCCTGTCGGACAGTCGGACCCCCAGCAGGTGTGTCGCCTGGTTGAGCGTCAGGTAGGCGCCGGCCAGCAGCGCGAGCGAAATCACCGCGATGCCCATGGTCTCGGTCAAGGGCTTGGTCAGCGCGCTGTAGAATCCGATGCGTTCCGACTTCCGCATGCACTCCTTCGAGATCTGGTGGAACCTCTGCCGCTCACGACGCTCCAGCGTATACGCCTGCACCGTCTGCAGTCCGTCGAAAGTCTCCGCCATGACCGAGTAGAGCTGCGAGATTTCGTCCAGCACACGACGGTTCGCCCGCTTGATCGAACCCGCCAGCTTGCGAATCAGGATGGCCACCAGGGGAGTCAGCACGAGGCTGAAGGCCAGCAGACGCCAGCTGATGAACGAGGCACCGACGAGGCAGGAGAGCATCTTCAGCGGCTCTCGAACCCCCGTGCCATACAGGTTCTTCACGCCGGATGTCAAGAAGCCGATGTCCGAGTGACAGCGACTCAGCAGTCCACTGGTACGCTCGTCCCCCAGCTGGCTCAAGTCCATGCGCAAGGCCTTGCCGAACAGCTGCCGGCGCAGGTCAAAGGTAAGCCGCTGCTCAAGTCGGCTCACGCACATCGCGTTGGCGTACCGGAAGATGCCTTTGATCATGGTCGCGAGGACCAGCGAACCGACGATCAGTGCCACCGTGCGGAACGGATCGTGGGGAAGGTAGCGTTCGATCCAGGGTTGAACCGCGAGGCGCGTCCGCAGCACACGACGCTCCGCATCGAGATCAAACTGGAGACTCTTGCGATTGCCGGGCGCAGTGGCCTGTCCGGGCGTGGAAGCCTCGGCGGAGCCGTTCGCAGGGGCAGCCCCGGAGGCGTCCACTTGCCGCAACTGCTCCTCGATACGAGCCACCTGCGTCCGCGACTTGTCGATCTCCTCCTGCATCCAGACCTGCAGGGACTTGCCCTGGAAAGCAACCTGGATGACCGGATAGAGCGCCCCGATGTTGCCGCCCCAGACAACGGCCACCAGCAACGAGCAGACAAAGGTTCCGGCCACGGTCCAGGGATACTGGAGCGTGTTCCGGAGCGCGCGGACGTAGTTGTTCATGGAGCAGTCCAAGACTACGGTGCATCCGATTCATCGACAGGACGTTCCTTGCTACTGACAAGGTGCGTCCGCGGAGGGACCGGCGGGAACCCGGGCGTCCTCGGCTCAACCGACAGTTTCGTCGGCTTGCGCGAGGCCAAACGCAACCCATGCGTCCCGGCGGTCGGCGGTTGTAGCACACGCCTCCGACATCGTCCAAGAGCAGCACGACTCCGTGCCTCGACATCGGTCCGACTCACCGCCCCATCCTACCCAAGTCCGCGAAGCCTGAGTCTACAAACGCTGGCAGCAGCACTGCTGGCTGCGGGAGTCAGGTGGGCAAGCCGGATGGCATCCGCTGGCGGAGGAACAAGGCCCGGTGTGAACGAGGCGGCAGTTCGGATGCCCGAGCGAACCCACCTCTGCGGCGGATGCGACGGCCTGCATCGTGACGGCCTGCATCGTGACGGCCTGCATCGTGACGGCGCAGTAGAACGGGCCCGTGCGAGGACGCGAGGTCAGGCCGCGGCGTGGCTCCGACACTCAACCAGCGCCCGCAAGGCTTGCTGCAGTTCGGCCACGCGCGCCGACGCCTCGTGAAACCTCCTCACGTAAGTGATCGCCGCCTCGGACACCTGTTGGAACGCGGCGGGAGTGCCCTGCAATTGCCGCACCATTTCGGCCAGACGATCCATCTGGTCGTTCGCCGTGAAGCCGATTCCGTGCCGGGTCAGCGCGAAATCCGGGTCCACTCGGCGGGACAGAATGGGCACACCGTGTCGCGCAGCCTGCAGGAAGGTGTTCGGAAAGCCTTCGCTGTCCGACGTGTTCACCAACGCCCGGGCTCGCGCAAAATAACCATCCATGTCGCCAAAAGCCACCTGGGGGATCACCGCCACATTCGCGGGCAGCTGGATCGAAACCGGTCGTGCGCCCCGGCGTGGCGCCAGCGGGTTCATGATCGCGAGGAAGCGAACCTCCGGGCAACGCGAGGCGAGTTCGGCCAGCAGGTCGGCTCGCTTGCTGTCCGTGTCCGCTCTTCCCACCCACAGGACATAGTCGCGCGCGTCCAGCGGCGACACCGACCAGGGGCTGGCGGGGAGTTCGATCGGGTTGCGAATGAGCACGGCGCGTTGGCCGGCCTCCGCAAGCAGTTCTTTCTGGAACTCGGTCTGGGCGACCACCAGGTCGGAACGCAGGAGCGCGTAACGATAGCGGCGCAACCCCGCCGTGGCTGGCTCACGCGACCCGAGGGCTCGAAAGGCATCTTCATCCGAAGTCAACAGCACCACCGATCGTTGCCCGCGCTGCCGGGCCCGCCGCACGATGGCCGCCGCTGGATCCTGCATGCCGACCGCGATCCAGACATGCGGGTTGAGTTCACGGGCGTCGCGAAACGGCAGCGGCTCCGACGAAAACCGGCGATGCACGGAATCCCCGGCCTTCCGCAACCAGCGACGAATGGGGCGGCTCCAAGCCGACATCCCCGCGGTGCGGTCGGTCGAATCGCCCACTCGGACAAGACGCACGCCATCCCGCTCCGCAGGCAGTTCCTCGCTCGTAGAACGAACCACCAGTTGCACTCGCTGCGCATCGGCGCGAGCCAGCCCGCGAGCGAACGTCCACGCACGCACTTCGGCTCCACCAAACGAACCGCCGTCGCCAGGAGCCACCAGCGGACCGGCGCCCAAGCGTACCATGGCAATGTCCAAATCCGTCTCCTTCGTTCGTTACCGTTGCGCTCGCGGTTGCCTTGGAGAAGCATCGCCCCAGGCGCCAACACCCGGAGGATGCTCGACCGCGTCAGGCGGCGTCGCAGGGCCTCCACGGACGCGACTCCTGCTTCTCCCGCGCGACGTCCGGCCGCTTGTCTCTCCCGCAGGCCTCGCACCGAGGTAACACAGGCCCGGGTGATGCGGGCCTGGTCGATGAAGCAGCCAGCGCCTGCAGAAGCACCGACGACAGTTCGCGACAGCGGGCTTCTGCGCCGTGGGCCAGAACCACCTGCTCCCGGATGCGTTGCGACATACCCAGGTATTCACCGGACTGCACGGAGATCTGCTGCAAGGCTTCCACCATGCGGTCGACCGAACCGCCCGCACAGACTCCGCCTCCCCGCCGCGTCAGCAGGCCGTCCGGATCGGCGTTCAGCGACACGACCGGCACGCCGTGCAAGCCTGACTGCAGGAAGGCGTTGGGCAGTCCCTCGCGATCCGACGTGTTCATCAACCAGTCTGCGTGCCGGTAGAAGTGATCCATCCGCCGCCACGGCACGTGCGGAACGATCGTCACGTTCCCGGGACAATTGCGACAATACTCCTCGAACAGGCGTCCATCGTGGCGGTTCATGATGAGCACAAAACGCCTCATCGGACAGCGACTCGCGACTTCCAAGGCCAGGTCGGCTCGTTTCGAATTGTTGTCCGAACGACCGACCCAGAGGACATAAGCCCCCTGCGTCTCGCCAGGGCGGGCGGCATCGTCCGTCTTGCAAGTCTCGATCGGATTCCGAATGACCACCGAGTGTACGCCTGCCAGACGCCTCAATTCGGCAGACTGGTGTTCCGTCTGGGCGATGATGGCGTGAGCGTTGCGCAGCGAGTAGCGACACAGGGCGCCGATTTCGCCGTAGAGTCCGCGATCGCGTCGTCCGCGACGACGCATATCCTCGAGCGTGCGGTCGCTGGTGATGAACAGCACCACCGCCTGCCCGCGGGAGCGCGCCGTCCGCACGACGCTGGCCGTGCGGTTGGAAACGCCGAAGGCGGCCACTACGTCAGAGGTTCCTCCCGGAAACGAGGAACGCCGCGCGGGCCATCCCAGGCAGCGTTGTTCCAGCGAACCCACCAGTCGCGCCGTCGCCCGGCCCAGGGTTCCCAACCAAGTCCGGGCATGTCCCGGCGCGGCCTCGTAGTGCACCAGCACCCCCTCGCACCGCTCACTGTCCCGCGGCTCGTGCGACGCGAGTACGAAATGCACGTCCCAGGTTCCGGTCGCCGCCAACCCGCGTGCAAACGTAGCGGCACGAAACTCCGCGCCGCCGATCCCGGCGGTGGAGCGATCGTCGAACATCGCGTGCGCCGACGGACAGTCGAAAAGCACACGCCACCGCCGGGGCTCGCCCGCACCTGCGCGGCTGTCGGCCGCATGCGCCGCGTCGTGGCGAATTGGTCGCTTCATG
>CAZUJM010000336.1:0-5171 GCA_964620405.1 uncultured Pirellulaceae bacterium | reverse complement strand
CGGGGAAAGAGTATCCTGCTTTCGGGGGCCTGCTCACGCGGGGACTGTTGTGGAACGAGACAGGACAACACGGACGGACGAGAGTTCGGGCGGTCTGGTGCGCGGTCTGGGTTTGACGCAGGCCACGGCGCTGAACGTTGCCAACATGGTGGGCATCGGTCCGTTCATCACCATTCCCCAATTTTTGCAGAGCACGGGTGGCCCCCATGCGATGGTCGCCTGGGTGCTCGCGTTGTTCGTGGTGGCGTGTGACGGGCTGGTGTGGAGTGAACTGGGCGCGGCATTGCCTGGCAGTGGCGGAACCTACCACTATCTCCGCGAAATCTTCGGCCACTATTCGTGGGGGCGCCTGGTTGCTTTCCTGTTCATCTGGCAATTCCTCGTGACTGGTGCGTTGGAGACGGCGTCCGGCTATGTGGGAGCGGCCGGATTCCTGGCTTACTTGATCCCCGGCCTGAACACTGCGTGGCTCGGAGGCCCCTTCACGGGCGAAAACTTCCTGGCGGCTGGCGTGTCGGCACTCGTGGCGCTCGCGCTGTGTCGGAATATCACTTCGCTCGGAAAGATCACCGTCATCCTCTGCGCGGGCACGCTGCTCACCGTGGCCACCGTCATGGTCGCCGGCCTCCTGAACTTCGACAGCCAGACCCTGGGGCTTGGTCAGGTGCGCGTCGTCTACAGTTGGCCCTTGGTGCTAGGACTTGCCGGCAGCATGCGTGTGGCCATCTACGACTACCTGGGGTACTACAACGTCTGCCACCTGGGCGACGAGGTGCGCGATCCTGGCAAGACGATTCCGCGAGCGGTATTGATCTCGGTGGTCCTCGTGGCGGCCATCTACATGATCATGAACATCGCCATCATCGGAGTGATTCCGTGGCAGGAGGCGATGCATTCCAAGAATGTGGTCGCCGACTTCATGACGCGCATCTTCAATTCGCGCGTCGCAACGCTTTATACGGCGTTGATCATCTGGACTGCACTGGCGGGGCTGTTCGCGATGACGCTGGGGTATTCACGCATTC
This sequence comes from uncultured Pirellulaceae bacterium, assembly GCA_964620405.1. Lineage (GTDB taxonomy): Bacteria > Planctomycetota > Planctomycetia > Pirellulales > Pirellulaceae > CAZUJM01. The sequence goes on along the minus strand of CAZUJM010000336.1, from coordinate 4,146 downwards.
CGTACGCGGCGGCACGGAACGGCGATTTCTTCGGCGTCTTTGGCAGGCTGCATCCGACCGGGCATTACCCGCATGTATCGCTGCTGTTCTTTGGTGCGATCGTGGTCGCCTGCTGCTTCCTGCAATTGCAGGTACTGGTCGAAGCGGCAGTCACGATTCGGATTCCCATGCAGTTCATGAGCCAGATCCTGGCCCTGCATGTGCTTCGCAAGTCACGGCCGGACGTCCAGATGCCGTTCCGGATGTGGCTCTACCCGATACCGTCGCTGGTGGCGATGGCCGGTTGGGCCTTCCTGTTGGTGACTTCGAGCCGCACGCAGTTGCTGGTCGTGTTCCTTGTCTTCGTGACGGGCAGCGTGGCCTTTGCGCTCTGGTCGATGCGAGGCAGGTCGGCCCCGGCGACTTGAGCGAATCAGGCCGGGGGGCGAAGGCGAGCGCGCAAGTGGTCATGGTCGGCTGTCCTGCAGCTCCTGGAGCATGCGGCGACGAACGCCGTCGACATCGGTCCCTTCGTACAATCGTACCTGGCCGCGGAGCTTGACGAGTTGGCCCGGGGCGGCATCAGGAAGCACGGGGTCGGAGTGCAGGCAGGGGCAGGGCGGATTGCCCCACGCTCGACCGCATTCCTGGAACGCCAGCAGGACGTGGCGTCGGCCATCTTGCGAGCGGGCGGCGGCGATTGGTTTATCGTAGTGGTTGCGGTCCTGGTTCTGTTCGTTGAAGCCGGGAGCGCCCTTCAACATCAGGCAGATCTGGGTTCGCAGTGCCGTGAGGCTTTCGCTGGTGCCGTTCCGCAGCCAGAGTTCCATGTCGGCGCCGTCCTGGACGGGGACAACGGTCGCTCCAAACTGAATCTGGTTGGGAAGCGTCCATTCCGATTGGAGGCTTCCGTCCTCGTTGCGTGTCCAGTCGACATTCGGAATGATGGTGTTCTGCTGATCCCAGATCGTGGGGATGTGAGTGTGTGCGAGGTAGGTCAGTCCCAGGTTGCTGAAGATAGCTTCGGGAAGATCGAGGACGAAGTAGCCGCCTTCGTTCCAGGGAGCGATGAACGAGACCTTGGTGCCGCGTTGGGGGTCGATTGCGCCGTCGAGGAATCCGATGCGCGGATGTCGTCCTCCTGGATAGGGCAGTACGCGCACGCGCCCCTGGAGATCGCGAGTTGCGTGGTTAGTGACGCTCAGCTTCCACTCGGCGGCACGGGCCGCCGTTTCGGATTCACTCCATCCAAGCACTGCGGCGGCCTCGGCGGTCGTGTATCGGTGGTACACGAGCATGTTTTCCAGCCAGTAGCGTGCGTCGCGGCGCGATGCTTCCATCTCCAGGGGCAGGGGAAGGTCTTGGGCATCGCGAGGTGGTTGCCGGCGCGACAGTAGCGGATCATTCGGCAGGTGGTTGCGATCGATGTACGGTTCCAGATCGCGGATGGCGATGCAGCGGTAACCTTGATCTTTCAGCCACATCATGTAATCCCGAAATCGCTCGGGTGGTGTATGCACCCACGGATGCGCGATGTCGGGAACGCCGTGGAACTGCAGCACGACGGCCTGTCCTTCGGTGGCGAGGGCAACCACTTTCTTGAAATGATCCATGGTCCAAAACGGATAAGCGTCGCCCGTGGTGGGGATCAGCAACGGATGGTGGCGAGTTGGGTCGTAGGTCGGACCGATCTCTAGAGTGCCGTACTGGGCTTCGGGCGATCCGCCACGACGTGCGAACTGGTAGCCAAGTCGCTGCAGTAGATGGACCGTCTCCGGGCCGAACGCATTGCCGCAATAGCCGAAGTTGACGGGCCGCGGAATCGGCGGTTGGGTATTGGTCAGTTGGCGATCTACCAGTGCCAATTCGCCGGCAAGTCGAGCGGCGTTTCGCGGGCTGGAGAAATCGTCGTGGGTCCAGCTATGGTTGCCAATTTCAAACCCCATGTCGTGGATCTCGGCAACCTCTTGCCAGTTGAGAAAGTTCCCCTGGTCGCTCATCCACCGCTGGGTGATGTAGAACGTGGCGTTGAAGCCGAGTTCCTTGAGCAGCGGTGCGACGAACGCTCGGTGCGACTTGACGGAATCGTCGAAGGTGAGGACCACGGTCTTTGGCGGGATGCGTTCGATGGCAACCAGACGCGGGTGTGTCACGGCGACTAGGGACAGCGCAAGGCTGGCAAACAGTAGATAGGAACGGAAGTTACGGTGAGACGGATGGTGACAAGGATTGGTCATCATGCGGGTCCTGGCGGAGCGGGAAGTATGGAGCGTCGCTGGGATGAGTCACGGTTGTGTTGGGGCGAATGGTTCGTTCGTGGGACAATCTTTGACGGTGATGGCTGCTTGGAGCGAGTTCTCGTTCATGCGTACCGGGCCTGCACGGTGGCTTATGTGGTTATCGATTCGCGGAATTGTCCCTATCTTTGTGGCGCAATGACGAGCTCGGGCCAAGATGGCAGTGCACGGCGGTCCCGTCCGACGATATCCGCATGCTGGTGGCCAACGGTGACGCCTGTCGTCGGCTGTGCGCGAAGGTGTTCATCCCCGGTAGCTTAACGGTCGGGCAGGGGGTATCTCAACCGGTTGAGAGTAGAGGTCGTGAAGATGATTGGGGAGTCCCTGGGGGGCCCATACGGAAACGATGTCGCACCCCCTGGGGACGGTTGTGGTCATGCTCGCTTTGTGGTCGGTTGCGGAGTTGCCACGCGTTCGAAGGGGCGCGAAGTGTGCGGCAGGTTGTTGTTGTTTGTCTTGTTCGGGAGTCCTTTGGAAGCGGTCCTGGCCTCGACTGCGTTCAGGCATCGGATATCAAAGCGCATTTCGACGCGGTAGCAAGTTGGCTAGGTGTTGCTGCCTTGGGAGGGCAGGCTCTGCGTCGTGTGCGAGGTCGTTGTAAAGGGCTTCTGGATCTTGGATACTCTACCAACCGGTTGCGGCGGTGTGTGCCCATGGGTGGCTTGGTTGTTGTACTTCGTGAAACCGAGGTGTTCTATGCGTTTGCTGCGAATGATCGCCGTGTGGTGTCTGGTGCTCGCTGTGGCGGGCAAGTCTCTTGCCGAGGAGTCAGCCGCTGACGCGAAACTGCGGGAGGAGTTGACCGCTCTGGAGAAAGGCAGTTGGGAGGCGAGCATGAAGGATGACAAGCAATTCTTCATGAACTTCCTTGCTCCGGAATCGAAGTTCTTTCTGGCGGATGGTTCGGTGATTGGCCGAGACCAGGTAATCAAGAATCTTGATGACTTCCACCTGACGAAGTACACCATGGGGAAGACCTCCCTGCTGCGCGTCAATGAAGACGCAGCGATGATCATGTATACGGCTACTTATGAGGGAGTGCATAAGGGGAAGCAGGAGAGCTACCCTGAAGTCGAGTCGTCGTCGCTGTATGTGCGGCGTGGCGGAAAGTGGCTTGAGATCTTCTATCAAGAGACGGTGAAGGTGGCACCGCCATCCGGGGCGGCTGTTGATCGGAAGGAATCACCGTGAGAGCGGGACTTCGTTTCCTGGCTGGCTCCTGTTCACATCTAGTTCAGGGGCGTTCATGGGCTGGGTTCATGTTGCGGTGGATAATTGGAGGAGACGCACCTGATCGGCGGACACTTGGATACGATAGTGCAGGAAGACAATCCAAGTACTTCGTTCAAACAGTAGGTTGAAGAAGTGTATCAAGGCGAAGAGCAGGCGATGGGGAACGCTTCGTCAGTGTCGCTACGACCTGAAGCCGGAGTCAGTCCAGATGATGCTGGGTGGTGTCGGTCGAGTGCTTGGCGACGCGTCTTGGGCTGGGCGGGGTGCTCGCGGGCCGCTACACGCGGCTTGCACCGTGGTGTGCGTTAGCAAATGGAGTGTCCTGCGAAACTAGCGCACCTCAGGGTGCCCTGGGATAGGATTTGATGAGAGCGCTCTTAATCGTGGATGTTCAGAACGATTTCTGCCCTGGCGGAATGCTGGCTGTCCCGGATGGGCATGAAGTCATAGGCGTGCTTAACGACCTTCAGCAATACTTCGAATTGGTGGTGGCCACGCAGGACTGGCATCCCGCTCACCATGGCAGCTTTGCGGCCAACCATGTGGGGCGAGAAGTTGGCGACGTCATCGATCTGGCTGGCTTGTCCCAGATTCTGTGGCCCGTCCATTGTGTGCAGGGCACGGCGGGGGCGGAGTT
>CAZUJM010000335.1:0-5253 GCA_964620405.1 uncultured Pirellulaceae bacterium | reverse complement strand
CCCGCGCGCAGCGAACTTTTTCAGCAACTCCACCCTGTGGATTCACCCCGGGTCTGGTCGTCCGCGCAAGACATTCGGAGCCTTAGCGATGTCCGCCGCGCGGACACACTGCCGTGGGTAAACTGCCGAGGGCACGCTGCGGATGGCTGACGATGACATGGAGTCGGCCAGCGTTGACAACCACGGCGCGTTCCAGATCCTGTACCGGGGCGTTCGCGGGCCCGAAACGGCCGACAGGGTCGTCACTACGATGAACGTGCACGCCGCGCGAATTGGACGCGCCGCCAAGGGCAGGCATCAAGGAGACGGCGTTCGATTCCCGGGCTGCGACTGCAGCATCCGAAGAGCCAGATTGCGATTCGTGATCGCCTGCGCATGCCGCGGATCCAGCTTCAGCAGGCGATCGTAGTACCCGATCGCCTCCGTGTACTCGCCCAGCTGCGCGTGCATGCTCCCCAGATTGTTGAGCGCGTCCAGATACTCCGGATTGGCTCGCAGCGCCCGCTGGTACTCCTCGATCGCCCGCCGGTACTCCTTCTGCGCCGCATAGGTGCTACCGAGGTTCGTCAGAGCCTCCGCGAAACCGCCATCCAGATCCACCGCCTTCTGGAATTCCGCCCGCGCCGCCTGCAGACTTCCCTGGCTGGCCAGCGCGGTGCCGAGGTTGTTGTGCGCTTCGGACAGGCCGGGCGACAACTCCACGGCCTTCCGCCAGGCCGAGAGGGCTCCCGCATGATCGCGTTGTCGCATCAGCACCAGCCCAAGGATGTTGTGCGTACTGCCCTCGTCCGGCTCCAACTCCAGCGCCCTCTGCGCCAATTTCCGCGCGGCGATCGTCTGGCCTTGGTTCAGCTGCAGCTTGGCCAGATGTCGAATGGGCAACGTCCAGTTCGGATCGAGTTCGTTCAGTTCCTCGAAGTTTCGCAGCGCATCGGCAAATCGCCCCGATTCCTCCAGCCACGCGGCCAATTGATAGCGAGTCTGCAGCGTGTCACGCCGCGCGACCGCCAGCACACGCGGATGGTCGATGGAACGCCCGGGAAAAATGGCCGCCTGCTGGAAACCATCCAGATAGCCCTTGTCCGTACGATGCGCATCCGCCAGCACCTGGTCGACACTCACCGGCCCCCGGTAGATGACCGACAATCGCCCGCGGCCGTCCACCAGAAAGCTCGATGGCAACGGAAGTGGCCGCTTCATGAAGAAAAACTGGTCGTGAAGCCCCTGCAGCAGCGTCATCTGCCGTTCGTCCACAAAGCCCCAGTCGCCGGCGTAGTTCAGCTGCGCGATCCGCTGTCGTGCCGTCGCCACCGCTTCCGCCAGATCCGACGAGGAGGCCGCCTCGCCATTTCCGCCCGCCGAGGACGAAGCGGACAACTGGTCGATGCTCAACGCCAGCACGCGAACACCGGCCGACTCCAGCCGCTCCCGTTCCTTCACGAACTCCGACAGCTCCGCCAAGCAGGGAGCGCACCAGCCCGCCCACAGATTGACAAGGACCGGCTTCCCCTCCGCATACGCCTCCTGCTGCTCCTGCCCTGCCGAGTCGCGGTACTGCACGGCCGGCATGGGAACACGATGCACGAGCGGCACGCGGGCCACACGCGTCGCCGGCGGCACGACCGCCTCTTTCTCCGCCAACACCACCGCCGTCCGCCCCGCCGGTACGACCAACGGCTCCGCAATACCCTGTCGCAACTCATAACGCCCGTCCACCGGCACGCCCGCATACTCCTGCGTTTCACCGCCCGGCCAGCGAACCGCGATGCGCTCGATCTCCCGCGCATCGCCCAATCCGAAGTGCACCCACTTGCTGGACTGCGACAGAAATCCCTCGCCGGCCCGCAAGGTCCGCGCAAGTCTCGCGTTCACCGCCACCGCCGGCGCCTCCGCAGAACTGCTAGCCGCATCGGCTGGCGCCTCCGCAGAACTGCTAGCCGCATCGGCTGGCGCCTCCGCGGTGTTACTGGCCGCATCGGCTGGCGCCTCCGCGGTGCTCCGCGTGAACACTTCCACCCGCGCACCGATCGCATCGCGGCTGGTGGTCGTTCCGTTTCCGACGAGGCGTAGCGCGAGATAGTGTTTCCGTGAGCCGCGATTGTTTTTCAGAAAGCGCAAGCGCGGACCGCTGCGATTGGCGGTCCACAGATCCAAGTCACCATCGCCATCCCAGTCGGTCGAAGCGAGACTGCGGCCGTCGTCGGGAAACTCAAGGCCTGTCAGCGCGGACACGGTCGCAAACCGCGACTCACCGCCCGCACCCAGGTTAAAGAAGCAGCAGTTGCGTTCCCGTCCGCTGCACGAACGGCCTTCCCTCATCATGCGAAACAGATCGTTGCGTGCGCTGAACCATCCCCCATCCGCATCGGTCTGCTCATCGTTGGCTGTGCGCGACACGACCTGCCGCCAGAAGAAACTTCACAAATCGCCCGTATCTTCCGCGGTGATGTAGCCGTTGGCGACGGCCAGATCCTGCCAGCCGTCGTTGTTCACGTCCACAAAGATGGAACTCCAAGCCCATCGCGCGACCGTCACGCCTGCCTCGACACTCACGTCGGCGAATGTACGGTCGCCACGGTTCAGGAACAGCGAGTTGCCGCGTGCGAAACGCTGCAGGCGCGCGCGGATCTCCTCGTCCGCTCCCGCCTTGAATTCCGGCTGGTAGGTGATGCGGCCTCCCGCCGAGGAGAACATGTTCCCCACATACAGGTCCATGCGGCCATCCTGGTTCGCGTCGCCCCAAGCTGCCGACATGCCCGAGGCGATGTCCTCTACCTGCGCGTCACGAGCCTTGTCGGTGAAGCGTCCGCCTTGATTCTCATAGAGGTTGTTACGACCGAAGTCGTTCGACACATAGAGATCCTGGTCGCCGTCGTCATCGTAGTCTTCCCAGCAGGAGGCCCAGGAGTAACGTCGATTGTTTTCGTCCAGGCCTGTCTCCGCCGTGACGTCCACGAAGGCCCAAGAGGCACTTTCGGGCGCATCGCTGGCGGGTGCCGCGTCGCCCGCGATGCGAGACTCGCCACGGATGTCGTTGCGGAAGAGCGAGTTGCGTCCGGCGTTGTTCGCATCATGGTAGACGCGATTGGCCGCTCCGCCCTGCACGGGCTGCGACCGGCGGGACGCGAAGAAATCGTTCGGGTAGTCCACGCACACATACAGGTCGACATCGCCATCCAGATCGTAGTCGGCGGCCGACATCGAGGTGGTGTCGTCGTTCGTTTCCAGCACCGCGCGTACCTGGAATCGACTGCCTTCGTTGGACGCAAGGACCACGGCGCCCAGCAGCGCTACCGCCAGGTCTTGGTCGCCATCGTTGTCGAAATCCACCAGCAGCGCGCTGCGCGATCCCTCCAAGAAATCCACCTGCCAATCGGCAGCCGCTTCCCGCGCCGTGCCATCTTCCTGCTGCAGGAACAGTCGATTCGGCAGGTTCGCTTCCTGGCACAGGTAGAGATCATCGCGTCCGTCCCCGTTGACGTCGCCCAAGGCGATGCCCGGATTGCCCAGGGGCGCGAAGTAGCGCATGTCCTGGTTGCGATCGATCCAGTGATTCAATCCGTGCAGCAGCTGCGCGGCGTAGATCGGGTTTTGGCCCAGGACGGCGGGCGTGCAGTCGGCGAACCAGCGGTCGCCGCCAAGACTCGTCGACTGTTCGAACTCCACGACCTCCAGCGAGCGCATGCGTTGCGGTCGCAGCGGGTCGGCATCGGTGGCCCAGGTGATCTTCCACGTCGCGTGCTGCTCCAGTACCCGGTCGCCATCGCGGCCGGTCACCGTGACGTACTGGTGCGTAACCAGGCCCTCGGCTTCGCGTCCGACGCGGAACACCTTGAAGTCGATCCGTCGATCGGTGAGTGGCTGCCAGATGCGTGCGAACCGCTGCACCGCCTCCGCCCACCCCGACTCACCTTGGTAGCTGCCAGAAGCGGCCGCCGCGCCAGCCGCCCCGGCCCCCGTCACGGGGGGGCGTTCCACGGTCAGGTTCGCGTCGCGAAACACGGTTGCCAGCGAGCCGGGTTGCAGGCCTGCGGTCGCGAAGCGTGCGTCGACCCAGGGGCCGCCTTCCAGAGTTTCCAGCGGTTTCTCGCCGAGCAGGGCCGGGCCCAGTTCCACAAGCAGATGTTTGGCCTGTTCGGCACTGGCCTCGGTCGCCCAACCGTCCGCGACGGGATTGTCCACTTGGTTCCAGTCCGATCGCAAGGAGACCGGCAGTTCACCATTTTCCCGCGGAGCATCCGCAGGCTGCCCCGCGCGACCCCCAACGTCGGCCGACGGGGCCGCGTCTGGGTTCCGCGACGGATCGCTTGGCTCCTTTGCCGCCGCAGCCTCCGGCTCGGTCGTTCTCTTCCCTGAACCAACAGAGCCAACCGGGACATCCGGCGGCGACGTTCGAAGATCTGCCGAACTCAAACTGGCCCGCGGCAGGAACGTGAACGCCACCCAAAGGATCAGCAGCAGTGACACGCAGGCGGCGAACAGGAGCGCCCGTCGCCGCGCGGGCCGCGACCCTGGGGACACCGACCGGATGTCAGCCTCCTGACGATTACCCGACGGTACTGCTCCTCTCCGATTCGATGGAGAGGGCCCGTTGCTCCGTGCCATCGTCTGTTCGCTCCCTCATGCGCCGCTTCGCGAAAGAAACACCCTTTTGGGGACTCTGTCAGGCGCGTCTTGCGCCCCAGGCAATCCCGGCGTTTCGCCGTAAGAAACCGGACAATTTGGTCGTAGGGGTTAGGGTGGTTTTTCCTTGTAGTCCGGTCTTCCGCTGTTATACTGCGACCCAGCGAGGTCGGGAAGCGTGGTGTCCGGCTTCTGTGCTGAACGCGTCGGATTTCACCCCCGTGGTGTGCCCCATGCGGACAGCGAATCGCTCAGCTCGAGACCTCTGGCGAGCTGCGACCTCTGGGGCGTCCGTCTTCATTGCTACGAGGGGCGATGCGGAGGGTGGCCGAGAGGCGTGAGGCAGAGATGTGCATGCTTGAGGTGCTTGTACATGAGACGCACGCATTCGAGGTGTGCGGTCTGAGGCTTCCTTGCGGAGCTTCACCGTTGCCACGAGTAGCGTACCGAGAACGTCGCCTCCACGGGACGACGGATTCCTCAGCAACGATAAGGTGTGGACGAGACGACCGTTCAAGGGCCTCGCAGTGAGGCTCCTCGGCGGTTGTCTGAGTTGGTTCTTGCCGGGCGACGGATCGTTCGGTGGTGCGGGTGGTCAATTTCAACTTTGAGTTTGTTTCGACGGGAGTG
>CAZUJM010000334.1:3334-5276 GCA_964620405.1 uncultured Pirellulaceae bacterium | reverse complement strand
TCTGGAGATCGGGCTGGGCGAGCTTCTCGAAATATTTCTTGATGATGTGGTGCGCCGTCCAGGGGAACACATAGTCGGAGCCGACCAGGTAGAAGCTCTTGCGGCGACCACCGGGTTCGCTGGTGAGCCAGTCGATCGCGGGGAGGATCTGCTGGTTCGGCAGGGAGCCGGTGTAGACGACGTTGTAGGAGCTTTCGTTGCCTTCGTACTGCAGCGGGTAGAAGAGCAGTCCGTTGGTTTCCTCCAGGACGGGCAGCACGGCCTTGCGGCTGGAGGAGGTCCAGCAGCCGAAGATGCAGGCGACGTTGTCCTGGGTAAGCAGTTTTCTGGCCAGCTTGGGGAACTGCTGGTCGAAGCTGGAGTGCGTGTCTTCGACGTACGGGACGATGCGATGGCCGAGCACTCCGCCCAGGGCGTTGATCTCGTCGATTGCCAGGAGTTCTGCGTCGCGCAGCGGAATCTCCAGCAGTTTCATCGGGCCGGTCTGCGAGTGCAGGATGCCGACGCGGACTTCCGGCGCGGCCTTCTCGAACTGCGGCCGCTGGCACCCGGAGAACAGGAAGGGCGCGAGGGCATGCGCGGCGGCGAGCGTGGCGACGGAGCCGGACGAACGCAGCAGGGCCCGGCGATCGAGACGCGTGTCGGCGGTTGGCGGGCTTGGGGGAAGCGGATTCATTTGCGACTGCATGTTCAAGCCTCCAGGATCGCTTGCGAGGGGGAGTCGCCGCGCCGTTGTCGTTCCATCATCATGCGGTAGCGCCAGTAAGGAGCGGGGTTGATCAGCACCCGACCAGGACCTTGGAAGACATGGAGCCTTCCCTCGCCGGCGTTTCTGGAGCCGAAGAAGTTGGCGGTCGCTCGTTTGATCTTGAACGGCACTTCGGCGCTGCGCCCCACCACGTAGTAGCCGTCGCATGCCAGTCTCTGGCCCGGTTCCAGGGTCAGCATCTGCACGGGACCGCGCGTGGTGACCACCACCTGGCCCGTGCCGCGCACGACCGTCTGGAGGTAGATGAGGCCTTGGCCCGCGTACAGCGAGGTGAGGATCCGTTCACGCTTGAAACTGATGTCGACGGCGCCATCGGAAGCCCAGTAGGCGCCTTTTTCGAGGATCCACTCTTCGTCCTCGAGGTGGAGCACATGGAAGCCGCCGAGCGACGATTCGAGCGTAATGACGCCGGTGCCGGTGTAAGTGGGACGGTGCAGGGATTCTTGGGTAAGTTGGGCGCGAAGCCATCGCCAGGGGCCCGTCCAAGCCTTGACGCGCAGCGTGATGTCGCCCGTCATGAAGCACAGCGCGCCGGCCTCCGCGCGGATGGTTTCATCCTGCAGGTGGGCTTCGACGTAGTGCGTGCCCTCCATGGAGCAAATCTTGAATTCCGCCATCGGTGTTTCCTTCCCGCGTGGGCTCCAGGGAGCCTACCGCATCCGCGACCAGTAGAGCTGTTCGAAGGCTTCGGGCCTGACGGCGATCTCGCCTCGAAACGGATTGTCCGTCACCGCGATCAGCAGGATCACATTCCCCAGGAAGAAGGCCAGGATGCCGCCAAGGACGAAATGGCTGATGATGTCGATGTCAAAAAGCCAGACAAGCATGATGTTGAGGACCGCGCCGAGGATCACGATCACCCACATGAGAGGCGGCAGCCCGCTGCCGACTGCATGTTCGCGCACGCGGTGGTGTTCCATGAAGACGTTGAACTGACGGATCGCCTCGGTGTGGATGATCTCCTCGGTGCGGCTCTGCGGGGCGAAGGACAGCAACTGTTCGTGGAAGGCCTGGATCCGCGTGTCGGCTCCTTCGGGGATCTGTCCTCGCTGGTACTTGGGCCAAGCGTCCTTGATGGTGTAGCGGCAGAAGTCCTGGAGCAGCCAGCGCAGGTTCTGGCCGTGCGGGTCATCGTACTGGGAGACGTCTTCGTAGAGGGCCCCGAGCGCGGCG
>CAZUJM010000334.1:2948-3306 GCA_964620405.1 uncultured Pirellulaceae bacterium | reverse complement strand
TTCGGAATAGTTCTCATACGCGGCGACGGCGATAAGGCCGAGCAGCAGGCCGTAGAAGACGCAGAAGCAGGAGAGGATGTATCCGATGACGTCGTTGGTATCCGCGCGGCGCCGCAGCACCACCAGCCGCATGAAAGGCCGGATGAGCAGGCAGCCCAGCCAGGAGAACAAGACGAAAGCGGACACAACGCGGAGCGCCAGTTCGGGCGTCGTGTAGTCGTAGATCCAGCTGAACACGCGAGGGAATCCTGGGAGTGACCTGGCAGCGGAGGGTCGAACGTCGACGCGGAGCCTAGATTCTAGCGTAGCCCGCCCGGGTCGCAATGAAGCCACCCAGAAGCCCCGGAGCGAAGTTACT
>CAZUJM010000334.1:0-2938 GCA_964620405.1 uncultured Pirellulaceae bacterium | reverse complement strand
AGGCCGGGGCGAGGGCGGAGGTGAACAGGTGTCCCGTAAATAACAGGGACAACCGGTATAACACACGGAATCGCGCGTTCGGGAGGTACGGGACCACGAGGGCGTTGCCAAACGCGGCCCAAGGGTGGCTCACGACCAATCTGGATACCAGAAGCCGGACACGAAGCAGTTCCGGGAGCACCATGGTTGCGTTCGATCCGGCCTGTGTCTGGCCAGGGAGCGGAGAATGAGCCTACCGCTGACTCGTGGATACGCATGGGGTGGGCTTGCGGACGACGATGCGAAGACCTTCATGCGTCACTAACTGCGGATACCGGGACGATGGGGCCGAAATGAAGGCATCTGGTCGCGGCGTATCATGGCCGTTCGTTAAAATCCCGTGATTGCCTGGTACGCGCTGGTTACCACCTCCCGCAGGCAGTCAAAACTCAGCGTGTCGATGTCATCCGACATCTGATGGTAGTTCTTGTTGCGATAGAACGAGGTGTCGTTGATCATCAGCGCAGGAATGCCGAACTGCCAGTAGCTCCACTGGTCCGACATACCGGCCAGTTCCTCGACGGCCGGATGGTCGATCATCTGCACGTCGATGTCTGCAGCGCCTTTCATCAGGCCGTGGACCTTCTCGTTGAAATCGTGGTAGCGATGGTTCCCCACGACGGCGATGAAATTGGCGGTGTCGGGATAGATCAGTCGGAATGCCTCATCCGGGTACCGCTGCTCGCCTTCATGGAAGTAGCCGATCATCTCATAGTTGATGACGCCTAGGATCTCGTGCTTCACGCCCTGCAGTGATGTGGCGTGTACGAGGGATCCCATCTCTTCGGTCTTGTAGAACGGGGGTTCTTCGAGGCAGAACGCGACGAAGTCGATACGGTAGTCCAGTTTCGGCTTCGCCTCCGCTACCATCCGCGCCGACTCCAGCAGGCCGGCGACCGCGCTGGCGTTGTCGTCCGCTCCCGGTTGGTCCCCGCAGACATCGTAGTGGGCACCCACGATCAGTCGCTTCTGCTTGCCTGGGTTGTAGACGCCGATGAGGTTCTTATACACGTTGCCGCGAGCACGAAAAGGCTGCTCGGAAATCTCCAGGCCGTAGCCGCGGTACTCGTTCTTGATGTACTCGCAGACCTTCTCGAGCGACTCGAGGTTCAGGTGATTGCGGAAGGGGCGAAGCGTCGTGAGGAATTCGACGTGGCGGTAGAGTGCGTCTTTGTTTGCTTGCATGCTAGTGGCTTTCGGGGGGTGGAGGGGGGGGGATTTTAACCACGGAGGGCAGGGAGGTGGCACGGAGGGCACGGAGGTGAACTGGTGCGGGTGGGGTTAGTCCGTGATGGGTTCGGCGCGGACGTACAGTTCGTCGGGGGCCTCCGTGAAGTACCTGAACAGGGCCGGGCAGAGCCAGCCTTCGGAGTCGGTGACTTCGTCGTAGTACCAATTGCCGCCTGACTCTGCGCGGTCCCAGGCCAGCTTGCGCTGGTGGCCGGGAAACGGCGAAGCGGAAAACAGCATCCGGAATCCGTTCTCGGCGTTCGGCACGTCGGCGATCAGGTCGTCGATCATCTGCGGGACGCCCGACACGAAGGGTTCGCGTTGGAGCCCCACGGCCGCGTCATCGAAGACCCAGGTTCCGCCGGATCGATACGGGACGATCATCATGATCTGGTTCGTCATGGAGCAGGTTCCTTTTCAAGGGTGAAGGATGGTGGTGGAGGATCCTCCCGATGTTCGGCACCGGAGCGTATGGCCGCGGTTGCGCGCGCCCGTGATCGTCTCCCTGCGCGAAACCGCGGTTGGGCTCTTGCATCGCAACGCTCAGCCCCAGTCGCCGTGACGGACCAGGCGGGTTAGTCGCTGTTGCGCGAAATGCGCTACGACGGATGGGTGGATTCAGCGGTTCAGGTGCTGCAACTGCTCGGCCACCGGAAGCGTGGCTCGGCCGGTGCGCCGCGCGAGCCAGGTGCGCGAGGGTGCGTCGAAGGCGAACAGGTCCGACTCGTTTCGAATCGTCAGCTTCTCTGCCGGGGCGATGCTAGCCGCCGAAATGCCGCTGGCCGCCGCGTCGCTTATCGACCAAGGCAGCGCTCGCCCCAGTCGCTCCTCCAGCCAGCCTTGCTGCTCTTGGTACCGTTCCCGGATCCCCGGCACCACCTCCGGGGAAATACGGAAGCCGGGTCCCGGCAGTGTACGCAGGCGATGCAGCAACGAGAATCGTCGCATCGCTCCCGAACGCCCGAGGCCTCGCGAGCCTGCGTGCTGATTGTAGGTGTAGAGGAACCTGAGCACACTCCCGTTCATCGTTTCGTTCACGCGGATCACGCGATGCGGAGGCAGCTCGGCTCCGATGCGGCGGCAGAACTCCTGCACGGCGCAGCGCCCCGCGAAGCTCGCCGGATCGAACGCATAGGCATCGACCTGTTCACGACCAAAGACGCGGTCGAACGCCGCCAGCTTCTCGCGGTAGTCCAGGAGCGACCGGATCCTGCCTGTCATCTCGGCCCAGTCGCCCACGCCCGTCTTCACGATCTCCTGGAAGGCACTGGTGATGTAGTCCTGGGGCGCTCGCACGCAGGCCAGGACGCGTGCCTGGAAGCCCTGGTCGCGCAGGAACCGATCCATGCCCTGGACTTCATGCTCATTCAGCAGCCAGGCGATCTCGGCCGACAGGATCGGCGTCACCTCCGATCGTCGTGCTCGATCAAGGGCTGCGGACAAGGCCTGCGTCGAGGAACGTTTGAACGCCGCCAGCCGACTGCCCGCAAGACCGACGGTCTGGAAAGCCGGAAGCTCCGCGGCGTTCGCGAGAAACATCGAACCGATCGCCAGGTTGCCCCAGGCCGCGTCGCGGGTCAGCAGTCGAAAACGCCGGTCGCGCAGCCGCCAGTACAGCGTCGTCTGAATCGACGTCGTTCCGGTTTTGTACATGCCCACATGGACCATG
>CAZUJM010000333.1:5080-5316 GCA_964620405.1 uncultured Pirellulaceae bacterium | reverse complement strand
CCGCACGCGTTCGGCCAGGGGAAGCTTCGCCAGTTCGCGACGCACGGCTCCGGGGACATCCGACTCGACCGGTCCCGTAAATCGTTGCCGCAGACGGAAGACTTGGGGAAACTGCATGAGCCTGATCCCTTGCCGGAAGGAGTGTAACTTCGCACCGCTGGTGCCGGGGATGGACGCTCGGTGAGTACCCCGGCGTCTGGCAATGTAACTGGCGGTTTCCCGGGGCGAAAGGCTGG
>CAZUJM010000333.1:0-5070 GCA_964620405.1 uncultured Pirellulaceae bacterium | reverse complement strand
TTGCCCCAATCCCCTCTTGACCACGACGGGGCGGTGGGTGGCATCGCGAACTGCGGGCTTCGCAGTGGAGATGCGGGCCCACCAAAAAAATGGCCCATGGGGGAAGAGTACGCCTTGAGCTTGGCTTGCCGGGACCATCAGAATAGGATCCCAGTTCAATCGTGGCCCTCCGCCGAATCCTCCCAGGGAACAACCATGCGTTTCACTTGGCCGCATCCTTTCCGCGAAGCGAGCTTCCGATCCTACTATCCAGCCGTGCGAGCCTTGGTCCTCTCGACCACTTCAGCCGGAGGAGGCGTGGGCTCAACATGGCGAACCGTCCTGCGAGCGGCGTGCATCGCTGGGTTGTTGGCCGGCCGTGGCCAGATGGCTGTTGCCGAGGACTGGCCGCAGTTCCGCGGACCGACCGGCCAGGGCATCTCCCAGGCCAGTGGTTTGCCAGCCGACTGGAGCCTGCAGGACAATACGCGTTGGAAGGCGGGTATCCCCGGCAAGGGCTGGTCGTCGCCGATCGTCCATGCAGGCAAGGTCTATTTGACCACCGCCGTCGAGTCTGGGGAGGATTCGGAGCGACGCCTATCCCTGCGAGCCCTTTGCTTGGATGCGGGAACAGGCCAGGTCGAATGGAACGTGGAGGTTTTCGCGCGGCCGATCGGAGCGGAGGAGAAACTCCATAAGAAGAATAGTTTCGCGAGTGCCACACCGCTGACGGACGGCCAGCACCTGTTCGTCCACTTTGGGCCCGACGGCACCGCCTGCCTCGACCTCGCGGGAAAATCAATCTGGAAGAATCAGGAGTTGCGATTCAACCCGCAGCACGGAAACGGCGGCTCCCCGATCCTGACTGGCGACTTGCTGTTCTTCCACTGCGACGGCGTGGAGGACCCGTTTGTCGCGGCCCTCCGTCGTGACTCGGGAGAACTGGCGTGGCGAACCTCGCGCCAGCCGATTGAGTCGCAGCGATTCTCCTTCGCCACGCCGCTGGAGATCGAAGTGGACGGCCGACGGCAGCTGATTTCGCCGGCCAGCAGCCAGATCTGCAGCTACGATCCGGAGTCTGGGCGTGAATTGTGGCGAGTGCGTGTGGAGAACAAGTGGTCGGTGGTGCCCCGTCCGGTCTACGCGCATGGCTTTGTCTTCGCCTGCACGGGATACGAAGGCCCCGCGGAGATCCTGGCCATTCGGCCGGACGGCCAGGGGGATGTGACGGATAGCCATGTCGTCTGGCGATCGGACGACCAGATCCCCCACAATCCATCGCCGCTCATCGTCGGCGACGAACTGTTCCTCGTCAGCGACAGTGGCATCGCCTCCTGCCGGGACGCCCAGACGGGCAAACTGCACTGGCGGCAGCGCCTGGGCGGCAATTTCTCAGCGTCCCCGGTCTACGCGGACGGCCGGATCTACTTGCAGAGCGAACAGGGTGACTTGACGGTCATCGCGGCCAACCGGGAGAAGTTCGAGAAGCTGCAGGAAGTCTCTTTCGACGATCAGATGCTGGCCACACTGGCCATCGCCGACGGAGCCCTCTTCGTTCGTACCGAGACTCGGCTCTACCGCATCGAGTGAATCAGGGCCCGCATGGAACCAGCCTTCGCCGTCCCAGCAACGAATTGCCAGCGTGCCCGAAGCGATTGCCTCGCGCGTCGCCCAAACCTCCATCCTCGGGTTCGACCTTTCTCCTTGCTCTTCGTGTTCACCGTGGTAGCCCCCCTCCTTTGCAGAAAAACTCCCATGAAACTTTCTTGGCTGAAATCAAGCTGTTTATCTTGGCTGATGGCATTGGCCGCCTGCGTTTGCGCGGGTTCACTGGCTCCCTCAGTGGTGTTCGCGGAAGCTGCAATCGACCGTACGGTTTTACCGATACGGGAGCCATCGCGACCGCGCATCGACGAGCTGGATGCCCGCAACGTGACGCCACCCCCGCGGTGGCAACTGAAGGCTCCGGCGGGTGCCCCCAATGTCGTGGTCATTCTGATCGATGACATCGGCTTTGGACATTCGAGCGCCTTTGGCGGTCCCTGTCGGATGCCCACGCTCGAGCGACTCGCCGGAAATGGGCTCAAGTACAATCGCTTCCATACCACCGCACTCTGCAGTCCCACGAGGACCGCACTGCTCACCGGCTACAACCACCATAGCAACAACGCCGGCGCGATCATGGAGGTTGCCACGGCGTTTCCGGGGAATACGGGCGTGCGTCCGCAGACGATCACGCCCATGGCCGAAGTGCTGCGCCAGAACGGTTACTCTACCTCCGCCTGGGGCAAGTACCACGAGACGCCTCCCTGGGAGGTCAGCGTCAGCGGTCCGTTCGATCGCTGGCCGACGCATTCGGGATTCGAGGAGTTCTACGGGTTTATCGGCGGCGAAACGAATCAGTGGGATCCCATGATTGCCCACGGAACGGCGTTTCATCGCAAACCGCTCGATGACCCGAACTACCACTTCACCACGGACATGACGTCGCGCGCCATCGCCTGGATGCGAGCCCAGCAGTCGCTGACGCCCGACAAGCCGTTCTTCATGTACTTCGCGACCGGAGCGACGCATGCTCCGCACCACGCGCCCAAGGAATGGATCGCCAAGTATCGCGGTCAGTTCGACATGGGCTGGGACAAACTCCGCGAACAGACGCTGGACCGCCAGATTGAACTGGGGGTGGTGCCGCGGGGAACGAAGCTGGCCCCCAAGCCGGAGGCGATTCAGGACTGGGATCGGCTGAGCCCCGATGAACGGCGACTGTTTGCTCGCCAGATGGAAGTCTTCGCGGGTTTCGCCTCGCACACGGATCATGAGGTCGGTCGGCTGGTCCAGGGCATTGAAGAGATGGGGGAACTGGACAACACACTGATCATCTACGTGGTGGGCGACAATGGAGCCAGCGCCGAGGGGGGCATGCTCGGCATGTTCAACGAGATGACCTACTTCAACGGAGTGCCCGAGTCGACGGAGTTCATGCTCCAGAAAATCGACCAGTGGGGCGGGCCAGAATGCTTCAATCACTTTGCGGCCGGTTGGGCCGTCGCGGGGAATACGCCGTTCACCTGGACCAAGCAGGTGGCAAGCAACTTCGGAGGCACACGAAACGGCATCGTGTTCCACTGGCCGCGGGGCATCCAGGCCAAGGGCGAAGTCCGCAGCCAGTTCCACCATGTGGTCGACTTGGCGCCGACCATTTTCGAGGCCGCCCAGGTGCCCGCTCCCCGTGAAGTGAATGGCGTCCCCCAGCAACCCATCGAAGGGGTGAGCATGGCCTACAGCTTCAATGCCCCCCAAGAAGCGAGCCGTCGACGGACGCAATACTTCGAGATCGGGGGGAACCGAGCGATCTACCACGAAGGCTGGTTCGCTGGCACGGTCCACAAAGCGCCTTGGGAGGCAGCGCCTCGTCGTGGCCTCTCCGAAGACGAGTGGGAGCTTTACGACGTCGAGCAGGATTTCAGCATGGCGCGCAATTTGGCCGCCGAGAACCCAGCCAAACTCAAGGAACTGCAGCAGCTATTCACACGCGAAGCGGTCAGCCATCATGTGCTGCCCATCGACGATCGCACGATCGAGCGATTTGACCCGCGTGTCGCAGGACGCCCCGACTTGATGAACGGACGTCGGGAGTTGACGGTATACCCTGGCATGCAGTTCATGCCGGAAAATGCCTTCATCAACGTGAAGAACACTTCGTTCGACATGGAGGCGGAGGTGGAGACAACCGAGTCGGGCAATCATGGCGTCCTGCTCGCCCAGGGCGGCCGCTTCGGCGGCTGGGCCTTCTGGATGAACCGGGGCATACCCACCTTCTCCTACAACTTCCTCGGGCTCGAACAGTTCCAGATTCAGGGTAACCGCGCGGTCGGCACCGGCAAGCACACGCTGAAAGTCGCCTTTGAGTACGCGGGGGAGCAAGGGGCCCGCGGCGCAGGAGGCACGGCCAGCCTGTTCATTGACGGTGAAAAAATAGGCGAGGGCAAGATCGATAGAACGCAAGCCAACACCTTCTCCCTCGACGACACGGCCGATACCGGCACCGACACAGGAACCGCGGTCGATGCGGCTTACGGTGAAGGCGAGGAGAATACGTTCTCAGGCCAGCTCAAGCAGGTCAAAATCCGCCTGCGGTAGCCTGTCATGCAGCGTCAGCCTGTCATGCAGACAGCCTTCGTGCTCTTCGTGGTGATCCCCCGCGTTAGGTAGTCAGGCGGAGGGGAACCACGGAAGACACGAAGAGCACGGAGAACCCGAGGGACGCCCGGAAACGCAGGCCGCTTGACGTACCTTGCAGTGCTATGTAACTTTACATAGAAGTGCAATGCAACCGGTGAGCTGGAGCGGATCCATGGCGCAATCCAAGGAACTTGTCGCCGCATCGGCGACCCCGATGATCTTGGCGGTGCTCAGTCGCGGTGAAAGCTACGGCTACGCCATCATCCAGGAGATCAAGGTGCTTTCCGGGAACCAGATCGAGTGGACCGACGGAATGCTCTACCCCGTCCTACGCCGCTTGGAAAACTTGGGATTCGTCGAATCGGAATGGCGTTTGGGTGAATCGGGGAAGAAGAGGCGCTACTACCGAATCCAAAAGTCGGGCCTGAAGGCGATCCACGAACAGCGGGCCCAATGGCAGGTGACCAATCGGGTACTGTCAAGGCTTTGGAAGGATATCCCATGTTCGAGTTGAGCCGGTCCATCGACGAATGGCGGCGGGGGTTCGCCAACGAGGGCGGCTTGGACCGCGAGGAGTTGGATGAGTTGCAGACGCACCTGATAGAGGCGTACGAGTCCCAGGTACGAAACGGCGTGACCGGGGAAGAGGCGTTTCGCAGTGCAGCTCAACAGATCGGGGATCCGAAGTCGGTATCCCGTGAGTATGCCAAAGTCCCGCTTGTCACTTCCCAGAAGCTCTGGAGGGCCTTTCTGGTTGCCCCCATCGTGGCTCCGGTCTTGCTGGCCGTGGATACCTTCGTGGCAGCTCTTTTATGGAGTCTCGCAGTCGAACCGCTTACTGCGATGGGCTTTCTGGGGCTCGCCCTGCTGGTACTGACCCTGGGATTGCCTGTGTCGTACTTCGTCGCC
>CAZUJM010000332.1:994-5335 GCA_964620405.1 uncultured Pirellulaceae bacterium | reverse complement strand
TGGTTTTGCAATTGAGGAGTAGGATTCGAGCTATCTAACTGATGTTTTGAAGCGATGGGAACGGTGAGACTAGGCTCTATCTGCCTGTCCCTCGATCAAGAATTGCCTCATCCATGAGTATCCGATATCGTGGGGCACAGCGGTTGGCTCCCTCGAGTGAAAGGCTGCATTGGTGCAACCTACGGCGTCTGGGCCGATCCTTACAAAAACAAGTTGCACCAGTCGCAGGCATAGCTGATTTTTCGGGCCAACTGAGGACACTTACCCTGCTTGACATCACTATCAAGATTGAGCGCCCTCGTATTGAATCGCTGTTCGCACCGTACTTCCTCCGCACGCTGCGGGAACAGAGCCGCGAATTTGTGGTTCAGCTTCCGGCGTCGACGAATGCACAGTCGGTTTCCGTCGTATGGATCGATCCCGACGGCAGCCGAGTTGCAGTGCCGCTCGCGAAATAAAAGTAAGCGCACACCACAACCGTCCTCCCCACCTCGGCTAGGCTGATTCTCACCACGGAGACCACCGAGGTCACGGAGAATCGCGGTGCCCGCCGATGCCCCGCAGGCCAAGTCCGCAGTGCCCGTCCCGGCCGTACCTCGATCGCCGCGGAGATCATCACGAACAAGTACGCGTTCCAAACGCTCTCAGGCAGGCTCTTGAATACTCCGTGGCCTCTGTGATCTCCGTGGTAAGAACATCCCAGCCGCAGTGAAACCCAGGGTCGCGGTGCGTGCCTGCACGGGCCCACGAGTGCGGCGTCCAATGCCGCAGGTTGGCTCACTACGGCCCCAGGACTCCGCCTTTGGCTTTGTTCCACGGTATTTCTACTCCTCTTGTTGCCCGCCAGCGATGCGCAGTATGCTCGCCCCGCTCTTCCGGAAAGTGCGTCACACCTTCGTCCACTCTTTGAGCAGAGGTCCGCTCCACCATGAACAGCGCTCTCAGATCGATGGGCATCGCAACTGTGGTCATCAGTGCCTTCTTGTTTCGTACGGCGCATGCTCAGGTCTTGCCCACCACGGGCAGTGTCGAAACGAGCTTCGGGAAACTCGAACTGGAGAATGGATTCCCGGCCGGAGCCACGGTCGAGAAGGTTTACGACGAGATGGACTACCAGCGTGCCTGCCAGGCATACCTTTGGGGCTTGCCGCTGATGGCCATGCAGCAATGGCAGAACGAGCACCTCACGAAGTTTGATGCTGGCAAGTGCGACTACGTTGACTACCTCACGTTTCAGGACAAGCTGGGCCTCCTCACCGCGAACGCCACAACTCCTTACATCATGGCGTTTCCCAATCTAAAGGAGACCGGTCCGCTTGTGTTTGAGGTCCCGGCAGGCCCTACCGCAGGTGGTTTTCTGGACTTTTGGCAGCGGCCCATCACCGACTCCGGACAGACCGGGCCTGACAAAGGCGCGGGGGGCAAGTACCTGATTCTCGGTCCAGACGACCCCGACATGAAGCCAGAGGGCTACTATGTCTTTCGTTCACCCACGGTGAACATCTGGTCGGGTCATCGCGCGCTCGATCCCGATGCAGCCAAGGCGCGAGCCCTCGTGGATGGCTTGAAGATCTATCCCTACAGCCAACGAGAGAACCCGGCTCCAACTCGCCATGTTTCCCCGAATGGCCGCAAGTGGAGCGGAACGCAGCCTCGCGGACTCGCTTATTGGGAGGGGCTTGCCAAGATCATCAACGAAGAGCCTGTTCATGAACGCGATCGAATGATCATGGGGATGCTTCAACCCCTGGGTATCGAAAAGGGCAAGCCGTTTGCTCCGACCGAGCGACAGAAGCGGATCCTCGAAGCGGCAACTCAAACCGGAGAGTTGATGGCTCGCACGATCGCCTACCAGAAACGTTTTGAAGGGGCGACCGTCTGGCCGGGAAAGCATTGGGAGATCTCGCTCGCCTTGAAGGAGACCAACCAAGAGGCCCCGCACTATACGCAATTCGATGAGCGATCGTCTTGGTTTTACGAAGCGGTTGGTGTTTCGGTCGGCATGATGGGCCGTACCGTTGGGTTCGGTCAACTCTATCTCGAATCCGCCAAGGATCGTGAGGGCAACTGGCTCAACGGTAGCAGCACGTACCACCTGAAGGTTCCCAAGGACGCGCCTGTCGCCCAGTTCTGGTCGATCACCGTCTACGACAACGAGACCCGGTGCTTCGTCGATACCGGGGTTCAGCCCGATCGGTCTTCTCGCAACGACATCGTCAAGAACGCAGACGGCACGGTAGACCTTTATTTTGGCCCCACCGCGCCGAGTGGAAAGCCCAAGAGTAATTGGATCCAGACGTTGCCTGGCAAAGGCTGGTTTTCCTACTTCCGACTCTACGGTCCGACGCAAGCCTACTTCGATCGTTCGTGGGTGCTGCCCGACATCGAGAGGATTCAGTGACGTTCGTGTGGTGGCTGTCCAGCCGTCCAGCCAGGGCGATCGCCTGCTAGGCCACCAAGACCGACCTCGTTAGTGAATCGGTCTTCGTGTGGTTCCGGCTTCCCGTGGGCTTCGCCTTCCCAGGCTTTCTTGCGAAATCGCAGCCTACCGTCTCTTCCCACCTCGGCTCGGCCGAGTCTTACCACGGACACCTTGGCGGCACGGAGAATCCGGGGGGTACCGATGCTTGCACGCCAGCCCTGTTGGCGAGTGGGGTCGTGGACTAGAATCGGGACCGTACGTGCTGTCTTGGTCCTCGTGCTGACGTATTTCTGAAAGGTTCCGCCATGCGCCATGTGAGTTCTGGATTGCGGTCGGGATTGCTGTGGTTGTTCGCCGTGTTGGTTGCCGTGGGACCCGGATCCCCGGGGAATGCTGCTGACAAACCGGTCAAGAACGCAGCCATCACCGAGGCGGAAGTGAACGCGGCTCAACAGGCCTGGTGTGATGGCCTCGTGGAGATTGGCAAGGTCCACGACCAAGGAGGCGATTACAAGACCGTGGCGAACCGGGTCATCGACGACCTGTACGACTACAAGGAAGGAAAGGTGTTCTTCAAGCCCACGTTGGCTTTCGGCAAGAACACCTTCCGCAACACGCGGGAGGGCGCCCTGTCGTACTTCATCGGTGGCAATGCCGACTTTCCAGAGGACTCGGGATTCGCTTTGAAGCATTGGGTGAACGTGCGTTACAACAACAATGCGGCGGAGAACGGCATCCAGATCCATGGGGACATCGCCATTACGATGGGCAACGTCTACCTGACGAACTCCAAGGGCGATGAGGTGATGGTCGACAAGACGTTTGTCTTCCGACGTTGCAGCGATGGGAAACTGCGGCTCTGCGTCCATAAATCATCGCTCCCTTTCGATCCCGCCAAATAGCGACGCGGCGCGACCGGAACGGCTGGATTTTCACCTCGGGGTTCCCGTCGGAGTATGGGAAGAAGGGATTTCATGTCGAATCAGGATGGGCATTATCCTTGGGTGGTCCGCACGGACTTCTCCAGCGACACGCACTGGAACAAGATCCGGGGACTCCTTTCGGCTCCCCAGAAGGATCCGCTGTCCGAATTGGAGTTCACGGCGAATCTGAAATTCGTCGAGGACGCATCCTTCGCGGGCATGTCGGCCGAAAACCTCGTGCGATCCCTGCCGGCCGACTACGTAGGATTCGTCGTCTTCGTGGTAGACGACGCGTGCATGCAGGACAAGGAGCATGCTCTGCTCGTGGTCGGATTTGCGCCGCAGAGTGTCGAGCCGGCGGACTACGATCGCGCGCCCGGCGAAACGCCTCTCGAGCAGATCAAGGCTTTCCGCGCGCTCCCCGCCACGGTCCAGTCGATCGAAAACAATCTGTCCCTGGCCAATATGGACTTCGAGGACTTCGCGGGCGCCGTGGATTCGCACGGTGTCTTCCGTGGCTTTCCGTCGTAGGTGGTTCGGGGGCGGTGAGTTCGCGGGGGTCACTGCGGGGGCGTTAACCACAGAGGGCACGGAGGCGCACGGAGGCAGATAACCACGGAGGGTCGCTGCGAGCTCAGCGTTCGGTGGTATAGCGGATGGTGACAGTGTCGACCTTGCCGGAAAAGGCGAAGGGCGCGCGGTCGGCGTAGAGCGGGGAGACGGGGGAGTAGCTGTCGCGACCGACATCGAAGGAGTCGTTGCCGCTGAGTGCATAATCCGTGGTGCGCGGGACCTTGCCCTGGCCGACGACCTGGCCGTTCACTCGCAGGACGACCTCGGCCGGGCCGTTGCGGACTCCGGCGGCGAACTTCGATTCCACTTCGATCTTCAGTGGCCCAGCGGGCAAAGGCGCCGTGCAGCGGATGCGCGTGCGCTCGATGTGGTACAAGTTGTACTCGTAGGTCAGCGTGCCCTCGTCGATCCAGACGGCGAGGC
>CAZUJM010000332.1:0-984 GCA_964620405.1 uncultured Pirellulaceae bacterium | reverse complement strand
CCGACATGCAGCCCGAGGCGTAGAGCACTCCGCGCGTATCCTTCTCCACCTGTGCGTCGATCGTCACCAGGTTGCTTCGCTGTGCGATGCGAGGCGCGGTGGCTTCGGGCACTTCGATCACATCCGCCGTGTAGAAGAACTCACGGGCCGGATTCTGCTTGGCGAATTCCGGGTGGATACCGGTCCAGAGTCCGCCTCCGATCGGGAACACCTTGTTGTTGCTTGCCTCGTCGAGGAAATCCGTGACCAGTTCCCGCAGTTTCTCGGGCTGCTGCTGGGCGAGGTCGTAGGCCTGCGTGAAGTCGGACTCGAGGTGGTACAGTTCCCAAGGCTCCTCGTCGGGATCCCAGGAGAAGGCCTTGACGTCGATGCCGCTCACCCAGGGGACGCGCGGGCCGAAGGCGGATGCGATCCAGCCATCGCGATAGTATGCCCGGCTGCCCATGATCTCGAAGTATTGCGAACGCTTGCGGCCTGGGGCGGTGGCGGAGTCGAACGTGTAACGCATGCTGGTGCCATCCATGGAATCCTGCGTGACGCCGTCGACGACCGTGGGATGCGGAATGGAGAGGATCTCGTAGATCGTCGGCACGATATCGTTCACGTGATGGAACTGGGATCGAACCTGGGCGTCTGGCCGGATCTGTTTGGGCCACGAGATGGCCAGGGGATTGCGCGTGCCGCCGAAGTGGGCAGCCACGAGCTTCGCGGACTTGTAGGGCGTGCTGCCTGCCCAGGCCCAGCCGGCATGGTACATGCTCTCGAACTGCGGGCCTCCCAATGCCTCGAGCCCGCCAAACTCCTCCAGCACGCGCAGGTGGTCGGCGATCGTATGGTGCTTGGGTTGGTGGGTTGGCACTTCGGATCGGCACACGGCGTGTGCCGACTACGTGTGCCGACTACGTGAGTCGCCTTGTTGTAGTCGGCACACTCCGTGTGCCGAACTGGGGCGGCGCGCGATCGCATCGAGCATCGCGGCGTCGG
>CAZUJM010000331.1:0-5353 GCA_964620405.1 uncultured Pirellulaceae bacterium | reverse complement strand
GGCTGCGCAGGTTTTGGTTGTCGGTGGTCGTGACGTACCGGCGGATCATCTCACCCGGCTTGGCCAGGCCCGAGGGGATGGTCGCGGTGAAGCGGCCGTCGTTGGCCAGTGCATCGCCGTTCTTGCCATCGTCCGTCATGGGGATGGTGATGCGATCGCCGTACATGACGCGATACGTCAGGTCGACCGTCGCGACATCATGGAAGGTGCGCGAGACGTCGGCCACCACCAAGATCGCCTCGGTGGTCGTGGGTACGTTCGGCGAGTGGACGACTTCGGTGACCAGCGGACCCAGTTGCGCGGCGCCGAGGCCGTTGGGTGCGCCAGGCGAGGGCTTCGCGAAAAAACGGCCCTGGCCAACCTCGGCGGCCAGCGTGCCCATGACCAGTTCCGGCAACACCAGCAGTTCGTCGTCGTTGATGGATGAGTTGAGGGCGTGGATCTGCAAGACGTTGCGGCCGGGCACGAAGACGTCGCGCTGGTTGGTCAGGTCGATCGTCTCGAAGAGCGTGGCGTCCAGGGCCGAACGAACGGCGGCAGACGTGGCGTTCCAGGCAATCGAGTCGGGTACGTTGCCAGCCGCCACCTGGTGGCCGTTGATGTAGGCGACGAAGGCGTCGTCGTACTTCACATTCAGCAGGATGCGGTCCAGTGCGTTCATGTTGGGCACGTCGAACAGAATCCGCAGGTAGGCACCGGGGCTGATCCCCTGCATCTGCTTGCGGATGTCCGTCTGGATGCTTTCGGCGATGTCGCCGATGCGCGCGACGTTGACCCGGACGCTCGTCCGGTCGTCCGTGCCCGTGGCTTGGGGCACCGTCACTCCGGGACCCACCGGGTCGACGGCCACGTCGATCTTGTCACCCTGCTTGACGCCGCGCAGGACGACGCTGCCCGTCAGTGTGCTGCTGTCGGTTCCCGCGATCGGGATCGCGTCCACCTGCTTGCCGTTGTGGAAGACGCGCACGAAGACGCCGTCGCCCGTGTTGAGCGCCTTGGAGACCTCGTAGCGGACGGCCAGCGAACCGGTGTAGGGAGACTGCCAGCGGCGGATCGCCCAGTGCAAGCCCTTGGCATCGGCGTGCGGCTGCTGGCTCGTCGACCGGATGTCGGTCGAGATGCCTGCCTCCTGCCAGACGTAGCGCGTGGTCAGCCAGGCGTTCGACGGGAACTGGGTGAAGTCGGCGGCGGAGTACTGTCCGTCCTTGTCGGCCCGGGCGTCGTAGATGCCGTAGTACCAGTTGGCGTTGCCCTGCACGCCCGTCTTGGACCAGTCGGTGTTGGAGTCGGCGACGGCGGCCTCGGGCAGCGTGCGGATCGGCATGCCACGCACAACGGCCGTGAACGTCGTGGCGTCGCCCAGTTCGTTGTCCGCAGGACCCGCGTCGATGACGAAGTCGACCAAGTCGCCTTGCTTGACCGTGGCCTTCACGTCGTACGTGCCGGACGCTCCATTCACGGTGCGCTGGAACACCTCGGTGCCGTTTACCAGGATGCGGCCCACAATGCCGTCGCCGGCGGGGTCGTTGTTGGCGAGTGTGCCCTGGATCGAGCTCTCGCCGTCGGTCTCGCTGACCCAGCGACGGATCGCCCAGTGCGTGAAGAAGCCGCCCGCCGACGTCGTCGCCGGATGACCGCCGGTCGGCGTCAGTTCCGTGCTCGGGTTCGTCCCGTTCGGACCGACATCCCAGATGTTCTTGGCCGCATCGAAGAACCGCTCGGCGTTCAACGCCCCGAACTCCGAGGCCGCATACTTCTTATCGGAGTCGAAGTTCTTGGTCCAGGTGCCGTAGTACCAGTTATCCTTGCCCTGCACGCCTGAGAACTCGGCGACCGAATCGCCCAAGACGACCGGCTCGTTGGGCGGCACGTAGCCGACGCCGAGGGTGCCGCTGAACCAGTTGGCACCCGTGTCGTCGTAGGTCGGGGAGAGCCACGTGCCGGTCGTGACGTTGGGCTCTTTCTGGTCGAGGCTGTCGTTGGTCGGCACATGGATCCGCGCGGCACTCCCTTCGGTCACCAGCGGCGTCATCCGCATGCCGGTGGGGATGCCGTAGGAAACGTCGGTCACCTGCCTCGGGTAGCCCGGCTTGTACTCAAAGGCAATCGTCTGCCCGTCGGGCTGGACGAGCGCCAGGTATTCGCCACCGACGGCCAGTTGGAAATTGGTGTGCAGCTGTCCGGCGGGATCGTTGCGATCCTTGTTGGAGGCGAACACGACGCGGTACTCGCCGGCGTTCAGCGAGACATCGGGAAACCGCCACTTCTGCAGGTCGCCCGGGTCGTCCGTCAGATACCAGCGGTTCAGCGACATGTCCGAGTCGCCGGCGTTGTAGAGTTCGATGAAGTCCGAGTCGTCGCCATCCTCGTCGTTGATGACGCGATCGTTGCTGGCGAGCACTTCGCTGATGATGGGCATGGCGTCGAGCACCTGCCGCGGTTCCAGGCTTTCCAGCCCAGTTCTCCGCATCCGACCCGGTCGGCGCGTCCGCCGGTCCGAGGCCCATCGTCCCAACGACCTGATATGATGTCGGAATGCCCTGCGCATGGGTGCCTCCGCGATGCTCAACTGATTCTTCACAATTGGCCCCAGAATACACGCACGTTACGGATAATGCGAGAAAAAAGTCGGCCCGGGATGACTGGGTAGGTCGGCTCTGTTGGAAACCGCAGGTCGCCGTGGATCTTGGACCGAGAGGATTTGACCACGATGCAACCACGGAGAACACGGAGGACGGGGAGATCTCCGGGACCTCCGTGTAAAAAAAAGCCACGCCCCGAACCGCCCCTTTGGGAGAACCCTTCGATGGACGTTAAAAACCTTGAACAGGTGCCATCCTTCATCACGGCCGACGGGTCGGAGATCCGCGAGCTGCTAGCACATCGCAACTCGAGCATCCGGCACCAGAGTTTGGCGGAGGCGCGGTTGGCTCCGGGGATGTCGACGATCCCGCACTACCATCCGAAGACGGAGGAGATCTACTACATCACCCATGGAGTAGGGTTGATGACGATCGACGGCGAGCAGCGGGAGGTGACGGTCGGGGACGCGATCGCGATCCCGCCGGGCGCTCGGCACACGCTGCTGAACACGGGCACCGAGACGCTGCGTCTGCTGTGCTGCTGCGCCCCGGGCTACGAGCACGAAGACACGGTACTGCTGAAATAGTCGGAGCGCGGGCGTCTCGCCCGCATCGAAGCAGACAACAAGCCGACCGAGGCCTTAGCGTCTCGCCCGCATCGAAGCAGACAACAAGCCGACCGAGGCCTTGGCGGCTCGCCCACGAGATGCGGCGAGGCCGGTCGCGCTCCCTCACGCGATCAGGTCGTGTACCACTTTGCCGGCGACATCGGTGAGGCGAAAATCGCGGCCGGCGTAGCGGTAGGTGAGTCGCTCGTGGTCGATGCCCATCAGGTGCAGCATCGTGGCGTGCAGGTCGTGGATGTGGACCGGCTTGTCGACGGCTTGGTAGCCGAAGTCGTCGGTCGCTCCGTAGGCGAAGCCTCGTTTCACGCCGCCGCCGGCCATCCAGACCGAGAAGCCCCAGTGGTTGTGGTCGCGGCCGAGCTTCACGTCGCCCGTGCCGGGTTGCGCGAGTTCCACGGCGGGCGTCCTGCCGAACTCGCCGCCGCACAGCACCAGCGTCTCGTCCAGCATCCCGCGCTGCTTCAAGTCCGTCAGCAGCGCGCCGATCGCCTGGTCGCACTCGCCCGCCAGTTTGCGGTGGTTGTCCATCAGGTTCGAATGCGCGTCCCAAGGCTGCACGTCGCCATGGTACAGCTGCACCACGCGGACCCCTCGCTCCACCAGCCGCCGCGCGATCAGCATCTGGCGCGCCTGCAGGCCCGGGCCATACATCTCCTGGATGGAGGCCGGTTCCTGGCTGATGTCGAACGCCTCCGTCGCCGCCGTCTGCATCCGATACGCCAGCTCAAACGACTGGATCCGCGCTTCCAGGTCGGCTTCATCCGCGCGCTGCTCCTGGTGCAGGCGGTTCATCCGCTGCAGCAGGTCCAGTTGTCGCCGCTGCGCCGCCGACGGCAGGGACGGGTTGCGCACGTTGTCGATCAGCTTCGCCACGTCCGTGTTGCGTGTATCGATGTGCGTTCCCTGGTACGCTCCGGGCAGGAACGACGATCGCCAGTTCGACACGTCCGATACGGGGTAGCCCGGACACAGGACCACGAATCCAGGCAGGTTTTGGTTCTCGCTGCCCAGTCCATAGGTGAGCCACGAACCGTAGCTCGGTCGTGACAGCCTTTCGTCACCGCAGTTCATCAGCCGCATCGACTGCTCGTGGTTCGGTGTGTTGGCGTGCATCGAGCGGATGATCGTCAGGTCGTCGGCATGGCGGGCGATGTGCGGAAAGATCTCGCTGATCTCCAGGCCGCTCTGGCCGTACCGATGGAACTTGAACGGCGAGCCCATTGCCGCGCCGGTCGGTCGTTCCGTCGACAGATTCCCGGCCGGCAGCTTGCTGCCCGAGTAACGCGTCAGCATCGGCTTCGGATCGAACGTATCCATCTGCGACGGACCGCCGTTCCAGAAGATGTGGATGATGTGTTTGGCGCGCGGCTGGAAATGAGGTCGCGAAACGGTCGAACCATCTCCGGCGGCCGCCGACACGCCCGCCTGCTGCAGCACGTGCGCCAGTCCCAGCATGCCGAGGCCCGTGCCCATCTGCTGCAGCACTAGGCGACGCGACACGGCCGCAGGTGCCGTCAACGCGCAACGGTCACGCGAAACCTCGTCGGCCCGGTCGCTTCGGATATTCGTCATGGCTCGCCGCCTTTTCGACTCAATCGACGTAAAAGAATTCGTTCGATGCCAGCAGGACCTGGGCCAGCTGCGCCCAGGTCGACTGCGGTGCCGCCACCGACTCGGACGCGACCGATGCGGCCGCGCGCGACGCTTGCAGGAACTCCAGCGCTGTCTGCTGCTCGGCCTCGACCGGCTCACGACCCAGCACGCGGCCATATAGCCATCGCAGGCGATCGCGGTCGTTCACCTCCGCGGGCAGTTCGTCGGCGAGCGCCGCGGCCTGGGCGATCACGAACGGGCCGTTCATCGCGAACAGGGCCTGCTGCGGCGTGGTCGTGCGTGGTCGCTGCTGGCGAAGTCAAAGCTCCGATAGAGGCCGGGAAGCTCCTGCCGATCGACCAGTCCATAGAGCGTGCGTCGGCGATGGAGTGGATCGGCGGTCAGCGGTTCGGGACGGCCGCCGAGGCGACCGTCCAGTCGTCCCGCTACCTGCAGCATCGTGTCGCGCATCGACTCCAGGTCAAGTCGTCGCCGGGCCATCCGCCAGTAGAACTGATTGGCCGGGTCGACCGAGCGATACTCGGCGCGATC
>CAZUJM010000330.1:0-5444 GCA_964620405.1 uncultured Pirellulaceae bacterium | reverse complement strand
AACGAGGTTCCAGCGTTCCCTGGTAGGCCTCT
Source organism: uncultured Pirellulaceae bacterium (assembly GCA_964620405.1). GTDB lineage: Bacteria > Planctomycetota > Planctomycetia > Pirellulales > Pirellulaceae > CAZUJM01. Next base: position 5,412 of record CAZUJM010000330.1, on the reverse strand, counting down.
TCGAGTCGGCCATTTCGTACGGCATCGAGCCAGGCATGGAAGAAGGCTTGAGCCTCCCGCTGCAGCAGGTGGCGTTCGCCCAGGTAACGCAGTGGCGCACAGGACAGGAAGAACAGACCGATTGCCAAGCCGATCATGGCGGGCTTCACGCCCATCAAGTAGTCCGGATCGCGGCGAATCCGCACCAGGGCGACCAGGCTGCAGAACACGGCCAGCAGCGGAACCAGCCACAGCGACGGGTGGGCCAGGGCCACGAACGAGAGCAGCCCCAAGCCGCAGCCGACCAGGGCCCAGACGCTTAGGGAACGGTAGTCGGGGGACTGCTCCGCCGAGTCAACCGGCGGCGACATGTCGCTCGAGTCCAAGGCCATCGTCTGTCGGTCTCCTGGGAAGCCTTCGATCGAACCGCCACGGACTCCCTCCGTGTCGAGCGTTCGGGTTCGCGAACGAGTCCGCGACGCGCATCACGACGTTGCCTTCTCCGTCGTCGCCAGCCGCTCGCTCCCCGCAGTCCGCCTCAGCGGCCGCGACGCCGGCCGGACTGGACGGTCAGCGACGTCATCTTGCCGAACTCACGCCGCCGCTGTCCATACTTGAGGATGAACTCGCTCTTGGGGTCAAACGGCACCGCCGTAGACCGCGCCATGGCTCCCCCCTCTGCCGAACGACTCTGCATGAACCCCAGCCACTGGATGTCGGGCGAGAAGAAGAAGTTCGCGGCGTCGGGAGAGGCGGCAAAGCCCTTGCCGAAGCTGCTGCGGTCGGTCGGCGCCGTGTGCAGCGTGAACAGCGTGAACATGGCCACGTACCAGGCCGTGCCCAGGCCGAAGAGCGCACGCCCCGCGAGGTCGACTGGCATCTTGAAGCGGACCCGCGTCTTGGAAAGCTGGTCCGTCAGGGCGCGAAACACGCCGAAGCTGATGGCGAAAACGAGCCAGAGCGAAAGGAAGTCCCAGAAGTAGGTCAACGAGTCGGCCTGCTTGTCCATGAAGCCGGCCAGCGGCTCATAGAGGTTCGTGGCGACGATCGACGCCAGGAACGTGTTGACCATTGTCAACGCGTTGCTCCAGAGGCCCTCGTTCCAGAGCATGGAGATCACGACCAGCATGATGACCGTAATGAAAATCGTTAGCATCATGGCTTCAAAGCCCTTGAAGATGGGACGGGCAGACGAAATCTTGGCGAGAACTCGGCGGGCCCTTGCGAGGGTTCCGCCAACGTCCTCCATTCGCGGCTACTGCTTCAACACGCGGCTCAGTTCTTGGACGGAAGTGATCCCCTGGGCCACCAGCACGATCCCTTCCTGCTGCAGGTTGCGGTTGCCGCCTTCCCGCGACACCTGCCGCAGCACCTCCAGCTTCGGCTCCTTCTCCAGCGCCGCCCGAATCTCGGGCGTCACCACCAGCAACTCGAAGATCGCCGTGCGGCCAAAGTATCCGATGCCGTTGCACTTCGGACAGACCTTGTCCTGATCGGGGTTTTCGGGCGTCCGGTAGAGCTGCTCGATGCGTCCGGCGGGGATGCCCAGCTTCTGCAGCAACGCGGGCGCCGGCTCGTAGGCTTCCTTGCAGTCTTCGCAGAGCTTGCGGATCATTCGCTGGTTCACGACCGCGATGACGGCCGGAGCGAACTTGGCGGCGGGCACCTTCAGCAGTAGCACCCGCAGCAGCGCCTCGACCGCTTCCTTGGCCCGCACCGTCGTGATGTTCAGCTTGTCCTTGGTCGCGTGTTCGCAGAGCACCAGGGCGGTTTCCGCGTCTGGAATCTCGCTGCAGACCACGCCGTTCGGCTCGCGACGCATGAGCGACTCCAGCGCCTTGGCCGGTTCCTCGCCCTGCGACGGGTCGTACTTGGTAATGTCGATGTTGTCCGCCAGCGGCTCCGGACTCGCTACGTTCTGGAACCCGACGAAGTCGCGCATGAAACGATCGAGCAGCCCAAGCGCAAGGCGAACGGTCGTCGTCAGTCCGCCCGCCGGCTGGGCCGAGAAGAGCACCAGGCCATGGTCGCTGGCCATCAGCTTCTTGAGCTGCTCTTCCATCTTGTCGCGCATGCCCAACTCGCGCAGCGTCTTGAAGTCCGAGTGCGGCGGGTCCAGCTGGATGATGACTCGCTCGCCGGTCTGCGTGCCCTGGCTGATCACCTGTCCCGCGTACTTCCGCTTCTCAAACTCCGCCTGGAATCGTCCCGCCTGCCGCTTGCGACGCTCCGCAACGCTCAGGTTGGCCATCGTCTTGAACACTTCCAGCACGCTGTCACCCGTCTCGCGGTCCTGGCCTTCGGTGTCGTGGAGGACGCCGTCGATCTGGTAGCGAACGGCCACCGCCTCGCGCGTAAAGTCCAACACGCACTTGTCGGCCCGGTTCTTGATCATGTCGGCGCACAGTTCCTTGGCGACCAGGAACCCAGGCGACTGCCGCGCCGTGATGATGTTGGCCTGGTTCTGGTTGGTCGAACCGCCCAACGCCGTGAACACGACCGGCGCGCCCTTTTCATGCGCAGCCTTCCCCTCGCTGGCCACCTCCACCCCCATGTTCTGCAGGCGATTCGCCGCGAGGTAGCGGAGGTGCGCGGGCGTCAGGACGCGTTCATGGAGTTCCACCGACTGGTTGCGGACGATCACATACGCCAGCACCGGCGCCAGCCACGAGACGAGCAGCAGCAGGAAGCCCAGCGCGAACAGCGGGATCGTGAACACCGCCACCAGTCCCGCCAGGAACGGTCCGGTCACGATCGGGTTCCACATTGAGTACGGCAGGCCCCGCATCTGGCAGTCGCGATTGGCCCAGTCGCTGGTCCAGACGTACGCCATGTAGACCGCAACCACCAGCAACAGCTTGATCCAGCTGAAGTAACTGCCCGGCCCACGCTCCAACTGATGGACGCTGTCCGGGTTCATCGGGAACTCCGGCCACGTATTCTCCTGGGCCAGCAACCCCTGGTTCCCCGACAGCACCAGCAACAGCACCAGGCCAATCCAGCAAACGTAACGCAACATCACAGAATTCCCGGTTGTGACACATCGATGCCCTTGAGCGACATCTTCAGGGCTTCCACGTTGGGCGCAACCGCGAAGGCCGTGGGCCGGTCGATCAGTTCCTTGTCCACCAGCGACTTGAGGCTCATCGTGAAGTCCTGCATCCCGTCCTCCGCGCCGATGCGGATCGCGTCCGGCAGCTTCTCGTCGTGCTCCTCCAGAATCAGCTTCCGCACCGTCGGCGTGAAGGTCATCACCTCCACCGTCGGCACGCGGCCGACATCCTCACGGATCGAAGGCAGCAGCTTCTGGGCCACGATCCCCTTCATGTTGAACGCAATCGCACTCCGCAACGCGCTGTGCATCTCCTCGGGGAACAGGTCGAGGATACGGCCGATCGTCGTCGACGCGCTGCTGGCGTGGATCGTCCCGAACACCAAGTGCCCCGTCTCCGCCGCGTGGATCGCCGTGAGGAACGTCTCCTGGTCACGCATCTCACCGACCAGGATGATATCGGGATCTTCGCGCACCGCGTGCTTCATGCCGATCGAGAAGTTCTTCACGTCCTGCCCGACCTCCCGCTGGTTGATCAGGCACTTGTCCTCCGTGAAGATGAACTCGATCGGGTCCTCCAGCGTCAGGATATGCTTGCGGTAGTTGCGGTTGATCCAGTTGAGCATCGAGGCGATCGTCGTGCTCTTGCCCGAACCCGTCACGCCCGCCAGCAGCACCATGCCCTGGTCGAACTTGCAGAGTTCCTCCATGACCGGCGGCAGGTTCAAACCCTCGAAGTTCGGAATCCAGTTGTTGATGCGGCGAGCCACCAGACCGACTCGGCCAAGTTGCTGGAGCATGTTGACGCGGAAACGCCAACTCACCCCGTCTACATCAACGGTGTGCGCGAAGTCCGCCCCGCCCTCCTCCTCGAAGATCCGACGGTTCCGTTCGTTGAGCATCGGAAACAGCAGCCGGACCATCTCCTCCGCCATGATCGGGTCGCGGTTCAGCGGCCGCAGCGATCCGCGCATGCGGACATACGGAGCCTGGCCGACCTTCAAGTGCAGGTCGCTGCCCTGCAGCTTCACGCAGGCGCGGAAGAGCTTGTCCACTTCCAGCTCCTTACGCGTCCCCAGGTATTTGTCCATGTCTTCGGGCAGGCCCGAGCTCATTTTGGCACCTCTGCTGCTGTTCCTCTTGTTCCGGCTGGTTCCGCTGTCCCCGCGGATCCAGGCAAGCGACCCATCGCCTGCCGCCCTCTCTGGCTGGGAGCTTCGCGGATAAAGTTCGATCCGCCAAGCTCGCCGATTACGGTCTGTTCATGATGCTTGCGTGGTTCTCGATGCTTGCGTGGCTGCGGTCGGGACGTGCTCGACGTCTCTTGGTGCGGACGGGACATTCGCGGTCCAACTGGTTCCTACCCTTTCTTGGTGCGGACGGGACATTCGCGGTCCAACTGGTTCCTACCCTTTCTTGGTGCGGACGGGACGTCCGCGCTCCGGATCTCAGTCTAATCGCACGGGGATGCCTCGGTCAGCCATTCGCTGCTTGGTTTCTTGGATCGTGAACTGTCCAAAATGGAAGATACTGGCCGCCAGGACGGCGTCGGCGTGGCCCTGCAGGATGGCGTCGGCCAAGTGGTCGGGAGACCCCGCCCCGCCGCTGGCCACCACCGGAATCGAAACAGCCCGGCTGACGGCCGACGTGATCTCCAGGTCATACCCGTCGCACGTGCCGTCGCAGTCCATGCTCGTGAGCACGATTTCGCCCGCTCCCAGCTCCTCCACGCGTTTTGCCCAGGCCACCGCCTCCAACCCCGTCGGCAGGCGTCCGCCGTTGATGTGGACCTCCCACACCGTTCGTCCATCCTTCTGAACACGCTTCGGGTCGATGTTCACCACGATGCACTGACTGCCAAAACGCTGAGCCGCGCGACGCACCAGCTCCGGGTCGCGGCAGGCCGCCGAATTGATCGACACCTTGTCGCTGCCGGCGTTCAGCAGCGCGCGTATGTCGTCCAGCGACCGAATGCCGCCTCCAACCGTCAACGGCATGAACACCTGCTCCGCCGTCCGCCGCACGACATCCAGCATGATGTCGCGGCCCTCATGACTGGCCGTGATGTCCAAGAACACCAGCTCGTCGGCGCCCTCTTCCTCATATCGGGCCGCCACGGCCACGGGGTCCCCGGCGTCGCGAAGCTGCACGAAATTCGTGCCCTTCACCACGCGTCCGCGGTCCACATCCAGACAGGGGATGACTCGTTTCGCCAGCATTCCCGCCACATGAATCCAGCAAGTCGTTTGATTGAAACCAAGCCCGCCCAGCTTCCCCGGGAAGCCTGCGGCCCAAAACGGGGCCACCTGCTGCCTGGGCACCGTGCCCGTCCCCGGGCAAGCCCAAACTTTAAGGCTTGCCCCCGCGCGCGGTCAATGGCT
>CAZUJM010000329.1:0-5516 GCA_964620405.1 uncultured Pirellulaceae bacterium | reverse complement strand
CCGGTGGCCCCGCAGCGGCCGTGGCGGCCGTTCCCGAACCGGCCAGCGTCGCACTCCTGGGCCTCACCGGCCTGGGACTGCTCGGCCTGCGTCGCCGCAAGTAGTCGGCATACGAGCGGCCCAGGCCGCTCCACCACCCGCCCTCTTCTTCACCGAGTGACACCCGCATGTCACTCGGGATGAACCCTCCGCCGGAGACGACCGCCCGGGCCGCGCGTCGTCTCCGGCTTTTTCATTTCCCCGCGTCTATCTCCGCGGGCTGCGGACCAGGCGCTGGTCGCGCAAGCCCTGGCGCCTTTGCGGCCGATCGCGAACAGGCTCGCCAGGACCGGCCCCTCGGACCAGATCGGCACGGGACGACCAGATCAAAATTGACAAAGCCCCGGGCGATGGTCACGATGAGGGCTCCCTGGAGGTATCCAGCATGCCCGCCCAAGCACACTCCCGCCCCTGGCTGCTCGCCCCCCTGCTGCTCGCCGCAGTGCTGCTGGCGCTCGCGACCCAATGCCTTCACGCCGAACCGGGTCCGGCAGCCAGCGTGTCGCAGGTCGATGCCGCGGAGGGCTCTTCGTTCGCCCGTGAAGTCGCTCCGCTCCTCCGCGCGCGCTGCGTGCAATGCCATGGCGAGCAGCGACAGGAGTCGGACTTGCGGTTGGATGAGGCGGCGGGAGTGACACGCGGTGGTCAGCGTGGCCCGGCGGTGGTGGCCGGCCAGTCTGCGGAAAGCCTGCTGTGGCGCGTGGTAGCCGGACAGGAACCCGACCTGCAGATGCCCCCCGAAGGTCCGCCGTTGTCGGCCGACGAACAGGCGGCGCTGGCGCGGTGGATCGAGCAGGGGGCTCACTGGCCTGCCGACGTCGCACGCCTGCAAACGCCAGTCCTGCCCGAACCCGGCGCCAGCGAAACGGCCCGCGCCTACTGGGCCTTCCGCTCCCCACAACCCACGCCCCCCCCGGTGATCGAGCAGGATGCGTGGTCGCGCAACGACATCGACCGCTTCATCCTCCAGCAAGCCCAAGCGTTGGGCGTGTCGCCCGCTCCCGAAGCCGACCGCCGCACGCTCGCCCGTCGCCTCTACTTCGACCTCATCGGCCAGCCGCCCACTTGGGACGAAGTGCAGGCCTTCGTGCAGGATGCCGATCCGCAGGCCTACGAGCGGCTGGTGGAGCGGTTGCTGGAGCGGCCCGAGTACGGCCAGCGATGGGCGCGCCTGTGGCTGGACCTCGTGCGCTACGCCGAGTCCGACGGTTTCAAAGCCGACGTCTACCGGCCGCACGCCTGGCACTTCCGCGACTACGTCGTCCGCTCCCTGAACGCCGACAAGCCGTATGACCGGTTCGTGCAGGAGCAGATTGCCGGCGACGAACTGTTTCCCGACGACATGGACGCGCGCGTCGCCACCGGCTACCTGCGCCTCTGGCCACTCGAAGATAACCAGAAGGATGTCGAACGCCAGTGGACGCTCGTCCTGCAGGATGTCACCGAAGTGACGTCCGAGGCGATGTTGGGGCTGGGACTGCGGTGCGCTCGCTGTCACGACCACAAGTACGATCCAATCTCCCAGCGCGACTACTACCGACTGCAGGCCTTCTTCGCCGCCATGCTGCCGCGGGACGACCTGTCGATCCCCGGCAACGGCGCGGCATCGTCGCTGCTGCAGCTGGAGCAGCAGACGCAGCCGATCCGTCGCGAGATGCGGTTGATGGAACAGACGCTTGTCGCCAGCCGCAAGCAGGTGATCCAGAACTATCCGCCCTACCTGCAGGCGATGTACGACCGCCCGCCTGGCGAATGGGGTCCCCTGGATCACCAGTACGATTACCTTGCGCGGCCGCAGGTCGAGGAGGTGCCGACGGAGAAGCTGGAGTTCCCCAGCGAGATGCGTCCCCGCTGGGATGCGCTGCGCGACGACCTGCAGCGGCAGACCCAGTCTCTGCAGGGCGACCTGCTCCCCGTGATGGCCGTGACCGATGTCGGGGACACGGCGCCGCTGACGCACATCAACCAGGATCCGCAGCGTGAATCCGTCGCGCCCGGATTCCTGACGGTGCTGCAGGCGATCGAGGCCGCGCCGACACTCGAACCACGGGCTGGAAGTTCCACGGGACGCCGCGCGGCGCTCGCCCGTTGGCTCACGCGTCCCGACCATCCGCTGACGGCCCGCGTGCTGGTGAATCGCATCTGGCAGCAGTACTTCGGCCGCGGCATCGTCGCCACGCCCAACGACTTCGGCCACCAGGGCACGCCGCCCACGCACCCGGAACTGCTGGACCATCTCGCCACGGAATTCGTGCGGGAAGGCTGGAGCTGGAAGCAGCTGCATCGCCGCATCGTCACCTCGGCCACCTATCGCCAGGGATCGCACGGCGGCGAGCCGACGTCGGTAGCAGCCGAGCGGGCTTTCTGCGGGCGATCTCCGCGACGCCTGGATGCCGAACCGATCCGCGACGCGATGCTGCGTATCAGCGGTGAACTGCGGCCGTACGCTTCCGAGCCCAGCGTGGAGGACAGCGAGCCGGCGCCGTCGATCCAGCTGCGGAATGTCCGTAACCGGCCGGCCGAGTGGATTTTCGCCTTCGACGGTCCCGACATGTTCAACAGCTGCGGCCGACGCTACACGACCACCACGCCGCTGCAGTCGCTGCTGGTCGTGAACAGCCCGTGGGCCCTGGACCGCGCCGCCCAGATCGCGCGCCACATCGCCACGCAGGACGGCACCGCCCGCGACGGCAGCGCGACGGCCACGGAGGCCAACGGTTCCACGCAGTCGGCTGGAGCAGAGGTCGGCCCCGCGAATCAAGCCGCCCGCGTCCAACTCGCCATCCGCGCGGCGTTCCGCGAGATCCTGGCCCGCGAACCGCGCGACGCCGAAATGGCCGCCGCCCTGACGCTGTGGGACGCACCGGTCCCGGCGGACGACGCCGATCCGCTGGCGCCACTGACCGACTTGTGTCACACGCTGCTTTGTAGCAACGAGTTCATCTACCTGGACTGATCCGCGCGGCAGGAACCGATCCCCATGCAGACGCATCCGCAGCACGAGCCCGTGCGAACGCATCATGAGCCCGCTCGATCACGTCGCGACTTTCTCTGTCGAGCGGGCGGCGGGTTTGGCGGACTGGCGCTGGCCCACCTGCTGGCGGATCCGCAGGCCCGCGGCGCAGCGCAGGTACCGCCGCAGCGGGCGTCGGCGCGGAGCGTCATCTTCCTGTTCATGGAAGGCGGTCCGAGCCACATCGATCTGTTTGACCCGAAGCCGATGGTGAATCGCCTTGCCGGCCAACCGCTGCCGCCCAGCATCCGGCGCGTCGTCACCGCGATGGGCGAAGTCAATTCGCCGCTTCTCGCCTCCCGCCGCCGCTGGCACCAGCACGGCGACAGCGGACTCTGGATCTCCGACTGGCTGCCGCACACGGCACGCCATGCCGATGACCTCTGTGTACTGCGTTCCTGCTGGGCCGATGGCCTGAACCACGTTGGCTCGGTGTGCCAGATGAACACGGGCAGCGTCAACGCGGGCCGGCCGTCGCTGGGCAGCTGGGTGAACTACGGACTGGCCAGCGAGAACGCCGACCTGCCCGCGTTCGTGGTCCTGACCGACAACGGCAACCTGCCGCTCGGCGGCCAGCGCAACTGGGGCACCGGTTTCATGCCCGCCGTCTACCAGGGTACGCGCTTCGTCGATGGCGACGCGCCGATCCCGCACCTGCACTCCAAGCTCCCCGCCGCGCGTCAGTCCCGCAAGCAGGACCTGCTTCGCACGCTGAACCAGCAGCACGCGGCGGAGCATGGCGATCGTTCGGAACTGGAAGCACGCATCGAAGCGTTCGAGCTGGCGTTTCGCATGCAGGCCGAAGCGCCCGAAGCCGTGGACCTGCGGCAGGAGACCGACGCTACACTGGCGGCTTACGGGATGGATCAGGAGAAGACCGCGCCGATGGGCCGCGCCTGCCTGCTCGCGCGACGACTCGTCGAACGCGGCGTCCGCTTCGTCCAGGTCTACTGCGGCACCGGCAGCCGCTGGGACGCCCACGCCAAGATCGAAGCCAACCACAGCTCCCTCTGCCAAGCCAGCGACCAGCCCGTCGCCGCGCTCCTGGCCGACCTGAAGCAGCGCGGACTGCTCGACCAGACACTCGTCGTCTGGGGCGGCGAATTCGGACGCACGCCGATGAGCGAGAAAGGCAACGGCCGCGACCACAACCCCACCGGCTTCACCATGTGGCTGGCCGGCGGAGGCGTGCGCGGCGGGCAGACGATCGGGTCCACCGACGAGTTCGGTTTCCATGCCGTCGAAGAACGCATCCACGTCCGCGACCTCCACGCCACCCTGCTGCATGCCCTGGGCCTCGACCACATGAAGCTCACCTACACGCACAATGGGCGTCGCGAAAACTTGACGATCAACGAGGGTCGGGTGGTAAAACAGGTTTTCGCGTAACGATCGATGCTCCTTCCCCCGGGCCCGTCTCCACCATCGGCGGGCCTCGTACAGGTCGCCGGCTTTCGTCGGGAAAGCCAGCTGGGAAAGGCCGTCGGAAGACGCCGATCGCCCCACCCCCGCTAGGCCGCGACGCGTAAAATTCCGCGGTAAAACAAGGCGCATCGCCGCGGGGCCTTCGTTACAATGGGGCCCTGCCTGCCGGCTTCATTCCCGCCCTGGTTCCTGCGCCCCGATCCCCCCGAAACGCCCCTTGTTCTGCTCTGCGGAAAGCGATCGAGCATGACCATCTCGCATCCCCGTTCCCTCGACCGATGTCACCTCGCCCGCCTGCTGCCGTTTGCGCTGCTGTGCGGCGGCATGGTCTTCGCACTGGCTTCGACGCGGCCATCGAGTCTGCGAGCGGCCGATCCGCCACCCGCGGCCGCGACTCCGGTCAGTTATTGGAAGGATGTGCGTCCGATCTTCCAGGCTCACTGCCAGGGATGCCACCAGCCGGCCAAGCCCAGCGGCGCGTATGTGATGACCGAGTTTGAGCGGCTGCTGGCTGGAGGCGAAAGCGGCGAGGCGGCGATTGTGCCGAAGGACGCGGAGGCCAGCGAGCTGCTGCAGCAGATCACGCCCGTCGACGGCAAGGCGGCCATGCCCCAAAACGCGCCACCTCTCTCGGAACTCCAGCTCCAGCAGATCCGCCAGTGGATCGCTGAAGGCGCCATCGACGATACGCCGGCCTCCGCGCGCGTGCGGTACGATGCCGAACATCCGCCCGAATACCCGGCCGCCCCGGTCGTGACCGCACTCCAGTATTCGCCCGATGGGAAACTGTTGGCCGTCAGTGGCTTCCACGAAGTCCTGCTGCATGACGTGGCGACGCTGACCGATCCCAACGCCGCCAGCGCGGGCAAGTCGTCGATCGTCGGCCGCCTGGTGGGCATGTCGGAACGGATTGAGTCGGTGGCCTTTTCGCCCGACGGCACGCGTCTGGCCGTGGCCGGCGGATCGCCCGGGCGCCTCGGCGAACTGCAGGTCTGGAACGTCGCCGACCGCAAACTGCTGGTCGCCGTCGCCGCCAGCT
>CAZUJM010000328.1:0-5538 GCA_964620405.1 uncultured Pirellulaceae bacterium | reverse complement strand
CGGCAGGCCCAGACGCTTCAGCTGGTTGAACACCAGCTCGTCCACGAAGTTGGCCGGCTCAGGGAGGTTTGTCACCTCCACCCCCAGCGGCAGCGTGGCGCGGAACACGTCGACATGGCCCTGGAAGATGCACATCACGGCGACGGTGCCCGTCTGGCCGTGCGTCTTGACGAGTCCCGCTGGCGAGACTTCGGCCATCTCGGCGTCGTTCGAAGTGAGCGTCGTCATCCGCGTTACGTCGCGGGTGCTGCCATCGCTGTAGTGGGCGATCACGACCAGTTGCTGCGAAGCCTCCTTCGTCATCACGCGGTCACGCGGAAACACCTCGATGCGTGTGGCCACGGGATCGGCCTCGGAACCGTAGGGCATGCCTTGCGCGATCCAGCGATGCACCACGCGGTAGGCTGGCGAGTCGGCCTCCAGACGAGCGCCACCGCCGTGCGGCACCTGGGCCGTGCCCTTCTGCAGGAGCAGGCTGCGTTCCGGCGCGGCGGGGAACAGGCGGCGACCGCGGGCTTCCTTGGTCAGGAACTCAAAGTCCTCGCCGGGCTCGAAGCCCAGCAGTGAGAGCTTAAAACCGTTCTGGCCGCTGGCCTTGCCGTGGCAGCCACCGCCGTTGCAACCATGCTTGGTGAAGATCGGCACAATTTCGTTCGAGAAGTTGATCGGCAGGTCGACCTCGAAGTGCTCGACCCGCACTTCGGCCTGGGCCTTCAGGCCGTCGGGCCCCACCGCGGTGATGGTCGCGGTCCCTTCCGCTTGCGGAATCGCCAGGCCGTTCGCATCCACCGATACGATCCCGGCCGGGCTCACTTCGTACGTGGACTCGCGTGTCACATCGCGACTGGCGCCCGCGTCATCCACATGGGTGGCAATGAACTGCTGCCGGCCGTCCTTCCCTGCGATGACAGCGACCTGCCCCGCACCACGGCCCGAGTCGAGCGTTAGCGACGCAGCGTCGACGACGCCAGCCAGGGCAGCCCAAGCCAGGGCCCCCCAGACGGCGATCGACGCGAAGCGGCCTCGCGAAAACAACGCGCAGACGGATCTCGCAGGAAGAAAGTGAGAACGCACCATGGAGGGGTCCTTCCTTGAGGGATGACCAAGAAGGCCGGTTTTGGGTGGGCGGGAGTGGGCGAGCGACCTACGGCCGGGGAGGCCGAGTGATACGACTCGCATGGCAAGGCGGGGCGGACGGAAACTCGAGGTGGGATCGCCTTTCAAAAGCGACATCGGTCTCCGCCGTCGGACCCGCATTATCACGTTGCCACGGAAAGATTTCAAGCGAATTCCCTACCTCGCCCGCGCCGCGCAACTTGCGTCCCCAGGAGCGATCCACCTATTGGGAGTAGTCTGCCAAGCCGGAGAACGCGCGCTGGATGCCTGCGTCCCAACCTTGCCTAGCCGGAAGTGTCAAGCAAAATCGATGCGCGTTAAAAATTGAAGCGCGGCGCCCCAGCCGCAGCCTGGGCCTACGAGCAGTCAGTCATTCGACGCCGATTCGGCTACAATGAGTCGGCCATCCTTGATGAAGCGTTCACCCTTCCAGAAGCAGACAGCCGTATGCCTTCCCTGGTCGAACAACACTACCAAGCCCGCATGGATGCTTTGTTGCCTCGGGAACGCATGGCCCGGTCGATGTCCCTGTTGAAGTGGACCCGGGATCTGCTGGCACGCCAAATCGTGGCCGAACGCGGCCCTATGTCGAACGAACGCCTCAAATGGGAGGTGGCCCGACGACTCTACGCAGCCGATGCGGCGGCCGTGGCGATGATCGACCGGATCTTGGCCCATGTTCCCTCCTGAGGCCTTTCAGAGCACCGTACATAAAGTCGCCCACATCCTGCGGCGACTGGGGATCCGCTTCCATCTCGCAGGCGGAGTCACTTCCATTTTGTATGGTGAACCCAGGATGACCCAGGACATCGATCTGGTGGTGGATCCGCGAGGCATCCGGCCGCAACTGGCAGTATTCTTGGACAATCTGCGGGAATCGGACTTCCTCTACGACGCCGATTCGCTGCGTGCCGCCGTGATGCAAGGGACCATGTTCCAGTTGTTCGACAAGGTGGAGGCATTGAAGCTCGACCTCTACCCCCGCGAACTGATTGAGGGCGAACTGGACCGGTCGTGCACCGCCGAGATCTTCGCGGGAGTCGAGTTGCCGGTCGTATCACGGACGGATGCAGCGGCTGCGAAACTTATCTGGATCAGCAAAGGCAGCCACAAAAGCCGGCGTGATTTCCGCCAGATCTACCGCACCTCTTCGGCCGAGGAGCGGCAGCGAATCGCCGACTTTGCCCAGCAGGCACACCTGCAGTCGCTCCTTCAGGTCGTGCTCGAGGAGTCGGAGGAACTGTCCTGAGGCAACAGCTGCAGGGGCACCGATTTCGATACGATCACTGCGGGCCATCGATGACTGCGGGAATCCCCAAGCGATCAATCGTCCGCCCAGCTGGGAAGTTGTTCCCTTAGGCGGCGAACCGACACCCCATCTGCCGACCACGGCGCCAAGCAAAAAAGACACTAACCTTTCAAAAGCGATGCAAGAGGCTTTGGATTGAGGAGATCACGAAGCGAGGCCTTCGCGGCCACACGCTCCTTTTCGGGTTCGTGTTGACCGCCGGGTCGACGTGTTTATAATTGTGAGCCGTGCTAGGGAGAGCACTCTGCTGATTGATTCAGCCGGCGGTACCGGGCCACCATGGATGGTGGATCGCGCATCGCGGCCAGCGCAGGGGTTCTGTCCCTATAGCCCAGCCGCAGGAGTCGCCGGTGTACGCAGGTTCTCCAGACGCCAAGGAACGTGTTCGCCAGGCGGTCGACATTGTCGATCTCGTCGGCCAGCACATCGACCTGCGTCGCCAGGGCCGCATCTACGTCGGCATCTGTCCCTGGCACCCGGACTCGCGTCCCAGCCTGCAGGTCAACCCCGATCGCCAATCGTGGAAATGTTGGGTCTGTGACATTGGCGGCGACATCTTCAGCTTCGTCATGAAGCGGGAGAGCGTGGAGTTCCGCGAAGCGATCGAGATGCTAGCCGACCGGGCCGGGATCGTGCTGGCTCCGGCCGGCAAGCCGGTGGCGCCGGGCAGTCCGGACGACAAGTCGGCGTTGTACCGCGTCATGGCCTGGGCTGCGCAGCAGTACCACGAACATCTGCTGGAATCTTCGGAGGCGGCGGGCGCGCGGGACTACCTGGCGCGTCGCGGCATCACGCCGGCGAGTTTCGAGCGATACAAGCTGGGGTTTGCTCCGCCAAGTTGGCAGTGGCTGCTGGACCGCGCGGCGCGGCAGTCGATCCCGGTGCCGCTCCTGAACGCCACGGGCCTGGTGACGCAGAGTGAGAAGTCGGGCCGGTGGCTGGACCGCTTCCGCGGCCGCGCGATCTTCCCGATCCTCGACCTGCAGTCCCGCCCCATCGCGCTCGGCGGGCGCATCCTGCCGGAGTTGGCCGACGAGAAGACGGCCAAGTACATCAACTCGCCCGAAACCAAACTGTTCTCCAAGAGCGAGCAGCTTTACGGATTGAACTGGGCGCGGGACGCGGTGGTGCGCGAGCGGAACGTGATGGTGATGGAGGGCTACACGGACGTCGTGATCACGCAGCAGGCGGGCATCGGGCAGGCGGTGGCCGTGCTGGGCACGGCGCTGGGTCCGCGCCACCTGCCGCTCCTGAAGCGATTCACGGATCGCATCACGTTGATCCTCGACGGCGACAGCGCGGGCCAGCGGCGCGCGAACGAAGTGCTGGAGTTGTTCATCACGAACCAGGTGGACCTGCGGATCGTGACCTTGCCGGACAACCTCGACCCGTGCGACTACGTGCTGCAGCATGGAGCGGACGCGTTGCTCGAACACGCCGGGGAAGCGCCGGATGCCTGGGAGCATCGAATCCGCATGGAGACGCGCGGCATCGACCTGCTGCGTGACACGCACGCGGCCAACCGCGCGCTGGAATCGCTGCTCGCCACCCTCGCTCGTTCCTCGCAGGGACCGCCTGCCGGCCAAGCCGCGCATCGAATCCGCGAGCAACAGATCCTCAACCGGCTGGCGCGCGAATTCCGGCTCGACGAAGGCGAACTCCGCGAACGCGTGCTCGAGCAGCGAGCCAAGGCCACGGCGCCGGCCGCTCCGCGCGTCCCTGAACCGGTCGCGAGCTTTCCGTCGGAGCCGAAGCCGCGTTTGGAACCGGTGGAGCGGGAACTCTTTGAGATGCTGCTGCAGGTGCCGGCTTACGTGCCGGTCGTCCTGGACCGCATCGACGTGACCGAACTGCGCACGAGCACGGCCCGGGACATCTACCGCCAGGTGGGACAGCTTGCCGCCGCCGATGCGGCCGTGGACTTCAACAGTCTCTTGCTGGCGTTCGACGATCCGCAGATGAAGAGCCTGCTGGTGGAACTGGACGAGTCGGGACGCAGCAAGCAGCAGGTGGACTACAACATGCTGCTGGAGGACCTGATCCTGGCCTTTTCACGCCGCATCACCGAGGAAACCCTGCGCCGCCAGCAAGCGGCCCTGGAGAGCGAGGAACTCAGCGAACAGGAGCAGCTGGACGCGCTGCTCGCGATCATGAAACACAAACTGGAGCTGATGGGCGAATAACGATCGGCCCGCAAGCTCCCGACACGGCCTCCGTTCGCCCGCGAACGGACGGCCCGCACGATACATCGGACAGGTTCATTGTTTCTCAAGGAAGAGCGACAAGCCTGTGCCGATCGGACGCGCCGCGTTGCCCGCAAACGCGCGGAGGCGTCCGGCATGGAAGGCCCGCAATGCACAGGAGGTTGCACGCGATGACCTATCTCGACACTGCCTTGGATGCCATCATCTCCAAGGGACGCGAACAGGGCTACCTGACCTACGACGAGGTGAATGCCTACCTGCCCGACCAGGACGTGAACCCCGAGAAGCTCGACAACCTCCTGCTGGCCCTCGATGAACGGGGCATCCGGCTGCTGGAGTCGGAGCCGGCGGAGTTCCTGTCCGACGCCCGCCCGGGACTTCGCATCGCCGAGGAGAGCCTGGACGCCGGCGAGGAATCGGCCGAACTGGTGCTGGGCCCGCCGCCGGCCGAGGAAGTGCGGAAGATGGACAGCGATCCCATCCGCATGTACCTCAACCAGATGTCCAGCATCCCGCTGCTGAGCCGCGAGCAGGAGATCGCGCTGGCGAAGAAGATCGAAGTCTCGCGGAAGCGATTCCGCCGCACGGTGCTCAGCACGCACCTCGCGATGCGCCACACGGTCGAAACGCTGAAGCGAGTCTACTCGGGCGAACTGCCCTTCGACCGCACGATCAAGGTGTCGTTGACCGAGCAGTTGACGAAGGAGCAGATCCTGGCGCGCATGCCGCACAACCTGCGGACGCTGGACGAGCTGCTGCGGCAGAACGAAGCCGACTTCGGCCGACTGCTCTGCAAATCGCTTTCGGAGGAGGAGCGAGCCGCGATCCGCAAGAGCTTCATCCGACGCCGCCGCAAGTGCCTGCAGCTTGTCGAGGAACTCAGCCTGCGCACGCGTCGCGTGCAGCCGC
>CAZUJM010000327.1:3950-5628 GCA_964620405.1 uncultured Pirellulaceae bacterium | reverse complement strand
CGGGCGTCTCGAACGATTCATCGCCGCCCGGTCCCACGAACCGGTCCAAACCCGCTTCGCAGTCGCACAGGATGGTGCTCGAGGCGTTCCCCACCGCGGCGTGAACCGCGTGCTGCACCCAGGTGCGGTCGCGGGCCGTAACCAAGAACTCGACGTACAAGCTGCGAAAGGCTTCCGCGTAGGTATCGTCGATGATCGCCGACATGGCAGGGATCCCTCCTCCGGAGAAACGAGCAAGAATCAGCGACTTTGCATGAAGTCGGGCGGCATTCGCGCCTCGACCCATTTCAGCTGCCTGAGACTACGTTATACCTCGGTCTGCCAAGCCCCACTAGCGGCCCCCATCCAACCGTCGGGTGGCCGGCCCCGGCAACGGGCCACCGTCTTCAGCGTCAGGTCGCATTGACCCGCCATGCCGTCCCGCCTGTCCCGCCCGCAGCCGGGGGACTACCATGAGAGGCCCAGTAAGGCCCCCCAGGATCCCCAGCCCCATCGCCTCGGCACCGAGGAGCAGACCCATGTCCAGCCATGCACCCGCCGGCCGGCGGCTGACCGTGCCCGAGTTTGTCGCCATGAAGGGACAGGCGCGGAAAATCACGATGCTCACCGCCTACGACTATCACACCGCGGCGTTGCTGGACGAGTGCGGCATCGAGGCGATCCTGGTCGGTGACAGCCTCTCCATGGTCGTGCAGGGCCACGACACGACGCTGCCAGTGACACTGGAAGAGATGATCTACCATGCCGAAATGGTGGGACGTGCCGTACGTCGGGCGCTGGTGGTCGTCGACATGCCTTTCCCCAGTTATCACATGGGAGTCTACAAAGCCGTGGAGAGC
Organism: uncultured Pirellulaceae bacterium; assembly: GCA_964620405.1. Lineage (GTDB taxonomy): Bacteria > Planctomycetota > Planctomycetia > Pirellulales > Pirellulaceae > CAZUJM01. Next base: position 4,789 of record CAZUJM010000327.1, on the reverse strand, counting down.
GCGGGGGAGATCCTCAAGCGGACCGGCTGCCAAGCGGTGAAGCTGGAAGGCGGTGCCGGGCAGGCGGAGGTCATCGCCGGGCTCGTGGGAGCTGGCATACCCGTCATGGCCCATGTGGGGCTCCGGCCGCAAAGCATCCACCAGCTGGGCGGTTACAAAGTGCAACGCGACTTTGAGCAGTTGCAGCAGGACGCCAACGCGGCGGCGGAGGCTGGAGCGTTCGGGATCGTGCTCGAATGCATCCCCTCGTCGATGGCCCAGCAGCTCACGGCCCAACTGCCGATCCCCACGATCGGCATTGGAGCGGGTGTCGACTGCGACGGACAGGTGCTGGTCTACCAGGACCTGCTGGGCCTCACCCCCGGTCGACTGCCACGCCACGTACGCCCCTACGCCCAGCTTCGCCAGCAGATCGAACAGGCCGTGACCCGCTATCGCGACGATGTCCGCGCGGGTACTTTTCCGGGCCCCGAGCAGAGCTTTCAGTAAGAACCGCGGCGCGTCGTGGGAACTCCCTCGCGTCGTCGTAGTTTCCTTGCGTTGACGTAGTCGGCACACTCCGTGTGCCGAACGAGGCTTGCGATTACGGCAGTCGTCGCGTTGTTGGCGAGAGTCTTGCGGCTTGCCAGTTCAGTTCTGCACACGGCGTGTGCAGACTACAGTTAAGCATGCCCTCGCGTCGTCGTAGTTTCCTTGCGTTGACGTAGTCGGCACACTCCGTGTGCCGAACGAGGCTTGCGATTACGGCAGTCGTCGCGTTGTTGGCGAGAGTCTTGCGGCTTGCCAGTTCAGTTCTGCACACGGCGTGTGCAGACTACAGTTAAGCATGCCCTCGCGTC
>CAZUJM010000327.1:0-3850 GCA_964620405.1 uncultured Pirellulaceae bacterium | reverse complement strand
GTTCTGCACACGGCGTGTGCAGACTACAGTTAAGCATGCCCTCGCGTCGTCGTAGCTTCCTTGCGTTGACGTAGTCGGCACACTCCGTGTGCCGAGCGAGGCTTGCGATTACGGCAGTCGTCGCGTTGTTGGCGAGAGGCTTGCGGCTTGGCAGTTCAGTTCTGCACACGGCGTGTGCAGACTACAGTTAAGCATGCCCTCGCGTCGTCGTAGCTTCCTTGCGTTGACGTAGTCGGCACACTCCGTGTGCCGAGCGAGGCTTGCGATTACGGCAGTCGTCGCGTTGTTGGCGAGAGGCTTGCGGCTTGGCAGTTCAGTTCTGCACACGGCGTGTGCAGACTGCAGTTAAGCATGCCCTCGCGTCGTCGTAGCTTCCTTGCGTCGACTTAGTCGGCACACTCCGTGTGCCGAACGCGGCTTACGATTACGGCAGTCGTCGCGTTGTTGGGGAGTGGCTTGTGGTTCGTCAGTTCAGTTCTGCACACGGCGTGTGCAGACTGCATCTGCCTGCGTGCCTACCCCATCAGCTTGACGATTTCGTTGTAAGCCGCCAAGCCGCTGACGATGCCGTAGAAGATTGCGCACAGCACCAGCGCGACGCGGCGCCACATGGGCGGTCGCAGTTCCACGGGCAGCAACGTCGTATTGACGATCAGGATCTGGATGCTGGCCGGCACGAGCACGAAGGATGCGACGGAGGCAAGGATGATGAACAGTTCCATCGCGGACGCCATGTTGACGATCACGAAGCCGATGAGCGTGAAGAAAATCAGCAGCCCGTAGTAGATGCGACCCGCGTTCACGGAGCGCGTCTCGCGTAGCCGGCTGCTGGCGACCCAGACGATGTCGGTGATGGTCCTCACGAGGATATCCGTGTTGCCGAGGTGCGTGGAGAAGAGAATCCAGAATCCGTTCAGCAGTCCGAGGTACCAGAAGCCCGTCCAGAAGTTTTTGGCCAAGTATTCGGCTTGGAACGCGCCCGCGGCCGGGCCCTTCAGGTCCAGCGACGCGTCCATGATGTTCGAGGCCAGGTTGACGTTCAGGTACATGCCGATGAAGCAGCCAACGCCCCAGAGCCAGACCTGGTCGAGGACCACGTATTTCCACCAGGTGCGCCAGCGGCCCAGGTTCTGTTCATTCACGGGGAAGACGACGCCGGTGTGCGACAGTTCGATCTTTTGCCCGCCGATCGCGCTGGCGATGGCGCCCACATGCTTGCCCATCCCCATGCCCTTGTCGCGCACCCAGTTGGAGATGGTCAGGTTGCCGATACCGCCCGAGCCGGCGGTAGCGGCCAGCGCGGCCAGCAGCACCCAGTCCATGCCTTGCGGGATGTAGCCAAAGTTGGCGAAGCCGCGCAGGGTCTTCGCCGAATGCTCGACGGGCACATACGCGATATTCACGAACAGCAGGAACGTGAAGATGTAGGCCACCATGGCCCAGGAGAGTCGTTCCAGCATCTTCTCGATCGTCCCGCCGCAGGAGAGCAGCAGGAAGCCGGCGATCAGGACGCCGTAGGTGATGTAGATCAGGCTCGGGTCGTCGGCCGGTCCTGGCAGGTGGCCTTGGAAGGTGGTGAAGATGATCGTCGCGCACGCCTTGCCCAGCGCGGGCACGCCCAGTTGGGCGGCGGTGAGCACGATGAAGAACGTGCCCCAGAACGTGGAACCGGGACGCAGGCGCATGATGCCGCTGTAGATCGGCTCGCCCGTGTACAACGTGTAGCGGATCGATTCGAGGTTGAAGATCACTTGCAGGATGATGCCGACGGTCGCGATCCACATGATGCCCGCGCCGTATTTGGCGGCCATCGCCGGACCCACCAGCCACTCGCCGCCGCCGATCGAGGTCGCCAGCAGGATCGCGCCGGGCCCGATCACATGCAGGATGTTGCGCGTGTTGAACGGCAGCGGTTCGGGGAGCTCCGCGGTTCCCCAGCGTGGTAGTTGCGACATGGTTTGCCTGCTCATCCTTGTTCGGAGGGATAGGGTTCGGATGCTTGGGTGGGGAGTGGAGGTTCGGTGGTTCTGGCGGGTAGGTTCGGGCTGGACAGCATACCCGCGCGGCGGAAGCCCGTGTTCGCGGCTTGCGTGTCGCGTTTCAGGAATCAGGGTTGGGGCTTCGAGTCGCCAGGGGGATCGTCGCCATGCGGAAAACGGCTGGCCGACGGCGAAAGCCCTTCCCGGGTCTCTTCACGCAGCAGGTTGCGGGCCAGATGGCTGTGGTGGCGACCGTAGCAGCAGTAGATCACCAGGCCCACGGCCAGCCATCCGCCGAGTCGCCACCAGTTCTCCAGCGGCAGCGAGAACATCAGCAGCAGGCAGGTGAGGATGCCGAGTACAGGAAACACCGGACCAAACGGCACGCGAAACGGGCGCGGCGCGTCGGGAGCGACATGCCGCATGACCAGCACCGCGCCGCAGACGATCACGAACGCCAGCAGCGTCCCGATGCTCACCAGGTCCGCCAGCACGTCCAGCGGCAGCAGCGATCCCAGCAGGCCCACGACCAGTCCGGTGAGAAGCGTCGATTTCCAGGGCGTGCGGTAGTGGGGATGCACGGCGCCGAAGAAGGAGATCGGCAACAGGCCATCGCGGGCCATCGCCAACAGGACGCGCGGCTGGCTGAGCATCGTGACGAGCAGCACGGAGGTGATGCCGGTGATGGCGCCGAGTGACACGAACGCTTGGATCCAAGTCTGGCCCACATGGCCGAACGCGGCGGAGACGGGGGCGTGGCGGTCGATCTGGTCGTAGGGAACCATGCCGGTGAGGACGGCGGTCACGCCGATGTAGAGCGCAGTGCAGATGACCAGCGAGCCGATGATGCCGAAGGGCACGTCGCGACGCGGGTTCCGCGCCTCCTCGGCATGCGTCGACACCGCGTCGAATCCGATGTACGCGAAGAAGATGATCGCCGCGCCCGACATCATGCCCAGCGGCTCGCCCCGCGCGCTGGTCGTGCCCAGCACCGGATGGCCAAAGAAACTGATGCCCGAATAGCCGTAGGGCGCGAAGGGAGTCCAGTTGGCCGGATTGATGTAGCACGCGCCGACGACAATCACCAGCAGCACCACGGCGACTTTGATGAGCACCATCAGCGTGTTGAATCGCGCGCTCTCGCGGATGCCCCGGATCAGCACCCAGGTCAGCAAGCCGGTAATGAGCAGCGCGGGCAGGTCGATCCAACTGCCCGTGGTCACGAACCGACCCTGCTCCCCGTTGAACTCGAACGGCGCGTTGCGGATCGCCTCCGGCAACATCAGCGGCTTGCCGCCGATGCGGACCACGCCCAGCAGGTCCTGGAAGTATTTGGACCACCCCTGCGCGACCGCCGCCGAACTCACGGCATACTCCAGCACCAAGTCCCAGCCGATGATCCATGCCATCAGCTCGCCGAGCGTTGTGTAGGCGTAGGTGTAGGCCGAACCGGCAACGGGCACCATCGACGCGAACTCGGCGTAGCAGAACGCGGCGAATCCGCAGGCGATGCCGGCCACGACGAACGACAGCATCAGCGACGGACCGGCTTTCGTGGCCGCCGCCTCCCCCACCATCACGAAGATCCCCGCGCCGATCGTGGCACCCACGCCCAGCGACACCAGTTGCCACGGTCCCAGCACGCGATGCAGTCGGTCATCGCCCTCGAGCTCCCGATCCACGGCGGTGAGCGGTTTCTTGGCGAAATACTGGTTTCGAGCCATGTCTTGGATAATTCCGGTCCGGGAAGAACGTTCGTGTCGGCGAGGTCCAGGGCAGGATCAGGAGGAAGGCGGCTTGGCGGATGGAGCGGTGAGGCCCAGCGGGCGCAGCCATGGCCCAGCGGGCGCAGCCATGGCCCAGCGGGCGCA